>JAAYZF010000056.1 GCA_012514975.1 bacterium
CGCTCACTGTTCCGCCGGGGAAGCCGGTGGTCCACGATTTCCCTGAGGGCTACAGCGCGCACTGGGTGCGGTTGACAGCGGGGAGTGACTGCGTCGCGTCGGCCGTGTTCACATACCGGTAAAAGAGCGTTTTGCTATACTGTGTCTTCACACCCACACAAAGGCATGACGGTATGGCACGCGGAACAGTGAAGACGAAAAGTGCGGTCATCCCCGCAGGCTCGATCGGCGAGTGGTCAGTGGATTCGCACGGGATGCCCGTGTTCGAGCTGACGGCCCGGCTGCCGGTGCATACGCCCGGCGCGAGGACAGGCGCGGGACAACCGCCGGGCGACCCATGGTTCATTCTCGGCAACTACGGTCTGACGGCCTTTGCCCATGGGTCCGGCGGCTACCAGCTCATGAGCTGCGAACGCGGGTTCGCACGGCTGAATTACGGTGGCGGGCCTGAAGCAGCCAGTTGGGCATGCCATGCGCGCGTCCGCATTGACAACACGCGGTCGGTTGGCCTGCTTGGCCTGGAAAGCCCGGCGGCCCGCGCGGCGAGAAAGCTGTTCGGCTGCGGCTTCGCCCGCTTCGAGTATGATCTCGGCGGCGGCATCCGCTGCGCGCGCACGCTTTCCACGGTGCCGTCCCGCGACCATCGTGACCGCATCCCCGCGCTCCTCATCACCGTCGAACTCGAGAATGGGAGCGACGCCGCTCATCGCTTCCGCCTCGAGGAAGGGCTCGACGCGTGCTACGATCTTGCCAACTGGCACAATCAGCCGGCGGGACGGGTGCATGCGCGCTACCCGGTGACGTGCCATCGCCACAGGGCGGGTGCGGTGTCTGCGTCGTTCGAGCCGCACGAGGAGCAACCGCTCGTGTTCGCCGCGCGCGACAAGCGGGCGCAGACCGACGGGTTCCCACCCGAGCTGTGTCTCCGTGTGTTCTCGATCAGTGCGGGCAGGCACGGAACTTCCTTCAACGCGAACGCGGTACGCGTGACGGACGACCGTGCGCGCCTCTCCGCGTGGTTCTCCTCCTCGCTCGACCCGGGGGAGAAACGAACGTTCGGCATCGCTGTCGGCTACGTCTGGCCCGTGGGGCTGCGGAGGAAATTCCTGCGGCGCCTGTCGAACGCCGGCGACGGATTCCCTTTCCGCGCGCAATGGCGCTCGCGCATCCCGGCATTCAAGGGCCGGGACCGGGCGCTCGCGCTCGAAATGCAGTGGCATGCGTACGTGCTGCACGCCATGGCCTCCTGGGACGAGTTCTACCAGGAGACCTACATCCCTCAGGGCACGGTGTACGAATACGCGCTCGGCGTGTCCGCATGCTCGCGCGATCATCTGCAGCACTGCCTGCCGCTGTGCCACTACGACGCCGGTCTCGCGCGCAGCATCCTACGCTGCATTGCCAAGCATACCGATGTGTACGGCCGCATCCGTCACACTGATGAAGGCCTCGGCTTCTTCCCGCGTGGCGGCGATGAGAAGAGCGACAGCCAGATCTACGCGTTCATGGCGCTCGCCGAATACCTCCGCGTGAATCGCGACACGTCGTTCCTCGATGAATCCGTCCCGTTTGACGGCATGATCGGCAGCGGCACGATGTTCGAGCGCATCGAGCTCTGGTTCCGCTACCTGCGCGACAGCGTTGCCACCGGCGCCCACGGCCTTGTCCGCACGATGAACGCCGACTGGAACGACGGCGCGCATCATCTGTGGTTCAAGGGGCTTCGCTATCACCAGGTGTTCGGCGGCGAAAGCCATTTGAACACAACCATGGCGCTCGCCGTCATGCAGGACATGCTTCGCGCGCTCGAAACGCTGCGTCCGGGCAGGTGTTCCGCGCGGACACGCAGGCGGCTTCCCGTGCTCGTCGCCGCCATCAGGGACTACCGCACCCGCCTTCTCAAAGCCTTCATGGCGGACTGGAAGGGCAGGGCGTTCGTGCCGCGCGCCTATGCGGCCGGCGAGGCGATGGGGCTCGACGAGTTGTTTCTCGAGCCGCAGCCGTACGTGCTGGGCCTTGCCGACGTGCCCATCGCGCGGCGCAAGAGGCTCTGGCGCGAGATCAAGCGGCGCGTGTGGGATGGCGAGAAAAAAGGCGCGCGACAACGCGAGACCCCCGGCTCGCGCGAGAACGGCGGCGTGTGGTTCGCGCTCAACGGCCCGCTCGCCGCCAATCTCCGCCACGTCGACCGGCGTGCGGCGGAAGAGGCGCTGCGCCGCATGAGCCTGATGCGCCATGCGGGCGATTATCCGGACCAGTGGATCGGCATGTGGTCCGCGGGCGACAGTTTCGACTCGTCATGCGCGGCCAGGGATGCGTCACGTGAAACCTCTGATTTCATGCGGCATGGCGGGGTGGTCAATCCATACCTCCATCCCTTCCCGCTGTACTGCGCGCATGCCCATGCATGGCCGCTGTACTGCTGGCTGACGCTCGGACAGGGGCGCGGATGCGCGACGTGACGGCGACGCGATTTGTTGACAACATATCACTCATATGACATATTTGTGGCGAACCACCTGGTCGGTCATCACACGTGCGGAAGTGCTTGCAGGCGCATCGGATGAGGATGAGCCAGCAGTCCGCTCCCTTCTCGACTCATTCGACTGCCTGGACATAACGCCCGCCGTCGCGGATCTGGCCGCCCTGCTCTGCCGCACGGGCCGCTTGCGCCAGCCTGACGCGTTTCAGGCGGCGCTTGCCCTGGCGCATGGCCTACACCTCGTCACGCGCAACACAAAGTGTTTCAGCGAACGCTCGCATCCGTTCGTCAGTATATCCCACACGCTTTCTTCATAGCCGCTCACCAAGGAACATGTTCTCATGCCCGCCTCAGCCCCAATCCCCCGCGACGGATTCATCAGAACGTGGCTCGCCCTCGGGCCGTTCACCGGCAATCCCGCCGGGCTGCTCACCACATCGCTGATCGACGAAGAGCGCGTGGTCCCCAGAAGGGGCGCGCGCCTGAACGGCCGCGTGTGGACGGCCATCGCGTCGGAAGGCCCCGATGTCAATTTCATGCAGTTGTGCCCGAAGTGGCCCGCGCACAGCAACTGCTGCGCCTATGTGCTTGCCTACATCCACGCGCCAAAAACCACGGCGGGCTACCTCGCTCTCGGCTCGGACGACGGCATAGCCGCGTGGCTGAACGGTGTGCCCCTCGTCTCGATCGACGCGACACGCGCCTGCATCCCCGA
>JAAYZF010000057.1 GCA_012514975.1 bacterium
ACTCGGTGCGCCAGTCCTCTTCCGTCGCCGGTTTCACCGCCGGGTCGATCGCCCTGGTTGCCTCGCACCCGCGCAGCTCGACGCCCGCCTCGCGCATCTTTGCGAACAGGGGAGGGATGATCTCCGCCGCAACCGCCTTGTCGACCAGCAGCGTTTCCATCGCGTTGCACGTGCCGGGCCGCTGCGCTTTCGCGTTGAGCGAGACGCTGACCGCCTTTTCCTTGTCGGCGCTTCCGGCAATGTACGTGTGGCACACGCCGTCGTAATGTTTGAGCACGGGAATCCTGCTCGTTTCGACGACCTTGCGGATCAGGCTTTCGCCGCCGCGCGGGATGACGAGGTCGATGTACTTCGAAGCCTTGAGCAGGTAGTCGACGGCGGCGCGGTCGGTCGTTTCGACGAGCTGGATCGCATCCTGGTGTATCCCCGTCTGCACAAGCGCGCGTTGGAGCAGCCTGGCGATGGCGATGTTCGAGTGGATCGCCTCGCTGCCGCCGCGGAGGATGACGGCGTTGCCCGCCTTGAGGCAGAGGCCCGCGGCATCGGCGGTGACGTTGGGCCGCGATTCGTAGACCATGCAGATGACGCCGATGGGGACGCGCACCTTTGTCACCTCGATCCCGCTGGGCCGCGTCACCTGGTCCAGGAGGGCGCCCACGGGGTCGTCGAGCGCGGCAACGGCGTGCAGGCCTTCGGCCATGCTCTTGATGCGTTTCACGTTCAGCGTGAGCCGGTCGATCAGCGCGGCGCTCATGCCCTTGTCGCGCGCGGCGTTGATATCGCGCTGGTTCTCCGTCTCGAGGAACTCGCGCTCGGCGACGATCAGGTCGGCCATGGCGCGCAGGGCAGCGTTCTTCTCGTCCGCGCAGAGATTCGCGACGGCATAGCCGGCACGCCGCGCGCGTGTGCACACATCGAGCAGATGGCTCTCGAGATTATCCGTGCTCATACGATCCCTCTCAAGGTGACTTGATTCAGCGGGCTAGTGTAGCAGAGGCGGCGCATGGTGTCAACAGGAAGCGAGAGTGGCCGATCCCGCCTTGCGGGATTGGAAAGTACACGCATCGGAGACTCGCCAGCCCACGCCGGTCACGCGTCGGAGTACGTTGCCGCACGCACTTTGACATGCCAATCCCGCCTCGCGGGATCGGCCACTTTTACTTTGACACCGGCGCGGGCGGGAAGGGCGTGCCCGGCAGCATGCTCCCGATGATCATGCAGGGAATGTCCGTGTTGTCGTACCAGCCGGTGAACCTGGCGCTGCCCGCGCCGACGGCGAAGACGGGTACGTGTGCGCCCGTGTGGCCGAGCGTGGCCCATTTGATGCCGGACTTCTCGTTCATCATGCGCAGGGCGGTGATGACCAGCGGGTCCTGCCCGCCGTAGAGGAGCGCCTGAAGCGGGTCGTCAATAGCGAGCTCCTTGCCGCGCAAGCTGTCTTCGAACGCGCGTTCGAGCTGCCGCACGTCGTTGTCCGAGAGTGCGAACCCGCTTTCCTCGTCGCCCAGGCCGAAGTATTCGCGCAGCGCGGCCGAGACGTCGTCGAACGACACGGGGTCCTTCCCTGCCTCGTCGCTGAAGAGCAGGTAATCGAACAGGCGGCCGATGGCCGAGCTCGTCGTGTGCGTCTTGCGGTATTCGGCGAACCACGATTTGAACGCGCCGATCGATTCCTGCTGCACATCGAGCATGTTGAACCGCGACGAGCCGTGCCCGAGCGTCATCCCGCCCGTTTCATGATCGGCGCTGATGACGATGAGCGTCTCTTCGGGATGATTCGTGTAGAAGGCGTACGCGGCCGCGACGGCCTTGTCGAGCACGAGCACTTCCTTCGCCGCCGCCGCGCCGTCGTTCCCGTGGCCCGACTTGTCCACATGCGCCGCTTCAACCATGAGGAAGAAGCCGTTGGGATTGTCGAGCAGCTCGATGCTCTTGCGCGTTGCATCGGCGAGAGTGAAATCGTTGCTTGCAGCATCGATGCCCATCGGCATCCTGCATGCGGCGATGAGTTTCCCCGACGACGGGCGCGCCGCCCTGAGATGTCTGGCGGACGAGAGGTAGCGGTAGCCATACTCGGCCGCAACATCCGGCAGGCGTTTCCACTGGACAGTTCCGGCGACGGTTCCCGCGATGAATGACGAGAGGGTGTTGGTGGCGCTTGTGAAGTGGTTGGTCGGGATTTTCGTGCCGTCCTCATCGCCAAACCCGCCGCCCGCGATGAACACGTCGAAGCCGCTGCGCAGCAGATCGGCGCCGATGAAATACGCGAGATTGCGCTCAGGCTGGTGCGCGTAGAATGCCGCGGGCGTCGCGCCGACAAGGCTGTCCGTGGTGAGGATGCCGACTTTCCTGCCGGCGCGGCGGGCCAGCGCGGCGATCGAGGTGAACGACTGCGCGTTCGTCTTGTCGACGCCGAGACAGCCGTTGCCCGTCTTGCGCCCGCAGGCAAGCGCGGTGCCGCCCGCGGCGCTGTCCGTGACGTAGCTGTTGTCGCTGTACGTTGACGCAATGCCGACGGACGGGAGAGTCGTCATGAGAAGCCGTCCGCGCCGTTCGCCCTTCTTTGCGCCAAGGTATGACTCGGCAAGCTGCACCTGCAGCGGCCCCATCCCGTCGCCGATGAAAAAGAAAACGTACCGCGCCTGTTGCGCCGACTGCGCCGGCGCAGCAGGCAGGATGCATGCTGCGGCGATGAAGCACAGCAGGGCCATGCGGCCCCTGAGCGCGATTGGTGTCTCTGCCGTGAGCGTCGTAGTTGCGTCCATTCGGTCCAGTATGTCCATTCGGTTTCGGTGTTCGTGCAGCAATGGTTGAAGACCATTTCCGCACCAGTTAGAAATTAATTATACTAAAGAGAGGGGAGGAAAACAACAGGAGGGGAGGCCGTAGTTCCGGAATTTCGATATAAGGGCTTGCGCGGCGGACACGCGTCTGTCGGCGTACAGGGTACGACGCGACTCCAGTCACGTCGACACGCGGGATGCGCGCGTCTGGCTGACACGTTGACGCACCGTGTGGCCACGACTGGAGTCGCGGCCTACCACGCACGCATGCAGACACGTGTCCGCCGCGGTTGCGTGGAGGTCGGCGTGCGGGATACGCGTGTTCGCCGGCGCGTGGGGTACGA
>JAAYZF010000005.1 GCA_012514975.1 bacterium
CTCCGGTGCGCGCTGGAAGCCCACTCCCTGCCAACACATGCTCCATCTTCGTTGCGCCTACCTCTCCAATCCCGATCTCCTGCGCCAAGCCGCTTGACCCAACTGCAACTTTTGCGCCGTGCGCCCATGAACGACAACTCACTTGACTTTCCACAGCGTCTTGTCTATAATACTGCGGCTGGTAACAGCATGTAGTGTTTCGCCGTTCACGCGCGCTTGGAGAGTCTATGATCTGTCCGAATTGCAGCCATCCCGATGACAAAGTGGTCGATTCGCGCAGCGCTCATGATGGCCGGGCCATCCGCCGCAGGCGCGAGTGCCTGAAATGCGGTGTGCGTTTCACGACGTACGAGACGATCGAAGCGCCTCTCCAGGTGATCAAGCGCGACGGCAGCCGCGAGGATTTCAGCAAGGAAAAGCTGCTCACCGGCCTGCGCAGGGCCTGCCAGAAACGCCCCGTCAGCATCGGCACGCTCGAAGACGTCGTCGCCGCCATCCAGCACCAGTTCGAGCAGCTCCACCTCCGCGAAGTCCATTCCCAGGAAATCGGCAAGATGATCATGGAACGCCTCCGCGCCATCGACGAGGTCGCGTATGTGCGCTTCGCGTCCGTCTACCGCCAGTTCAAGGATGTGACAGACTTTCTCGACGAGGCGCGACGGCTTCGCACCCCGGCGCCGGGCGAAAGCCAGGCTCGCTAGCCATGCCCGCACCCTGTCCCACTCATGTCAGAAAACGCGACGGCCGTGTCGTCCCGTTCGACTCCACGAAAATCGCCGGCAGCATCCGTGCGGCCGCCCTTGCATGCGGCCTGCGCGAGACTGATTTCGCCAGCGAGCTGTCCGAGGCCGTCGCACTCTATCTCGCCCGCGCCGGCGCGCCCGTCCAGCCTGCCACGGACGACATCGCCGCCGCGATCGAACGCGTGCTCTCGGATACACGCAACCACGCCGTCGCCAACACCTATCGCTCGTTCCGCGCTGACCGCGAGGCCGCGCGCGACCGGTGCCGCGTCGTCAAACCCGTCCAGCCCTCGCTCATCGACGCCGAAACCGCCCTCCGCGTCCTCCATGGCGGCGAACAACGCTCGTCCCAATGGGACAAGTTGCGGATCGTCCAGGCGCTCGAACGCGAAGCACACGTCTCCCGCGCCGTCGCGGAGGATATCGCGCGCACTGTCCAGGCCAAGCTCCTCACCGCCGACATGCGCCATGTCACCACCACGCTCATCCGCGCGCTGGTGGACAACGAGCTGCTCGAACGAGGCTATACGGCCGCGCTGCGCCAGCGTTCGTCGGTGACGGTTCCCTTCCGCGACATCGAGAGACTTGCCGCGGACATCGCGCCGGGCGATGCCGCGTGCGAGCTCGGCACGCAGGTCCTCCAGGCCTACACGCTGACGCGGCTCTACAGCGACGACGTCGCCGCAAGCCACCAGCGCGGCATGATCCATATCGGCGGACTCTCGCACCCGTTCTCGCGGCACAGCGAACGCGTCGACGTCGGCGCCGGCGCATCCACGCTCGAACAGGCGCTCGCCGCCGTGCTCCCCGTCCTCCCGCGCATGGCGGCGCATCACACCGGCCGCCTCGCCGTATGCTTCTCGCCCGGCGCGCCTTCGGGCACGGTCGCCGAATGCATCGAGACACTCGCCGCCCTCGCCGCCTCGTTCGGCGTCTGCAGCCGCGTCACCGCGGTCATCGACGCGGCCGAGCACGCCGTGCTCGATGATCTTGCCGGGCGCACTGTCCGCGCGGTGGAGATCATCACTGCGGGCGCGCGGCTCGATGCGCCCGCCGCGACGGCAATCGCGCGGCTTACCGCGCAGGGCTGGCGCACCGGGTGGCGGCCCGCGATGCGCGTGCCCGCGTATGCCCAGCGCCTGACCATCAACCTGCCCCAGGCGGTCTACCGCGCGCGCGAACGCGATCTCGACGGCGTGATCGAGGAGCTCTACCGCTCGCTCGAACTGTGCGTCCAGGCGCACCGCCAGTTCCTCCAGTACCAGGAAAGCGCCTGCCGCGAGCCGCTGCGCAATGCAGCCGGATGCGTCAACGTCGCCGGGCTCGATGAAGCCGTCGCCATCCTCGCCGGCAAACGCATGTTCGAGTCCGTCGAAAGCGATTCGTACGTCCGCGTGCTCCTCCGCGTGCTCCACACAGGGCTCCACCAGTCAGCCCGCCTGCTCGATCTGTCCGCCGCGCTGACTATCGGCGAGCCGAACCGCTGCGCCAGGCGCCTTGCCTGCATCGACCAGGCTCTCTTCCCCGAAATCTTCGGCTTCCTGCCGCTGCAGCCCGAGGCGCTCGAACATGCCGTCCGCCCGTACACAACCGTCGGGTGCAACGCCGAAACGCTCAGCGGGCCCAAGCAGCTCGATGCGCTTGCGCGCCTGCGCGGGTACTTCGACGAAGGCGTCACGCCCGTCTTCCTCAGGCAGGCCGGCCAGGATGACCTCGCCGGCATGGCCACCGCGCTCGCGACACGGCAGTGCCCGTTCGTGTTCTGCCCGAGCGACGAGCACGCAGGCCCGCAGGCGCAGACCGAAGGCGGGCTCGATATGCCCGGCATGCCGAACAACAACTGACGGCTGTGAACCGGACGGCCCCGCCCCGCGGGATACCCGTCTGCCGCAGCGCCTCGGCGCAGTGATCGAAATCGTTATGTCATCAACCGCAGCCATCATCACCGCAGCCGGTTCGTCCCGCCGCATGGGGTTCGACAAGCTCCAGCGCAGCCTCAACGGCCTGCCACTCATCGCCCATACCATCGGGCGCATCGCCTCCGTGCCGGAGATCGGCGCCATCGTCCTTGCCGTGAGGCCGGGCGGCATCGCGCAGATGCAGGCGCTCGTCAACGAGTGCGTTCCCGGGACCATCGCCGTGATTGTCGAGGGCGGCGAGACGCGCGTCCACTCGGTGTGGAACGCGCTGCAGGCCGTGCCGGCCGGCACGGAAATCGTCGCGGTGCATGACGGCGCGCGCCCCTTCGTCTCCGTCGCCGCCGTGCAGCAGTGCATCGCCGCCGCGCGCGAATCCGGCGGCGCGATTCTCGCCCACCCGGTCACGCCCACAATCAAGCAGGCTGATGAGGCGCTCCGTGTCGCCCGCACGCTCGATCGCCGCACGCTCTGGGGCGCGGCAACGCCCCAGTGCTTCCGCCTCGATGCCTATCGCGCCGCGTACGAACGCCTCTGGGCTTCCGGCATTGACGTCTCGACCATCACCGACGACGCCCGGATATTCGAGCTCGCCGGCGGCACGGTCCGCATCATCCCAAGCAACGAGGAAAACATCAAGCTCACCACTGCCCTCGACTGGCGCCTGGCCGAGCTGCTCACCGAATGAATCTCCCGCCGCGCACATCGGAAGGTTCATCACACTGATAACTGCATCTGCCGCCCCGCTATGACCCGACGCGAACGCATGCTCACCGCCATGACTGGCGGAACACCCGACCGCGTGCCGGCTTCGCCCGACACGAACTGGATGATCCCCGCCCGCCTCAAAGGCGGCAAGTTCTGGCAGATCTACTACCATGGCGACCCGCCCATATGGAAAGCCTACAACGATTGCGTCCGCTACTACGGCATCGACGGCTTCTCCCACCACGGCGTCTATCATCTCCCCCGCCACGCCGACACGGAATCGAAAACGGTCATCATCGAGCAGACGGACGAACGGCTTGTCACCCGCTCCACGTTCAAATGCCCGAAGGGAACGCTCACGCAGGATACTGTCTTCCTGCATGATGAGCCACCCACTCCCGTCACAAAATTCATCACCGACTTCGAGCAGCAGTACGGCTGTCTCGAGTATCTCTTCTTCGGCGACGTCAGCCGTATCAGCTTAGACTCGTACAATGCCGCCCGGGCCGACCTTGGCGATGACGGCGTCGTCGGCCTGTGCATGAATCTGCCCACGCTCCTGACGCAATCGCGCCAGCCGGCCGAAGCGGCGTTCTACGACTACTTCGACCACCACGACCTCCTCGCCGCGTTCATCGAACGGTGGACAGACCATCTCGTCCGCGTCGCACAAGCGATTATTGACAGCAACGTGAAACCTGATTTCGTCTTCTTCCCGAACTCGGGCATGGTCACCATGCAGTCTGCCGACATCATGCGCGAATTCTCCCTGCCCGCGCTCAAGAAGCTCACCAGGATGTTCAAACAGGCGGGCATCGTGACGTCCCTCCACTGCTGCGGCAAGGAACGCGCCGTCGTCGAAGCCGCCGCGCTCGAGACGGACCTCGACTGCATCGACCCGCTCGAAATCCCTCCCATGGGCGATTGTGACCTCGCCGAAATAAGAAAGACCTTCGGCCACCGGCTCGCCCTCAAAGGTAATCTCCACACCACCGAGGTCATGCTCCGCATGGCGCCCGACGGCGTCGAGCGCGAAGCGCGCACATGCCTCGATGCCGCCATGGCCGGCGGCGGGTTCATCCTCTCGACAGGCGACCAGTGCGGCCGCGATACTCCCGACGCAAACATCGTCAAGCTGGTCGAAGTGTGCGAGAAATACGGGAAGTACTGACACGCGCCTAAGGTTTTTCGAAGCCCTTTCTCAGGGATTTCCTGATGGACAAACAGGCGAAAGTCTGATATAGTCTCTCTGTAACGATTCGCTCGTGATGCAGACGTTACGCCTTGGGCAGAGGCGCCCCGAGCAGGCCGGCGTCGTCCGTTACTTGTGTGTTGCGCGGGAATGCTTCCAACGCTGATCGTAAACAATGTCGCCAAACTGCGTAGGTAAAATTGCGTGGATGGTGCCCGAGCCGGCGGTGATGGTGCTTCTGGCCGTGGCAGCCATGGCGGCGAACCGGAGACGCCGGTGATTGCCTTCATGCCGGGAATGACAGTCGCATGATGACTCAACAGGAATGCGAGGACACCCATGACAGCGACAAACAGCCTGCTCACTGGAATCGTCTGCGCTATGTTATCAGCGCAGTTCGTCTCGGCGGTATCGGTGCCGGCGAGCAG
>JAAYZF010000058.1 GCA_012514975.1 bacterium
GAGCCGGCATCGGTGATGGCGCTTGCCGCGTTCGCGCTCCTTGCTCTGCGCCGGAAGTAGGGCTGGCGGCGTGCAGCGATACAGTTGTCTTTAATTAAAGGAATGGCGGCCGGTGCATACGGCCGCTTTTCCTTGGCAGCGCGGGAGAACGAGGATGGCCATCGGACACAGGATGAACATGCAGGCGGTCACGAACCGCCAGTGGGTGCTTGGCGGCCTCATGACGCTGGCATTGCTGTGCTGTGCGACGGCGCGGCAGGTCGAGGCGCGTTCGAGGGTGGCGGTGATCCAGGACTACGAGACGGGCGGCTTGCCGGGGACCGGTTATCTCACGCCGGAGACGTTCGAGTTCAGCACGGACACGCCGTACGGCTCGCGGTGCCTGCATGTGACGATCACGAACTCGACGTGGCCAAGGGAGACCTACAGCATCCATTCGCTGGGCGCGACCTACTGGCCGCCCGAGGCTGACATGGTGCGTCTGAGGATCAAGATACTCAACGGGCAACTGGTCCTGGCCGTGGGCGGTCCGACGATGTACTGCGGCAACAGCGATGCAATGGCCGGGTACGTGACGCTGACGAAGGGCGCCGTGCCTGAGTGGGTGACGGTTGATCTGCCCTACTACGCGCCGCTGGTCCGCAACCATCGCCGTGCGTCCTACAGCGCGACCGCGCCGCTTATCGCCTACACGCGCTGGGCGCAGGAGCCGCCGCAACTGACGATGTTCAAGGGCTCGTCCGGCGACTTCCTGGTCGACCGGATCGAGCTGTATGCATCGGGGCTGTCAAAGCCGTTCCCGCAGTTCGCAACGCAGGATGTGACGCATGTGAAGACGCTTGCCGATTTCGAGCAGGACATCTCGAACGCATGCACGCTGTACATGAGCGAGTATCAGACGAACGATTTCGCGCTGTCGTGGCTGAGCACGACACCCCTCGCGCGCGAACCGGCGGTGCTGACGCGTGTGAACGATGGCGAGGCGGGCGGCCACTCCCTTTCCGCGCGCGGTAAATTCTACGAGGAGATGTCCTGGGTGGGCATCAAGGCCCGCGGCACCAGCGGCGCAAACGCCATCAGCTTCACCGTAAAGGCCCACGGCGGCCAGAAGTCCACCGTGTATGGCTCAAGCGAGAACTATCCCCTTGACTTCTTCATTCTCGTCGCACCGACCAACGAACCGTTTGACTGGGACCGCTTCGGCCCGACGCCCGAGATGCTCGCCGGGCCCGACATCGGCTACAGCTACAATCTTTCCTATGTCACGATCCGGGCCCTGACGGATCTGGACTATGCGCACTATCATGCGCGGCGCTATGTGGCGAAGGACGTGTGGCGCACCGTGGTCATTCCGTTCGCCGATTTCCACTGCGCCTATGGCATTGGCGCCTACACGAACCGCTTTCAGACGGACATGGGGCTGACAGGCGAGGACATCTTCGCCGTGGCGTTCCTTGCCCCGTGGCCGCGATCGAGCGCGGCGGAGTGCACCGTGCTGGTTGATCGCGTTTCGCTGGTTTCCGTGCCGGGGTCGCCCGGCGAGCACCGCTCGTTCTGGCAGCCGCCGTCAGTGCAGTCGATGCGCCTGGTCAATGACCCGACGTATGTCAGTTACGGCGGGCTCAAGCACATGCTCGCGAACGACACGAACGCGCCAAGCGTGCCGCAGGAGCTTTCCGTGCAGTCTGCCGGCACGGACCGTCTCTCGCTCTCCTGGCTGCCGTCGGCTGACGATGGATCGGTCGCCGGCTATGACATCCTGCGCGACGGCGCGGATGCGGGAACGGCGTTCACGACCAACTTCACCGACACCGGCCTCTCGCCCGCCACGGTGTATACCTACGCGATCACCGCGTTTGACCACATGGGGAACCGCTCGGCCGAGAGCGTGACGAACAGCGCGATGACACTGCCCGAGCCCGCGGCCATGCTCGCGCTCGGCACAGCCGCGGTGTACGGCATGCGCAGACGGTAGCACCCCGCTTCGCCCGCGAGTGCGGGCCGGCACATGCGGGAGCCGGCAGGGCCGTCCGGCCGGCTTCTCTTAATTAATGCGAAGACTCACAGAGGCGATGATGATGCACACCACTCCCGAGGGGCAGAACACCTCCAAATGCCGTTCACGGGCAGCTTGCATCCTGGCCGCGCTGGCATGCCTTTCCGTTTTCACCGTGTGCCCGGTCGCGGCGCGGTCGTTTGTGGCACTGTTCCATGACTATGAAACGGGCGGTGTGCCGTCGACCGGCTATCAGACGCCGGC
>JAAYZF010000059.1 GCA_012514975.1 bacterium
CTGAGATCACGTACGCGCAGCGCAAGGAGCCCTGGCCGTCTATCACCGTCGCGTCAGCCGTCTGGCCTGCGCTCCCCATGACCGTCACGGGCTTGTCCAGAACGAGGACGTTGCCGCCGTTATGGACACGCCCCGCCGCAGTGTATGTGCCGCCCTCGAGCACAATCTGGTCAAACGGCGCGCTCGCATCAATCACATCCTGCACCCGCACGGCCGGATTGGTCACGACATGCATCGCGCCGCCGACGGTGATCAGGTTGGTCCTGACAAGCGCCGATGAGGAAAGCGCGTTCGAGGCAACGAGGCGGACGCTCTTGATTCCGGGCGATGCGTACGCGTGAACCGGGTTCTTCTGCGCGCTGTCGATCGAGCCGTTGTTGTCGAAATCCCATCCCCACGCCGTCGGCGAACCGAGCGACTGGTCGGTGAACTGCACCACCTGGCCGGTGAGAGCGAGCGTCTTGTCGACAGTGAAACGCGCCGAGACAAATGCCGCGACCGCACGGACCGGCACGGAGAACTCGGACGTGTTGCGGTTCGTGTCCGTCGCGGTCGCGGTGATCCAGTCGTCCTCCACCGAGACGGCGGGGAAGGCGATGCTGAACGGTGCGACACCGCCGCCGTCCGTCGCGACTTCCGCGCGGCCGAGGAGCGACTGGCCTTCGGCGTAGCCGGTGCGCGTCGTCGTGCTGTTGCGGAAGAACTCGAGCGTGAACACCGCGCTCGGCGAGCTGGTGAGCACGCCGTTGATCACCGTCTGCGCGCCGCCGTACGCCGTCGAGAGCACAGGGTACCGCTGGTAGCGGTTTGGCATCCCGTCCTGCTCGGGCTGATAGGTACGGCCCTGGGGGCCGAGATTGATGCCCATCAGGCCGTTGTTGCTGATCGCGTTGCCCCAGAGGCTGTCGTTCGCGCCGAGCGCGACGTCGATCCCGTTGCCCCAGTTGTTCGCGATGCGGTTCGGTTCCCACCAGTTCGTGCCGCCGACACGGTTGGCATTGCCGGCTGTCAGCGCCACGCCGTGGCCGTGGTTGCCGCGCGGGTCCACGAGGTTCGGCGCAATGCCGATGAGGTTCTGGTACATCCGTGTGTCGTGCGCGCCGAGGCCGACGACGGCGATTCCCGCGCCGTAGTTGCCGCCGATGACGTTGAGCGGCGCGATGAGCGTCCAACCCGCGTTGCTCACAAGAACACCGTCTCCCGCGTTCGGCACGGGTGCGTACGCGGCGCTCAGGCCGATCGCGTTCTGTGAAAGCACTGTGTGCATCGCTGACGGCGCCGCGGCTGTCTGAAGCACGGCGACGCCGCTCCCGCCATTGCCGCCGACGAGGTTGTTGCTGATGACGCACCCCGCGGCATCGCGCACGGCGATCCCGTTGCCCGCGTTGGCGAGCAGCGCGCCGCCGCTCATGCCGCTGCTGTTGCCGAACACAACCGCGTTGGAGGCGCCGATGCCGGCGACGAGAATCCCGTCGCCCGCACTGCCGCCCACAATGTTCGGCGAGCCGGCCATGCCGACTGATGCGCCCGGCGCATCGATCACGGCAATCCCGGCGCCGCCGTTGGGCGCGGGCGTGACGCCGTCCTGCATCACGCCGATGGCGTTGCCGTGAATGGCAGGGGCGATCGAGCCGGCGCCTTCGACGCGCACGGCATCGCCGGCGGACGTCCCGATGTAGTTGCCGTACACCGCGCTCACCCCGCCGACGAGCGGCCGGGCGGAATTGACGATGCGCACGCCGAAACCGAAATTGGTGATGCGTGTCGCGCCGTCGTTGCCCATGCCGATCCGGTTGCCCGCCACCACGCAGTCCGTGCCGCCCGTGAGGGAGACGGCGCCGCCGCGGTTGCCCGCGATGTAGTTGCGCCGCGAGGTGTCGGCGCCGAGACGCACGCCGGTGCTGTTGACGATGCAGACGCCGATGCCGTCATTCGTACGCGGCGTCGTGCCGTTGAAATCAACGCCGATGTGATTGCCTTCGATCCGCACGCCCGACGAGTCGATCACGTCAATGCCGTCGCCATGATTGTCGGCGATCACGTTGCGGCCGGCGTCGCTGTACGCCGTTCCGACGCGGTCTCCCCTGCCGCGGATGATGCGGATGCCGGCCTCGCGGTTACCGTACTCGCGCATCCAGTGAGAGCCGTTCCAGCCGATCGTGCTGCCGTAGACGCTTGTGTTGGTGGTGTCGACGAGGAACAGGCCGATGCGGCTGCCGGCGATGATGGAGTCGCTGATGCTGCACGAGATGCAGTTCGAGAGGACGACGCCGTCGCCGTCGTTCGTCCCGCCGACATAATAGTCCCAGAGGCCCACTCTCATGGCGCTGAACACGATGCCCGTGCAGTCCTGCGCCCAGACGGCGGCCGAATCGGCGCATGAGACGGTGTTCGTGGCATTGAACTGACCGAACGTCATGCGATGGCATCCGGTGAGGACGATGCCGTAGTCCATCCGTGCAAAGAACGGGATAGAGGAGTAGGGGTTGAAGCCGATCGCATTGTTGTACGCATAGGCATTCGAGACGCTTGAGCAACGCAGCGCCGTTCCGGCGTTGATCACGTTGCCCAGCACGGGCGAGAGGCCGCCGATCCATCCGCCGTCATTGCCCTGCACGACAATGCCATCGCCGCGGTTCTGGCGGAGTGAGCTGCCATACTGGTCGCAGGCGATGAAGTTCCCGCGAATCTCGTTGCCCGTGCAGTTCTCGCCGGCAAAGATGCCATGATTCCAGTTGTCGGCGATGATGTTGCATCCGCCGGTCAGAGCCAGGCCGATGTCGTTGTAGATGGCGCTGTTGGTAAGGAGGATGCCGCATCCCCAGTTGCCCATGTTCGTGCTGATGTGGCGGTCGACGCCGATCAGGTTGCCGGCGACGGTGCTCCAGCCGGCGTCATCGAGGCGGATGCCGTCGCCGTTGTTGCCGCAGATCACGTTGGGGAACCGGGCGCCGACGAGGTTGCGCCCTTCGTTGAGCATGATGCCGTTTCCGCCGTTGCCGAGAGTGGCGCGGCCGGCGACGTCAACGCCGATCGCGTTGCCGTCGATCCAGTTGTACCGCGCTTCCTTGCCCGCGCGGATGCCGTCTCCCTCGTTCCCCGCGATGACATTGCCTTCGCGCCAGTATGCCGAGCCGTTTTCATCGTCGCCGCCGATGTAGTTGCGCTCGGGCCGGTAGGAACTCTCGCCGGCGAGGTGAATCCCGTGGCCCGCGTTGTGCATGCGCTGCGTGCCGTCAGTGCCCGTGCCGATGTAGTTGCCCCAGACGACGTTGTTGGTCGAGCGGTGCGTGAGGACGAGCCCGTCGCCGTCATTGCCGGAGATCACGTTGCGCAGCGTGTAGTTGTCGCCGCCAATACGGTTGTTGGATGACCTGCGCACGATCATGCCGGCGGCGTTCGGGCGGCGGTACGCACCGTCAGGCGAGAGCCCTATGATGTTCCCCTCGACCGCGACGCCGATGCAGCCGTCGAGGATGAGCCCGGCGTTGTTGTTGCCGCCTATGACGTTGCCCGCGGGGCCGAATGCGCCGCCGATGGCCACGCCACTGATGTACACGTTCGTCAGCATGATTCCGTTCGTGTTGGCCGCCATGACATACCCGCCGGCGATAAGGCCGACGTGGTTGCCCTGGACGCGCACATCGGGCCCGCCGTTGTCGATCACAATGCCCGCCCCCGCATTCCCGCAGACGATGTTGCGCGCCGCGGCGTTCGTCCCGCCGACAAGCACATTGGTCGCGGCGGCGTAGATGCCGCCCCTGGCGTTCCCGAACAGTTGTTCGCCCGCGCTGACGCCAACACGGTTGCCCGTCACTTCAACGCTGTGCGAGCTGTAGCTGACGGCGATGCCGTACCCGTTGCTCTGGCCGCCCACGATGTTGCCCACGACGCGCGTGTGCGGCGAGCCCTCGATGAAGATGCCATCATACGCGCCGTCGGTGCCGTTGCCGGACACGATGTTCGTCGCCGGCGTGAAGCCCACGATGTTCCCCTGCACCAGCGTGTCGCGCGCCGCGGTGACGGCAATGGCCCGCCGGCCGTTGCCGCAGATGTAATTGGCCGGCATGCCCGCGACGCCGATCACATGATTGCTGCCGCCGAAGACGGAGATGCCCTCTTCAGTGTTCCCGCGCAGGGGCTGGCCGTTGACATCGAGGCCGACGTAGTTGCCGTGCACCATCGCGCCGTCCCCCAGCGCCACGAGGATGCCGAAGCCGACATTCGCGCAGACGGTGTTGAACTCCGCGGTCGTCGCGCCGCCGATGCGATTGGACACGCCGCCGTACATCTGGATGCCGCCGTAGAAATTCGGCATGGCCGCCGTGCCGGCCGCGTCGGTGCCGATCCTGTTGCCGCGCACGGTGTTCCCGTCGCCCTCGAAGTACAGGCCATACTTGTTCGAGTACGAAACGTTGTGCTCAATGAGGTTGCGGTTGCCAAGGATCTCGAGCGAATCATACCAGTCGGTGTTGAACACAGAATGGGCGATGCGACTGTCGTCGCCGACGAACCGCGCGCTGTCGGCGGACGAGGCGAGCACGGTGTTGCTCACGAACACGAGCCACGAGCCCGAGCAGTTCGCCTTGGTCAGGACGCTTTCATAGACGTGGTTGCTCGGGCCGTAGATGTTGAGCGCGGTGCCGGCAAGGCGGTCGGCCCTGTTGTTTCTCTCGAACATGTTGAGCGTGTTGGCCTCGCCCACCCAGCGGTTGAGATCGCTGTACCAGATGCGGCAGCCCCTGGTGACGTTAACGGTCGTGTTCGAGAAGACGCAGCCGCGCAGCGTGTAGTTCGTCAGCACGGTCAGCGTGCCGCCGCGGAACGTGCACCAGCGCACGCCGTACGCCGCATCGCTCATGTTGTACAGGCGCACCGTTCCCTGCACGCCCAGCGTGTCAAGGATGCCTCCCGCCGCAAGCGTCAGCGTGCCGGCCAGCACGATGTCCTCGCCAGAGCCGTCGATCGAAACGTACCGGTTGCTGATGTATGCGCCGGGAATGGAATGCGGCCCGGCGCCCGGAATGTTAAAGGTGATGTACGCATCGCCCGGCGAGACTCCATTGTTGATTTCGTGGGCAATGAACGGAAGGCTGTTGGTCGTCGCCGCGCTTGCTGACGTGGTCACGACTGTCCAGGCACGGACGTGCAACGAGTGCAGCAACAACACAGCAGCGCACAGCGCGAAGGCGGTTCGTTCCATGGGTCTCCTCCTTGAACTGCTGAACAAAGATGCCCTGTCCCGCATGACACGATGCGGGACGGATCGTTTGACACAACCTTGGTGAATCCTCTCCGGGTATGTGCGATGGTTCCGCGGGGAACCGCAATATCTTAGGATAGCAGGTCGGGTCGACGATGTCAAGCGCCGCGCAACTACTGTAGTCGGCTATATACACGCACGCAGGTCGTCGCACCATGCCTTCTTTTTGCTATAATACCCGCCGTGAACACGATTCCAAACATGCTCACCCTGCTCCGCGCGCTGCTCATTCCGCCCATCGTGCTGTGCATCCTCTGGCAGCCGCCGCGTTTTCTCGCGCTGACGCTCGCCATGCTATGGATCGCGTGCATCACTGACATCCTTGACGGCCATATCGCCCGCGCGTACAACCAGGCCACCGAGTTCGGCGCCGTCTCGGACGCGTTGACGGAAAAGATCATGATGTACTCGGCCATGTTCGCGCTGTTCGGCCTCGGGTCGTACTGGCCCGCGGTGCTGCTTCCCATGTTCATCCGCGACATGTTCACCGACGGGCTGCGCAGCTACTGCGCCAGCAAGGGCGAAGTGGTGAAGGCATTCGCCTGGGGCAAGGCGAAGTTCGGGCTGCAGTTCGCATCGCTCAACGCGGTCATCCTCGCCTTCCGGCTGCCCGAGCCGTGGGCCTTCCGTTTCAACGCGCTCGGCAACATTCTGCTCGCTGCCGCGCTGGCCGTCGCCCTGTTCGGCACGATCCCCGTTCTGCACGCATTCACACGCGTCTCGCGCACCCAATCAGGCCGGAACACCAAGGAGAATTCATGATCCACCCAGATGCACTGTACGCTCTCCCGTCACACATCCATACCCGCTGGGCCAGCGCGGAGAACTTCGCGGCGGAGAAGGGCGGCGCATGCCGCAACGACGACGGGCGCAAGCGTTCGCCCTCGTTTCCCCTCGCGGCGGGCGAAGCCAGAACGCTCCTCGATATCAAGGGCACGACCGGCGTCGTCCGCAGGATCTGGATCACCATCAACGACCGCAGTGCGAAGATGCTGCGCGGCATCAGGATCGACGCGTTCTGGGATGGCGCGGACACGCCCGCCGTCTCAGCCCCGCTCGCTGATTTCTTCTCGCTCGGCCTGGGGCGCATGGCGACGTTCCAGTCAGCCCTGTTCTCGAGCCCCGAAGGCCGCAGCTTCAACTGCTACATACCCATGCCGTTCCGCAAGGCCGCACGCATCGTCGCGCGCAACGAAACCGACACCGATCTCTCCATGTTCTTCTACGACATCGACTGCACGGTCGGCGACGAGCATCCGGTCACGATGGGCTATCTCCACGCGCACTGGCGGCGCGAGAACCCGACGGTGTTCCTTCGCGACTACGAACTCCTGCCGCGCGTCGAGGGCCGCGGCCGCTTCCTCGGCTGCAATGTGGGCGTGATCCCCGACAAAGCCACCTACTTCAGATCATGGTGGGGTGAAGGTGAAGTCAAAGCGTACCTCGATGGCGATACAGACCACCCCTCCCTCTGTGGCACGGGTACCGAAGACTACATCGGCACCGGCTGGGGCCAGGGCCAGTACGCCAATCTCTATCAGGGCTGCCACGTCGCGGATCGCGAGGCATTCCAGTACTGCTTCTACCGGCTCCATCTGCCCGATCCCGTCTGGTTCCACAAGGATGCGCGGATCACGATCCATCAGATCGGCTGCTGGTCCCCGGACAGCCTGCCCCAACTGGCCGGCATGGGCGTCGAGCTCAAGATCGGGACCACGCCCATCGACGTCAAGGCGGAACTGAAAAGGAAAGGCTATGGCCTGTTCGAACGCAGGGACGATTGGTCGAGCTGTGCGTGGTTCTACCTCGACCGGCCGGTGAATGCCCTTCCGCCGCTGCCGCCGGTCGAGCAGCGCGTCGCCGGGCTGGCGTAGGCCGGCACAAGGTGGATGGGCGCTTCGCGCCCGTTGCCGGCCTCGAAGAGGCCAGCCACATTCTCAGGCAGGTGTGGATGGGCGCTTGGCGCCCGTTGCCGGCCTCGAAGAGGCCAGCCACCACGTTCGCCGCATGCCCGCACGGGCAAAAAGAGCAGAAGGTCAACATGGCAACAACACTGTTCACCAACGGTGACGTCTACACCCCGCTGCGGGTCATCCGCAACGGCATGGTCGTTGCCGAAGACGGCCGCATCGCCTATGCAGGCCCGCCGCTCTCCATTCCGCCGGGCGCCACGGTGATCGACTGCGCCGGAGGAATAATCAGCCCCGGCTTCGTTGACATCCACGTCCACGGCGGCGGAGGCGGCGACTTCATGGATGCACGCCAGGATGCCGTCCGCAAAGCTCTCATCCATCACGCCCGCCACGGCACAACATCGTTGCTCGCCACCACATGCACCGCGCCGATGGACAGGATTTTCAACGCATTCGACTGCATCCGCGACATGATGAAGAACGAGTCCGGCGGCGCGCGCATCCTGGGCATCCACATGGAAGGCCCGTACCTCGCGAAACCAGAGCCGGGATGCCACATCGCCGGTCTGATCCACGATCCCACGCCGGACGAGATCGCGCGCGTGCTCGGCTACGGCGATCTCATCCGCCGCATCACCCTCGCGCCCGAAATCCCCGGCGCGCTCGAGTTCATCCGCGCGGCTGCTCAGCAAGGCATCTGCGTTTCGGGCGGCCACTCGATGGCTACGTACGAAGAAGTGCGCCGCGCCGCCGAAGCCGGCGTGCGGCACATCACGCACCTCTGGTCGGCCATGTCAACCGTGAAACGCGTGAACGCGAAGCGATTCGCGGGCATGGTCGAGGCAGCGCTTCTATGCGATGATCTGACAACTGAGGTCATCGCCGACGGGCGGCACCTTCCAACCTCCCTGCTCCGCCTGGCATACAAGAACAAAGGGGCCGGCGGCCTGTGCCTGGTCTCCGACGCAATGCGCGCCTCGGGCATGCCCGAAGGCGTCTACGAAGTCTGCGGGCTCGATGCGGTCGTCGAGGATGGTGTCGCGCTGACGATGGACCGCTCATGCTTTGCCAGCTCGATCATCACGATGGAGGCCGCGGTGCAGCATATGATCCTCGATGCGGGCATCGCGCCGCTCGATGCGCTGC
>JAAYZF010000060.1 GCA_012514975.1 bacterium
GCATCAGCCCTGATCACCGTGTCCTTGTCGTCCAGTGCTTTCACGACCGCGGGAATGACGCACGGGTCGTCCAGCACGCGGATCGACTCGATCGCCGACTGGCGCACTTCGATGCTGTCGTCGTCAAGCGCTTCCATGACGACGGGCATCACCATCGGATGGCCGATCATCTCGACCTGGGCCATCGCGTTCAGTTTCTCCTCCTCCGAGAGATTCTTGCGCAGTGCCTGGAGCGCGGCGCTGATGTACACGCCGTAATCGTCATCGGGCACGGGGCTGTCCGGGGGGAGGACGACGCCCTGCATGCCTGTCTCGTCATCGTCGCGGTTTTCGGCGGGGATCGCATTGGACACGACGGGCTCTGGCGCCGCCGGTTTCTGTGTCGGCGCGGCGGGCCGTGCGGGCTGCGGCTTGGGTTGCGGCCTGGGCTGCGCGGACGGCTGTTGGGCCGCGGGTGACGGCGGCCGCCGCAGCTTGATGCAGCCGCGGATCGACGTGGCCACCAGCGCCGCGACGCAGGCGCACAGAATGAAATACAGCAGCTTTGACGGCGACTCGGTCGGGCGATTCCCAGGATCATTCATGGACATGTCCGTCTCCGGCATCTGAGTGAGCGGCCTCGCCGTGCAGCGCGTGGCTCGAAGGGAACCATTCGCGATTCCTGCTGACGCCCATGGCCGCCCGCGCGCAGATGGAATCCATCGTGTCCTGCAGGCGGCGGCGGTATGGTTCGAGATCAACCGCGTCGCGCGGGATGGTCATGGGCTCGCCAAACACTGCAAACATGCGGCTGAAGGGGAGTGGGACGATCATCCTGTCCCATGTCTTCAGCCGGATTTTCCGTGTGGCGTCGATCGTGACAGGAAGGATGGGTACGCCGGTCATCTTTGCGAGCATGAGGACGCCTGATTGGACGCGGTAGCGCGGCCCCTTCGAGCCGTCAAGCGCGACCGACGTGTCGTGCCCCGCGCGCGCCGCGCGCAGAAGCGTCCGCAGCGCGCTTGTCGCCCCGCGCGAGCCTGAGCCGCGGACCGCGGTGATCTTGTACCGCGCAAGGAGGCGTTTGAACATCTCGCCGTCGCGGCTCTGAGACACCATCATGGCGAGATTCGTGAAACCGTAGGTGAAGTAGTAATAGTAGGGGAGCGTCACCAGCCGGTTGTGCCACGAGGCGAGGATCATGTTCTTCCCCGCGCGCCCGCGCTCCTCGAAGTACGCGCCGTCCACCACCGTCAGCCGGCAGGTGGACAGGGCCGCGCGCGTGAACCAGTAGATCACCGCGGGCGCGATGTGCGTGTGCACGACTGTCGGCTTGTACTTGCGTGACATGGAGGAGGGGATTTGGTGGTGTGTGATTTGATGACTTGATGACTTGATGATGTATGGTCTGGGTATGCTCACGCCTTCGGGGCTTGTGCTCCCCGTGTCCCTTTCGTCCTTCTGGTCCCTTTGGTCCTTTTACCCCTCGAGTACCGCGCCACGGCAACCGTCCGCATGCCGCCCCGGGGCGTATATTCGAGCTCGACGGTCATTTCCTCCGGGTCGCAACAGCCAACGAGATCGTCGAGGATGCGGTTGACCGCATGCTCGTAGTAGATGCCGACGGTGCGATAGGAGATGAGGTAGTACTTGAGCGATCGCAGCTCGATGCACTTCGCACCCGGCACGTATTTCACGCGGACGGTGCCGAAGTCCGGCAGGCCGGAGAAGGGGCAGACGGCCGTGAACTCGTTCGTTTCGATGAGCAGGTCTATGCGTTTCCCGGGATACTCATAGGGGAACGTGTCGAGCTGCCGGGCGTTGATTGCTTCGACGCCGTCGCACTGCAGGATTTTGTCGTGGGCTCTGATCATGGGAATGGGCATCGCGGTCAATCGCCGGCAGGAAGTGAATCGCCGAAGAGGGCAAGGGCATTGCGTGTGGTAGCCGCATCGATCGCGCCAAGTGAAAGGCCGCGGAGGTCGGCATGCTTCTCGGCGGTAAGCCGGACGAATGCGGGCTCGTTCCGCTTGCCGCGATGGGGCGCGGGCGCGAGGAACGGGCAGTCGGTCTCGAGCAGCAGGCGTTCGAGCGGGACGGCGGATGCCACGGCGCGCAGGGCGTCGCACTTGGGGAAGGTGATCTGGCCGCAGAACGAGATATGGAGGCCGAGACTCATGAACGCTTCGACTTCAGGCAGCCCGTAGGTGAAGCAGTGGACGACACCGCGCAGCGGCTGGAAGTTCTTCAGCACGTCGAACGTATCGGCAAACGCGTCGCGCGAATGGATGATCGCGGGCCTGCCTTCGTCGCGTGCGAGTGCGAGGTAGCGCTCGAACACATCGCGCTGGCGCGAGCGCGGGGCGTAGTCATAATAGTAGTCAAGCCCGATCTCGCCGATGGCAACCGTTGTCCGCGCGGCGCACTGCTCGCGCACCCACTGTTCTTCCGCGGGCGTGTTGCCGTTCGCCCAATGCGGGTGGATTCCATAGGCTGCGCGGAGGCAGCGGCGGATTCCCACGAGCTCGGCGATGAAGCGGTTGCGCGGGATTTCGCCGCCGACGCAGATCATCGCCGTGACGCCCGCGGAAGCCGCGCGGGCGATCACGCCGTCCAGATCGGCTGCATACTCGGGGAACTCGAGATGTGCGTGCGTGTCAACCATTTTAAAGAATATACCCAAATGGGCCCCGTGTGTCAATTCGCGGGAGGATTTTGGTACAATGTCTTTCGATGAACGTTCAGCCCATGGAGATCGCCGCGCGGCTCGAAGCCATACGGCGCGAGCTTGCCGCCGCGGCCGCCGGGCCTGTCGAGATTGTCGCGGTGACGAAGACGCGCGGTGAGGAAGAGATCCGCGCCGCCGCCGCGGCAGGCGCGCGCATTCTCGGCGAGAACCGCGTCGAGGAGGCCGAGGCGAATTTCGCCGCGGGCGGCCTGCGGGCAGAGCTCCAGGGCGTCGAGCTGCACATGATCGGCCACCTCCAGTCGAAGAAGGCGAAGCGGGCAGTCGCGCTGTTCGATTGCATCCAGTCGGTCGACTCGCTTTCGCTTGCGCAGGAGCTGGACAAACGATGCGCCGAGGCGGGGAGGGCGATTGACGTGCTCATCGAGGTGAACGTCAGCGGCGAGGAACGGAAATACGGAGTGAGGCCTGTTGACGCGGCCGCGCTTGCCCGCGGCGTCATCGCGCTGCCGCGCCTGCATCTGAAGGGGTTGATGACCATGGCACCCTTCACGGACGACGAGGAGGCGATACGCGCAACGTTCCGCGGCTTGCGCGGGCTGCGCGACAGCCTGGCGGGCATGTGCGGCGCGCAGCATTTCCCAGTGTTGTCAATGGGCATGACCAATGATTACCGCATCGCCGCAGCCGAGGGAAGCACGATGGTGCGGATCGGCACTGCCATCTTCGGCCCGCGCCCCGCGCGGCCGGCGGCAGGTGAACACGGAGGGGCAACGCCATGAGAACGGAAGACACATTCCTCGTGCAGGGCGGGCGGACGCTCGCGGGCGCCGTGACGCCGTCGGGCAACAAGAACGAGGCGCTCCCCGTCCTGTCAGCCTGCCTGCTGACGGGCGGCGCGGTCAGCCTTGCCAACGTGCCCCTGATCGGCGATGTGCTCGTCATGGCCGACATCCTGCGCGGCATGGGTGTGCGGGTTGACGCGGACGGCGGCGATCCCCATGCATGGACCGTGAATGCCGAGGCGGTGACCGGGGACGAAATGGACCCGCGGCTCTTCCGCAGGCTCCGCGCGGCAATCACGCTCGCCGGCCCGCTGCTCCACCGCTGCGGCAAGGTCACCATCCCCATCCCCGGCGGCGACAAGATCGGCAAACGCCGCATCGACACGCACCTGCTTGCGCTCCAGCAGCTCGGCGCCGAGGTGTTCGAGGAGGCAAACGCATACCTCCTGCGCGCGCGCCACGGGCTGCACGGCGCGGACATCCTCCTCGATGAAGCGAGCGTCACCGGCACCGAAAACATCCTCATGGCGGCAGTCTGCGCCAAGGGCCACACGTCCATCTACAACGCCGCCTGCGAACCGCACGTCCAGCAGTTGTGCCGCCTGCTCAACGCCATGGGCGCGCGCATCAGCGGCATCGGCGCCAACCGCCTCGAGATAGACGGCGTCAGCGAGCTTGGCGGCGCGGCGCACACGATCGCCCCTGACTACATCGAGATCGGCAGCTTCATCGGCCTCGCCGCCGCAACCGGCAGCGAGATCACCATCGCCAACATCGTCCCTGACGACCTGCGCATGATGCTCATGGCATACCGCAAGCTCGGGATCGAGCCTGAGATCGAAGGGACGAGCCTGCGCGTCCACGGCCGCCAGCACATGAAGGTGGTCAGCGATTTCCGCGGCGCGATACCCAAGATCGAGAGCGCGCCCTGGCCGGGCATACCGGCGGACATCGTGAGCATCCTGCTCGTGACGGCGACGCAATGCGCCGGCACCGTTCTCTTCCACGAGAAACTGTTCGAGAGCAGGCTGTTCTTCACCGACCGGCTCGTCGGCATGGGCGCGCGGATCGTGCTGTGCGACCCGCACCGCGCGGTCGTCGTGGGCCCGTCGCCGCTGCATGGCGATCATCTGACGAGCCCGGACATCCGCGCGGGCGTTGCGCTGCTCATCGCCGCGCTGTGCGCGGAAGGGGAGAGCGAGATCGACAACGTCTACATCATCGACCGCGGCTACGAGGAGATCGACCGCCGGCTGAACGCGCTGGGCGCCGGAATCACGCGCCTGGCGCGATAGCTTCCATTGCCGGATTCACCGCAACCACACTTGTCCACGAATGAAGATACGTTTTCTCGGCGGCGTCAGGGAAGTCACCGGCTCATGCCATCTCCTCATGACGGACAAAAGCGTCGTGATGCGCGACTGCGGGCTGTTCCAGGGGCACCGCAAGGACGCGCGGGAGAAATGCGGGTCGCTCTGCAAGGGGCTCGACCGGCTCGATGCAGTCATCCTCTCCCATGCGCACATCGATCACAGCGGCAGCCTGCCCCTCCTGGCGAAGCACGGCTATGCCGGCCCCGTCCATGCAACGCATGCGACACGCGACCTGTGCGAACACATGCTGCGTGACGCGGCGCACATCCAGGAACTGGACGCGGCATTCCTGAACAAGAAGAACAACCGCAAGGGCGAGCCGCCTGTCGAGCCGCTCTACACCGCGGCCGACGCCGATGCCGTCCTGAGGCTCTTCACTGGCCACTCGTACCACGAGCGCGTACGCCTCACGGACGACATCACCGTCACGGCGCACGAGGCGGGCCACGTGCTCGGCGCGGCGCTTCACGTGTTCGATCTCCGCGACGACGGCCGGCAGATGCGCATCGGCTATGCGTTCGACCTTGGCCGCAAGAACCTGCCCATACTGCGCGACCCCGAGCAGTTGTCCGACATCGACGCGCTCGTCATCGAGTGCACGTATGGCAACCGCTACCACAAGGACATCAGCCAGGCAGAGGACCTGCTCGCCGGCGCGGTCAACCGCACGTACAAGCGCGGCGGCAAGCTCATCATCCCGTCCTTCGCGCTCGAACGCGCGCAGGAGATTCTCTACACGCTGAACAACCTTTATCACGCGAAACGCATCCCGCCGGTCCACGTCTACGTTGACAGCCCGCTGACCGTCAACATCTCCGAGGTGTTCCGCAACCACCCCGAGCTGTTTGACGACGAAACGGTCGAGCTTGTCCGTACGGGCAGGTGGATTCTCGACAAGTCGCTCGTCACCTATGTCGTGTCGACCGAGGACTCGAAGGCGCTCAACGACGATCACACGCCCATGATCATCATCTCCGCCTCGGGCATGTGCGAAGCGGGCCGCATTCTACACCACCTGAAGAACAACGTCGAAGACCCGAGGAACAGCGTCTGCATCGTCGGCTACCAGGCCGAGGGCACGCTTGGCAGACGGATCGTCGACCGGGTGAAGGAGCTGAGGATCTTCGGCCAGGTGTACCAGATGCGCGCCGAACGCGTCGTGCTCAACACCTTCAGCGGACATGCCGACCACGGCGATCTCCTCGAGTATGTCAAGGGCGTCGGCACGCGCTGCCGCGAGTTCATTCTGGTCCACGGCGAGGAAAACGGCATCAATGCCATGGCCGACGCGATACGCGAGCTGCGCCCGGATGCCCGCGTGCACATCCCCGGCCGCGGGGATGAAATCGAGCTGGCGCCGCGGTAGATTGTACATTTCCCCCTCTTTTGCTATAATAACGCATCAGGTATGAATAGCGGAAGAACACGGGGCGGCGTGTGGCTGGCGGCGCTGGCGGCACTGGCGGGATTGGGCGGCTGCACTGCCGGACCGCAGGACGTCGCCTCCTCGTTTGTGCGTGCCATCGAGCAGCACGATCTTGGCGGCGCGGGCGCATATTGCACGCGGAACGTGCGGGAGAGCCTGACGAACGTTCCCTTTGCGCGTGCCGCATTCGACTACCAGGTCAAGACACTCACCGGCGCCGTCGTCGAGGTGCAGGCAGTGGGCAGTGGGGTTGTTGTGTATGTTGACGTTGCCCTGTCGCTCTCCTGGCCGCCTGCGAGCATCCATGCCGCCGCCATGCGGCAACAGCCGCCCTACCCGGCGAACCTGGCATTGCGGATGCACCTCAGCAAGGCCGGCCGCCGCTGGTACATCGATGCGATCGACGTCTCGATGGATGCGTATGTCGAGTTTGTCACCGAGCGGCAGCCGGACGGCCATGCGCTCCGCTTCGCAGGCAGCGGGGTGCGCTGGCCGCGCGTGTATGCATTGGACGAACCCATAGGGCGCTTTGCCCGCCGCGTGGACGGGTACATGTGTTCCTGGGCGCGATAACGAGCATTCGGGATACGGTATGAAATCGATGCACTCCATGTGCGCCATTCTCATCTGCGCGGCTTCAGCCGTGCATGCGAACGGCTGGAAGGCCGGCGACCCGGCCGGAGCGAGCGACACGGCGCCGGTGCGCGCGACGGTCGTTCCCGCGGGCGCCGCTCTCGAAACGATGCCGCCCATCGAGCAACAGGCGGCGCCGCGGACGGCGAACGTCCCCAGCCTCGAGCTCGGGCCCGAGAAGCCCATTCCGCCCACGGTGACCACGGTCGCCGTTGCGCGCGTGATGATGTGGGGCCTCGGCCGCTCGTTCTGCAACATGACGCTCTCGCCCGGCGAGCTCGCACGCGGCTACACCTACGAATACTCGACGCCCGAGCCATGGTATCTCAGCACCGTCAAAGCGCCCGACGCCGGCATCGGCGGCACGCTCGGCCGCATGTGCGCCGGCATGGCCGACCTCTTTACGCTCGGCTACTTCGGCGATACGCAGCTCGCACCGGGCTTCCCCGACTACGTCTGGCAGGGCGACTGGCTGTACAGGCCTGAAAGCGCCGTGCCCACGACAGACACGAGCGGCGGCAAAATGCGCGTGAAACAGATGAAGAGAGACCTTGGCGCAGGCGCGGACACGCGCAGGACGCGCGGCGCGGCCGGCGACGACGTCGACGAGTCGGTCCTCGACGAGCGGCGCGGGCGCGGCGACGAAGTCCCCGCCGTGCCGCGCCCGGTCGAAATGGTCCCCGTTGCGCCGCCTCCGCCAGCGCAGCCGGCGCCCGAGACGCAATGGCGGCCCAGGGGTTCGTGACGCGCGCAGTGCGGCCATCGTCAGTTCAACGCAGGAAAACGCATAAGGAAGGACTGAATGAAAATGATCTGCCTTGCAGCCGTGCTTGCCCTGCTGCTTCAGCCCGCCGCGGGCGCGGCACAGACGGCCGCGGAACCTGAAGACGCGTTTGCCTATGCCCGCCCCGGCGAGGTGAACGACGAGTTCGTCGCGCCGCCCCGCTATGAATTCGATTCACAGGGCGAGGCGATGGGCTTCGGCCTGCAGCGCGCATGCGCCAACCTGTTCGCCGGCTGGCTCGAGATACCGCGGAACATGAGTTATGAAGTGACGGCGCGGCCGCTTGTCTCGCCGATCACCGGCCCGCTTCTCGGGGCAAGCCTGACGGCGGTGCGCGCGCTGCTTGGCGCGGGCGACCTGCTGTCGCTCGGCTACACCGGCAACTACGCCTACGCGGCCGACCTGCCGGACTACGCGTGGGAAAGCCCATGGATTTCCGAGACGACGGATATGGAATAGCACGCCATCATGTGCGTGCCACGCACGCAGCCCGCGCGGCGCGCCCCCCTGGGCGCATGCCTGCCGGCTGCGATAACGTTTTCCAGGTGCACCTATGAAACCACTGATGCTCGGCGCAACGGCTCTCGTCATCATGTTCTGCGCGTGCCCCTCTTCCGCCGAAGAGGGAAGTGACGGCGCGGAGACCAACGGCGTCAAGCGCGTCGGCATGGCCCACGGGTTCGCACGCGGCGTGGTGAACGTCGCCACCTGCTGGATCGAGGTGCCGCGCAAGATGTACCAGGATGTGAACAAGTATCCCTTCTTCGGCTATTTCTCCGGCGCGCTGCACGGCTCGTATTTCCTTGTGTCGCGCGCCTGCCTTGGCGTGATCGACATCGCCATGTTCGGCCTTACCGGCCCGAGCGCCTTCGACACCGATTTCCCCGAGTACGTGTGGAACGCGGACTGGAGCGCGCCGCCCGTGTACAGCCCGCCCGGGTTCGATTTCACAGGCACCAACAGGCCCCCCGCAAGCGTAACAACTTCACCAGTGGACGTGCTCGAACCGCCGGCTTCATGACCGCCGCGTCGCGCGCCAGCTAACCACCGCACCAGAGAACACAATGGCTTCAACACGCAGCACGATCACCATCCCCGATTACTCCGGCACGAAATTCAAAGTCGCCGACATCAGCCTCGCCGCCCTCGGTCGCAAGGAGATTTCCATCGCCGAGAAGGAGATGCCCGGCCTCATGGCCGTCCGCGAACGCTATGCGAAAAAGCAGCCGCTCAAAGGCATCCGCATCACCGGCTCGCTCCACATGACCACGGAGACCGCCGTGCTCATCGAGTCGCTCAAGGCGCTCGGCGCGAACGTCCGCTGGGCCTCGTGCAACATCTTCTCGACGCAGGACGACGCGGCGGCGGCGATCGCAAAGAGCGGCACGCCAGTCTTCGCATGGAAAGGCGAGTCGCTCGAACAATACTGGGAATGCACGCTCCAGGCACTCACCTTCCCCGGCGGGAAGGGGCCGAACCAGATCGTGGACGACGGCGGCGACGCCACGCTGCTCATTCACCGCGGCTATCGCGGCGAGGACGATCCGGCGATTCTCGATGACGACCAGGGCAACAAGGAGCTTGCCATTGTCAATGCCGTGCTCAAGCGCCAGCTCAGACGCAACAGGCGCTTCTGGCACTCGATGGTCAAGGACATCCGCGGCGTGTCCGAGGAAACGACGACAGGCGTCCACCGCCTCTACCAGATGATGGAGCAGGGCGCCCTCCTCTTCCCGGCCGTCAACGTCAACGACTCGGTCACCAAATCCAAATTTGACAACCTCTAC
>JAAYZF010000006.1 GCA_012514975.1 bacterium
CGAGGAGGTTGTTGAAGTCGTGGGCGATGCCCCCGGCGAGCACGCCAAGGCTCTCGAGCTTCTGGGCATGGAGGAGGCGGCGTTCCATCTCGAGCCGCTCTGTCTCCGCCTGCTTGCGTCTTGTTATGTCGACCGACACGCCGCGCCAGCCGGCCACCTCGCCGCGTTCGTCCTGGATGGGTATGGCGGTCACGCTCAGCCATACGGTCGAGCCTGACTTGTGCAGCGCGCTGTGCTCGTAATCCATGAACTTCGAACCTGAGCGCAGGTGCCCGGCTATCGCCGCCGTGATCGACGCGGCGGTGTCGGCGGCGGTGAATTCCGTCGAGCGGCGGCCAAGCATCTCGTCCGGACGGTAGCCGAGGATGTCGAACACGCGGCTGCTGATGTACGTGATGCGCTGGTCGAGCCCGGTTTCCCAGATGAACTCGCCGGCCGCGTTGCTTATATCCTCGAACCGCTTGACGCTTTCGCGCAGCGCGGCCTCGGCAGTGCGCTGCGCGAGCGCAATGGCCACCTGGTCGGCCACGCCTTCGAGGAACTCGATGAGCTGCCGGGTGAAGCGCCCCTTTGCCCGGTCGTTCAACTGGAGCAGGCCGATCATCCCGCCGCCGGTGCAGAGAGGGATGAGCGCGACGGACTCGTATCCGTCGTCGTTGCAGCGGTTGCGCGTGCGGGCCTGGCGCTCCTTCACCGTGGTGGTGGCAAGGAGCTCCGACGTGCTGTTCGTCCAGAAACTGCCCTTGGGCGTGAAGAATGGCAGCGAAGGATCGAACCTGCCGTGGAGCACGTTGCCGCACATGCATTCGTGGAGCGGATGGCCGAGCTCGTCGCGGGCGATCTGGCCGTTGATGTCAACCACGCAGAGCGTGCTCTCCGCCTCGACGAACTCCGGCGGGAAGCCGCGCGTCTCGAAGTACGGATAGTCATTCCCCTTGCGCAGGCGGATGCCCGCGGCTTCACAGCCGGTGTACTCGCAGACGGTCGCGGTGACGCAGCGGACGAGCTCGCGCGTGTCGGTCTTCTCGTTCATCAGCTTGAGCAGATCGAGCATGACCGCGCGCTCGCGCTGGATGCGGAGCTGCGCGGTAACGTCCCTGAAGAACGCGATCATCACCCTGCGGCCGCCTATGTCGACCGCATTGGCCTTGATCTCGACATCTTTGAGCGCGCCGGACTTGGTGACCATGCGCGAGGCGAGCGTCTGGCCCTGTTTTTCAGACTGGTGCAGGGCGAAATCGCGCGAGACGGGGCTGTCGCCTTCCTCGGGCGGGTGGAGCATCTTCTGCGACCTGCCGACGAGCTCGTCAAGGGCGTACCCCGTGAGGTCGAGGAACGCATTGTTGCACTCGAGGAGCTCGCCTGTCTCGAAATCGGCGACGGCAATGCCCTCGGTCGCGTCCTCGAACAGCCGCTGGTAGCGATGCTCGACGTTCTCGAGCGATTGCCGCGCAAGGGCCAGGTGGCGCTCCGTCTCGACCTGCGAGAGGACGTTCCTGACGGTGACGGGCAGGACGTCAAGCAGGCTGAGCCCCTTGACGAGGTAGTCGCGCGCGCCGCGCTTCATCATGTCAACGGCGATGCGCTCGTCGCCCAGGCCGGTGACGACTATGAACGGCGTGCGCGCGGTCACCTGCGCGCCCGCCCTGGCGAGGAACTGCGTGCCGTTCATGTCGGTCAGCGTGTAATCGAGTATGAGCAGCGCGGCCTCGTTGCCTTCGAGCCACGCGAGCGCATCGCGCCCGGCGCTGAAGATGACGGTGCGCAGCCCTTCGGCGTGCAGCGTCTCGGCGACGAGCGTGGCGAGGCCCGCGTCATCCTCGACGATCAGGATGGGAAGAGCGGGCGTTGTCTCGGAGTCAGGCATGGCTGGCATGTCAGGTTTTGAGGCGCGGCACCTTCATGATCAGCAGGAACAGCCCAAGCCGCCTGAGCGCCTCGGTGAACGCCGGGAATGCCACCGGCTTCGTGATGTAGTTGTTGCAGCCGAGCTGGTAACAGCGCTCGACCTCGCGCGGATCGTCCGTGGTGGTGAGCATGATGACGGGCATGTGCTGGAGATGCTCGTCGTTCTTGATGCGATCGAGCACCTGCACGCCGTTCACCCTCGGCATGCGGATGTCGAGCAGGAGGAGATACGCGCGGCCCGGTTCGTACCGCGGCTCGCGTTCCCGTGCGCCGAAGAAGAAGGCGAGGGCTTCGTCTCCGTCCCGCAGGCGCACGATCTCGTTCCAGATGCCCGCCTCCTTGAGCGTCTCGATGACGAGTTCGGCGTGCCCGTCGTCATCCTCGGCCAGCACGATAGTCACGTCCTTGAAATCCTTCGCCTGTTCCATGTGCGCTTCTCCTTGGTGTCCCCGGGCGCGGTGTCACGCGATGCCTTCCGGGCGTTTCTGGCGCGGCAGGGCAACGAAGAAACGGCTGCCGCGCCCCTGGTCCGACTCGAGCCAGACGCGGCCGCAGTGCCGCTGGACGATGCGTTTCACCACGGTCAGCCCGAGCCCTTCGCCCGCCACCGGCCCCTGCGGGTCAAGCCGGGCAAAGAGACCCCAGACGCCTTCCTGGTGATCGCGGGCGATGCCCGGCCCGTTGTCTTCGACACAATAGACTGCCAGCGCGTTCTCGATGCGCCCGGTGATCCGTATCTCGAGCCGGCGGTCCCCGCAGCCATATTTGATGGCGTTGTCAACGAGGTTCGTGAAGACCTGGCTGATCTGCGCTTCATCGCCCGCGCATGGCGGAAGCGGGCCCGCCGAGACGGCCGCATGAGCCTGCGTGGCCTGGTGCGTGAGATTCACAATGACGCTGGCGATCAGCTTGTTCATGTCAAGCTCGACAGGAGTGAGCGGCATCCTGCCCAGCCGGGAGAGCTTGAGCAGACCGGAGATCAGCGAGTCCATCTTCGCGGCGCTGGTGGTGATGTAGCCGAGCGACGCGGGAATGCGCTCGCGCACGACCGGCAGCGCGCTGTCGCGCAGCGCTTCGAGGCTGACGGCGGAATCGATGATCGAGCTGAGCTCGGTCGCTGCCTTGCCGAGGCGCTGGCTGAAGCCGTGGATGTTGACGAGCGGCGAACGCAGGTCGTGCGAGCTGACATAGAGCAGGTTCTCCATTTCCTCGTTCCTGTCGCGCAGCGTGCGAAGCAGCTCCTCCCGCGCCTGTTCCGCGCGTGTGCGCTGGCTTTCCGAGACGTAGAGGCGCTGGAAGTGCCTGCGTCTGGTTCTCTGCCAGAGCCATCCGGCGCAGGCGAGCGTGGCCGCGAGCAGCGCGAACGTCGCGCCAAGGATCAGCCCTGCCCGCTGTTGCCAGGCGGCCAGCGCCTCGTCCGCGTCAACCTTCGAAACCATGAACCACGGCGAACCGGGAATGCGCCTCGTCGCGGACAGGACGTCGACGCCCCGGTAGTCGAGCCCGCGAAACATGCCTTCGTGCCCGAGGACGGCCTGTACCGCCGGCACGTTCGTCTCGCTCAGCGGGATGGCAAGCCGCATGGCCGTTCCCGTCCGATGCCGGAGCTCGTTAAGAAACAACACCGCGCCTTCCTCGCGGCGGACAAGGAGCGTCTCGGCCGACGCGCCCGGCATCGGCCAGCTCTGGATCAGCGGATAGAGAAAGCGCGACGGGTCGATGACAAGCATGACGGCCGCCACCGTCACGGTCGCGCCGCCCTGCTGCCGGAACAGGGGAGCCACAACGCTCAGGTGCGGCACGGCCGAGCCGGGCGGCTCGTGCAGGTCGGTCATGAGCGGCGTGCGCGCGGCAGAGGCGTCGCTCATCAGCGCCAGGCCCTCATGGTCGGCCTCGACGCACGTGCTGTTCAGCGCGAGCCGCACGGCGCCGTTGGTGTCGAGAAGCAGGATGTTGGTGTAGCCTTTGTGTTGTGCGATGCCGCGGAAACGGGTGAGGACGTACTCGATGGGCTCGCTGTCCGGCTGTGCGAGCCAGCGGGCGACCGCCTCGACCAGCAGCGGGCTCTCCATCACAACGCCCGCGTCGGCCAGCCGGTCGGCGCGCCACTGCTCGATCTGATGCACCTTCAGGTCCGCAACGGCGCTCAGCTCCTTCTCGGCGTCTTCGAGAATGAGGCGGCGCTGCTGGCTGTAAAAAAGGCATGCCCCGCCGGTGATGCACAGCACCAGCAGTGCGGCTCCTGCAATCGGCCAGCGTGCGGACGTGAACCGTGTGTGCGTTGTGTTCATTGTGGGATGGCTGACTTGCGTACGCGCCCTGTTCCAGGCTCACGTATAGCATACCCAATGCGCGCGCAAAAGTCAACCGGCGGGCGCTTCTTGATTTGCCGCGGGCCTTTAAGTACAATGTGATGCGCCGGCGCACCACGGGAGACGCGGCTGCGCCCCGGCAGCTGACCGCCCTGCGCCGTAATCCAAGGAGGCATCCATGTCCGAAAAGGAGGAACACGCCAGTGCATGCGCCGGCTCTTCCACGGCGGACGACCTGGAACTTGCCCGGCAATGCGTCCGAGGAGATGAGCAGGCGTGGCAGGCGCTTCTCGCACGCTCGAGGAAACTGTGCTTCGTCATTGCCCGCCGCCGCGGCCTCGAATACCAGTTCGATGACGTCTTCTCCGACTACGTGCTCAAACTCCTCGGCACGGCCGAATCGGAAGGCGTGCTCGCGAAATACTCCGGCCGCGCGCCGCTCTCGACTTTCCTCTCGCTCATCTTCCTCCACGTGCTTATCGACCGCGAGAGAAGACGCGCGCAGCGGAAACATATCGATACCGTCCCGCTCCGCCTCGATGACGCAGACCAGGCAGCCGAGGACGGCTACCTCCACCTCGACCGGCGCGAGAACGAATCGCTCGAGGCGGCCGTCGACGCCGTTGTCGCGGCTCTGCCCGAGCAGGACCGCATGATCGTCCAGTTCTACTACTTCAATAACTGGCAGTTGCGGCGGATCGCCGATGCCATGAACTGCAGCGAGGCACGCATCAGCCGCCGGTTGAGCCGCCTCCGCGAAGAGCTTCGCCCGCTCCTCGCCAGGGTCGGCACCTGAACCGGCGCCCTTGCGGACACCGCCCAGGACCGCCGTGCAAGAAAACCGCTGATTTCGCGTATACCCTGTGAACGATGATGGAAACACCATGAATTCCCCGAACGACCAGGTGGACGACCTGCTGCGGCGGCGTCTGCACGATGCGGCTGCGCGAGGCCGCGCGCCGGCAGCGCATGACTTCGATCTCCTGAGCGCCTATGTCGACGGCTCGTGCACCCCCGCCGAGCGCGCCCGCATCGAGATGCTCCTCGAACACGACGCGTCCCTGCGCGAATGCGTCGAGGCGATGCGCGCACTCGAACGCGAGAGCTCCCCGGTGATCGCCCTTGCCGACGCAACGCGCGTGCGCCGCACGATCTGCTACGCCGTGGGAAGCGTCGCGCTCATCGCCGCCGCCTTTGCCTTCACCCTCCTCGTCATCCCGCGCGAAAAGCCCGGAGATACACGGAGCGTCTATCAGCCCCGCCGCACACGCACCACCGCACCGACCCCGGCTGCCCTCTCCAATGACGCCGCTCCCGCGACTGCCACCAACCTCCCCGCGCCCGCGTCGGACAGCCGGTGACCGGTGCCCGTCGTTTGGGCATCCCCCAACGCAGTTTCATGGGGGATAATCGGTGATCGGTGATCGGTGATCGGTGATCGGTGATCGGTGATCGGTGATCGCCTCTTGTCCAACTTCCAACTTCCAACTCTTCCCACCATTTTTCCACACATTCCACATCGGTTTCACATTTTGGTCACATGGCTGGGGTGTTGCTGTTGCCGGGGGGCGTCTGTGCGCCAGATGTTGCGGTACTGTTTTTGTCATCAAACAAGATGTGGTGTTTTCACTGCTTGTCCACGGCGTTGAATAGGCTGGGCGCCTCATCACTGCTGGGGAAATCGTGTGGACAACCTTGTGGACACCCCTTGCATTCTGAAGACTCTTTTGCTATAGTGGAAGTCCTTCAACGTGCTCCACACTAACGTGCGGTTTGTGGATTGGGAGCGCAGACGTACCTGAGGAAGCCGGCAAAAACACACTGTGGTGACGAGCCATCTGGTTCGTTGCGCGCACAACGTATGGAACCGTGGGGGAAGTATATGGCTAACAGGGTTGTGCCGCGTGCCGTGTTGTATGCCGCGGTACTCGGTATGGCGCTCGCAGCAGCGCCGCAGGTTCGTGCACAGTCATTGTCCAATCTGGTCGGTGAGGTCATCATTGCCGGCAACAGCCGCGTGGATGAGAAAGTCATTCGCGACCTGTTGCAGACGAAGCCCGGACAGTATTTCTCCGAGGATGCGACGAAGGCTGACACCGAGAAGGTGATGGCCAGCGGGGAGTTCGAGTCGGTTGACGTAGAGCGCGTCGAGCGGGATGGAAAGGCCGTGGTCACGTACCGCGTCAAGGAGCGGCCGATGCTCACGGCGCTGGTGATCGAGGGCAACAAGGAAATCTCGACAAAGAAGATCGAGGCCGAGCTGCGGTCAAAGGCCGGTCTGCCGCTGAATCTCGCCACGCTGAAGGACGATGTCGAGCGCGTGCGCAAGCTCTACGTCGGGAAAGGCTTCTCGCGCGCCGTCGTTACCTACGAGATGAAGGATGTCACCGCCGCGAACGAGGCGTCCGCGGTGATCACCGTCAACGAGGGCGGCTCAGCCTACGTCCGCCAGGTCAATATCTCCGGCAACGAGCACATCAGCACGTTCAAGATCAAGTGGGCGATGGACACCAAGCCCCGCAATCTCCTGCTCTTCCAGAGAGGGGTGTTCGAGGAGTATACCCTCAAGGAGGACATGTACACGGTCAAGGAGATGTTCCAGAAAGCCGGGTACGCCGAGGCCGAGGCCACCTATACCGTCAAGCCCACGCCCGCGAACGACGGGCTGATCGTTGACGTGACGATCAACGAAGGCCCGCCGTACCAGGTCGGGAAGATCACCATCCGCCAGGCGAAACTGCGCGGGTTCGAGGCAACCAACCTCTTCTACGAGGTCGGCCTCCGCAAAGGCGGCGTCTTCTCGCCGCAGGCCGTCGAGCAGGACGCCGACAATCTGCGCAACTACTACCGCTCGTTCGGCTATGCCGATGCGGGCGTCAGCACCAAGTCCCTTCTCTCGCCCGAGTCGACCGAGCAGGTGAAGGTGATCGATGTGTTCTTCGAGGTGCGCGAGAAATCGCTGTTCGACTTCGGCAACGTGTACATCACGGGCAACAAGCGCACCAAGGACGTCGTGATCCGCCGCGAGCTGAACATCGTCCCGGGCGACCGCTACAACTACTACCGCGAGGAAACGAGCAAGCAGAAGCTTCAGAATCTCGATTATTTCGACAAGGTGGAGATTCGCGACGTCGACAGCAAGAGCGTGCCCAACGCCAAGGACGTCTACGTGAACGTCAACGAGAAGCGCACCGGCAAGCTCGGGTTCGGCGCAGGGTTCTCGAGCGTTGACTCGTTTGTCGGCTTCGCCGAGATCTCACAGTCGAACTTCGACTGGCAGAACTGGCGCAACTGGTTCGTCGGCGGCGGGCAGAAGGTGCGGCTGCGCGCCGAGGTCGGCCTCAAACGCATGGACTACATCTTCAGCTTCACCGAGCCGTACTTCCTCTACGAAACGCTCCACGGCCACAAGGTCTCCGCCGGATTCGACATCTTCTGGCGCACCCACAACTTCCTCGCGCCCGACTACAAGATCATGCGCGTCGGCGGCGACGTCCGCCTGGGCACTCCCATCAGCTTCCGCTGGGTGCCCTACCTCGGAAAGTACATCGGCAGCATCCGCGCAGACCTCACCGTCATCGGCGAGTTCATCGACGTCGAAGTGGAAGACTCGATCGACCTTGGCGACCGCGTCCTGAGCGACGACGCCGTGGCCACCACCGTCATACGCCGCAGGCTCAACCCCAAAACCGGCCGCATCCGCCGCATCGTGAAGAAAGTGTACGGCTGGGAGGATTACACCGAGAAGGACAAGTACCTCGAGGACGAAGAGGGCACCTACTTCCAGTCGTCCCCCGTACTGACGCTTACGCGCGACACGCGTGACAGCCTCGTCCTGCCCACGCGCGGCGGGCTGAGCACCTTGATGGGCAAGATCGGCGCCGGCAGCGCCCTTTACGGCATCGTCGAGGCCAAACACGAGCAGTACCTCAAACTCTTCGAGACACTGCCACACAAACCGCAGTACCCGTTCAGCGGCCCGCACGTGCTTGAAGTCCGCGGCTCGGCCGGCTATGCCACCGACGACACGCCGCTCTTCGACCGCTTCTTCCTCGGCGGCCCGTACGAGCTCCGCGGGTTCGGCTACCGCATGGGCGGGCCCAAGGACTACTCGCGCGACAACGCCCTCGGCGGCACGTCGAAGCTGTTCGGCAGCATCGAGTACACATTCCCGATCTATGCCTTCAGCGACAAGCTCAACATCCGCGGCGCGCTGTGGATGGACGCAGGCAACGTCTGGTGGAAGAAACGGACGTACTACCGCGGCCTCCCCCTGCGCAACGGCTCGTATTACATCGACGAGGAAACGCGCGACAACGCCGGCGAGATCAACCTCAGCGCCGGCATGGGCCTGCGCGTCAACCTGCCCATCGGCCCGCTGCGCCTCGATTACGGCTTCCCCATCGTCAAGGATTCCGAATCGAAGGACTGGAACGCGCTCGACGGCCTGACGTTTAATGTCGGCGCTTCATTCTGATACCGCTCCATGAACACGTATCGCCTCAACAGTCTCGCCGCCCTCGCCGTGGCCGCCCTCATCGGCGGATGCGCCCTCGCGCCCTATGAGAACCCCATCGAGGCGATCAACTACTCGAGCGACCACGTCGCCCTCGCCGTCAAGGGCCAGTACCGCTCGATTGCCGTTCTGCCGTTCAAGAACGATTCACCGTATGAAACGGCGGATGAGTTCGCCCGGCGCACGTTCGTCGCCCAGCTCACCTCGCACAAGAGTTATGACGTCCAGCGGACCAGCCATACCGACGCCCGGCTGAAAGACCTCACCCGCGCGGCCATCGACCAGAAGAACTGGCAGGAGCTCGAGAGCGCCGTCAACGCCGACATGCTCGTCTTCGGCCACGTGCTCGAGGAATACCATTCATGGGGCCTCGTCTATGCCAAGACACGCGTCCGCGTCCGCATAGATCTCATCGATGCGCGCACCGGCGCGCTGCTCTGGACGTCCGAGGACACGCGGTCGAGACTCACCGGCGGCATCGACCCCTTTGCCATGGTGCTCAATACGCAGGCCGAATACATGTGGACACGCGAAATCCTTAACCGTTACGACGAGTTGTTCCGCGATATGATGCAGTGCCTGCCGGACCGGACGGCGAAGTAAGCCCCGGGGCCAAGGCGGCCGTAATCACCGGAGTGGATTGAAGGAGAAAGAGATGAAGAAGATTGCAGTGCTGATGATTGTTGCGGCCGCGATTGCCGGCCTGTTCGCCCATACCGCCATGGCGAAAAAGTACAAGACGCGCAAGTTCGCCGGGCAGTACG
>JAAYZF010000061.1 GCA_012514975.1 bacterium
ATCAACGCCGAGCACCGCTCCAAGGGCAGAAAACCCATGGACGGCCCGGCGGTTGACTGCCTCGACGATGCGCTCAAGCTGCCTGACGGCGTTGACCGCGGCACGTTCCTCGACACCCTCTGCCCTCCCCTGCCGGAGAACTACGCCATCCCGGCACTCGAACCCGGGGCCGTCTCGAAAATCGTCGACATGCGCGAGTTCCGCAAGTACATCCGCGCACACTGGTCGGATGAAGACTGGCGCATGCACCGCTGGGCTTACGCGCGGCTGACCGAGCGCGTTGATGCCGAGATCGCCGTCGTGCTGGACGCCCTGCGCGAAACGCGCCTCGATGAAGACACTGTCGTCATCTTCACCAGCGACCATGGCGATCTCGATGCCGCGCACAAGCTCGAGCACAAATCCATCCTGTACGAGGAGGCCATGCGCGTGCCGTTCATCATCAGTTGGAAGGGCAAAACAAAGTCGGGCGTGGCCGATGCGGCGAATCTCGTGTCCAGCGGGCTCGATCTGATACCGACAATGTGCGATTACGCGGGCATCGAGCCGCCGGCGTCGCTGCATGGCTGCAGCGCGCGCCCGATGGCCGAGGGGCGCTCCCCTTCGACCCTGCGCGAGTATGTGCCCGTCGAAACGCAGTTCGGCCGCTCGATCGTCACGAAACGCTACAAGTACAATCTGTACGACTCGGGTGCGCATCGCGAGCAGTTGACTGATCTTGAGGCCGACCCGGGCGAGATGAACAATCTCGCGGAAGACGAGAAGCACAGGGACGTCCTGAAGGCTCACCGCGCCCTGCTCCGCGACTGGATTGGCAGGAACAGCGATGCGACAGCGGAGAAATATCTGGTGTAAACGGAAGCATCGAGCATTCAGCTCCCCTACCCTTTCCCGCGCGATTTTGCTATAGTTGGTGGCATGAAACAGCCCGCACGCTTGCGCACGTATTCGCGACGCGATCTGTTCCGCTTTGCCGGTGGCGCGGCAGCCACCCTTTCACTCGGCCGCGCATTTGGAATGTCCGGCTTGCCTCACCCTCCCGCCCGGCGGCCCAACATCATCGTCATCTTGGCTGATGACATGGGGTTCTCCGATCTAGGCTGCTACGGTTCGGAGATCATGACACCGAACATCGACCGCCTGGCCAGCCGCGGCATGCGGTTCTCCCAGGCATACAACATGGCGCGCTGCTGCCCGACGCGCGCGGCGCTGCTCACCGGCCTGTATCCGCACCAGGCCGGCGTCGGCTGGATGGTCGGCGAAGAGAATCTTCCCGCCTACCGCGGCTTTCTCGGCGAGAGCTGCGTGACAGTTGCTGAAGTGCTCCGCGCCGCCGGATACACCACGCTCATGAGCGGCAAGTGGCATGTCGGCGAGAAACGCCCGCACTGGCCCTGCGACCGCGGGTTCGACGAATACTTCGGCCTCATCAGCGGCGCCTCAAGCTACTGGGCTCTCTCCGACGGACGTGTCATGGCGCGCAACAACGAGCCGTACACGCCCGAACCAGGCGCGTTCTACATGACCGATGCGTTCACGGACAACGCGATCGAGCTCATCGGCAGGCACGCGCCCAAGCCCAAGCCGTTCTTCCTTTATCTTGCGTACACGGCGCCGCACTGGCCTCTTCATGCCTGGGAAGACGACATCAGGAAATACCGCGAGATCTACACGAAGGGCTGGGACGACATCCGTGCGCAACGCCACAAGCGCATGCGCGACATCGGCCTCGTCAGCGCAGGCTGGCCCCTCCCGCCGCGGTCTGGCGCCGCGTGGGCCGATGCGGAACACAAGGACGAGCTCGCGCTCCGCATGGCTGTCTATGCCGCGCAGATCGACCGCATGGACCAGAACATCGGGCGCGTCATGGCAAAGCTCGAACAGACCGGACAGGCTGACAACACGCTCGTCCTCTTCCTCGCCGACAACGGCGGCTGCGCGGAAAAGGTCGAGCGCGGAAAGCCCGGCGCCCCCACCGGCACGCCCGACAGCTTCTGCAGTTACGGCCAGCCGTGGGCGAATGTGAGCAATACGCCCCTCCGCCGCTTCAAGCGCGATACCGAGGAAGGAGGCATCTCGACGCCGCTGATCGCCTACTGGCCCGGGGTCGTCGCCGCGGGCGGCGCCTGGTGCACCGAGATCACGCATGTGATCGACATCATGCCCACGTGCGCCGACGTTGCAGGCGCAACGTACCCTGCCGAGCGCAACGGCAACGCGATCACGCCATGCGAAGGGCTCAGCCTTCTGCCCGTGCTTCGCGGCGGCACGCGCGCCGGCCATCCAGCGCTCTGTTGGGAACACGAGGACAACCGCGCCGTGCGCCAGGGCCCGTGGAAAATCGTCGGCAAGGCAGGTGACCCGGGCGAACCGTGGGAATTGTACAACATCGACGATGACCGCACTGAACTCAACAATCTCGCTGCATCAGAGCCCGCACGAATGGAAACGATGACCGCCATCTATGACGAATGGGCCGCGCGGTGCAATGTCGCGCCCCTGTATCAACGACGGAAAAAGACCGCATGACAGTGCCGGCAACCTGTACGGCATGGCCGCCATGCCGCCTTTCCCCACCGCCTCGGAAACTGCGACTCCCACACCAGGCACCACACGAATTATGACGCCCCAGCCTGCACCAGAACCCTTTGTCGCCGTCCGCCACGGCGCGGATGCGTATGCCAATGCGCGCGCAGCGCTCGAAGCGCTTGCCCTCCCTGATTTCCACGGCACGCGCGTCCTGCTCAAGCCGAATGCGGGAAGGCTCGTTCCGCCCCGCAAAGGCATCACCACGCATCCGTCCGTCGTCGCCGCTGCATGTGATTTCTTCGTGAAGGCAGGCGCTGACGTCTCCGTGGGCGAAAGCACGATCATCGGCGTCAAACCGCTCGAATGTCTCGAGTCGACGGGTATTGCCGCCGTCGTTCGCGAACGCGGCCTGCCGCTCATCGACCTCGACAAGCTGCCTGCGCGCAGAACAACGGTCCCCGGCGGAACCGTGCTGAATCATCTGATGGTCTGTGGCGCCATGGCGGAGTTCGACTACGTCGTGTCGATCCCCGTGATGAAGACGCACATGCACTGTGTCGTCAG
>JAAYZF010000062.1 GCA_012514975.1 bacterium
GGCGCCGAAGGGCAGCCTGCGTTCGGCGCTGCCGTCGACGAGGATGCCCTGGTTGAGCGTGAAGACGCGGAGTTCGTTGCCGCTGCCGATCCCGTCCCAGAGGTTATCCTCGATCGAGGGCGCGCGCAGGTCGAGCAGCGTCTGCGTTGCGGCGTGGGCCGGGCACGGCAGCAGTGCGAGGAGCGAGAGCGTGGCGCCCGGGAACCACCGTGCCAGTAGAAAGCAGCGCATTGCCGTACCGTCCCCGAACTCAGAGCCAGCCGGTCATCCGGGCCAGCAACCCGGCATACTCGACGAAGGCGGGCCAGGACACATCGCCGGGCACACCATGGTCGCAGCCGGGGATGAACCCGCCGCCGCGGACGACGGGGGCGATACGGTCGAGCTCGTCGCGGATCGCCTGGCCGCCCTTGGCCATGGCGCGCTTGTCCACGCCCATGCGGAACGCCATGCGCCTGCCGTAGAGCGAACGGAACTCGTTGATGTCATTGTGCGCAGCCACCTCGACCGGGTCGGAGACATTGATGCCCGATTCGATCCAGAGGGGGATGAGCTCGCCGACGTACCCGTCGCTGTCCATGTCGATGAGCGGGACGCCGGCTGCCTTGGCGAGCGCCGTCCAGCGCGTCCAGCACGGCATGCAGAACCTGCGGGTCATCGCGGGCGAGATCATCGCCTTTGCCTTGTATGCCATGTCCTCGCTGATATACAGCCGGTCGGGAGCGATGCTCTTCAGGACGCGTTCGAGCATGGCGGCGACGAAATCGTTCCAGAACGCGGCCATCTCGTCCACGAACCCAGGGTCGTCGGCCATGAGCATGCACAATCCCTCGAAGCCGCACCATTCGCGCAACTGCCAGAACGGCCCGTTGACGGAGACGGTGAGCAGATAATCGCGCTGCTTCGCGCGTTCGCACCGTGCCGCGAAATCGGCAGGAAAGCGGCCGGGGGAATCGAGCCGGTAGCGTTCCTTCATGGCCTCCCAGTCCGCGCGACTCTCGACCGGGCACCTGATCCAGCGGCGGGTGACAAAATCCTTTGCCTGGCGCAGATAGGTCACGTCGAACGTGTCGGCGATCTCGCAGATGTTGCCCTTGTAGTCCTGGACAATGAAATGGGAGCCGTCATGCTCGATGACCTTCTCCTCGAAGCGCGGGATCAGGGTGAAGTCAGCGCCCAGATCGACCCAGGGCGATTTCGCATGGTCGTACGCGATGCCGAGCGTTGCGGTCAGATGGTCAAACCAGTTGCCTTCGGCGGGGAGGCCCTGTGTGCGCCATGTGTTGAGCGTCGATTCGCGCGGCCAGCCGGGCTCGAAGGGTATGCGGTCGACAGGTTTGAACGTCAGCGCCGCGATGGAGCGTTCACGATGGGTCATGGGAGATTCGCATGCGTGGTTAAGCATTTCACATTGCGATATTGTACAATATGCATGGCACAAGGTCAACCGTATGGAGCGCGCGATGCGAACGATGCACAACTTGCTGTTTCCGCTCGAGGGTGAGTGTTTCATCTTCTGGGGCGGCGACACGAAGAAACAGAACTACCACGTCTCGTCACGCGCGCAGCGCGGCGCGTTCGACATCGTCGCGGTCAACGCGAAGGGGAAATGGTTCGAGTCCGACGGGAAGACGAATGAGGATTGCTGCGTGTTCGGCCGAAGGGTGCTCTGCCCGCTTGACGGCGTCGCCGTCGAAGCCATCGACGGCGTGCATGACAACATGCCGCATGTGGTCAATCCGTATTCCGCCCTGGGCAACTGCGTCATCATCCGGCATGACGAGCGCCTGTACTCGATCCTTGCGCACCTGCGCCATGGATGCGTGTATGCGCGCGCAGGGCATCGCGTGCGCCGCGGCCAGATCATCGGCTTGTGCGGCAACTCGGGGCATTCCACCGCGCCGCACCTGCATTTCCACATGCAGAGCTCGAGAGACCTGGGCATGGCGGCGGGCATCAAGTGTTTCTTCGAGCGCATCATGGTGAACGGCGGTATCACGCAGGATTATTCGCCCGTCAAAGGCGAACGTGTCGTCGACGCGTCCGCGCACGCCTGTGCCGGCGAACTGCTCATACGGCCGTTCGCGCCCGGGGAGGAACGGGCGGTCATGCGGCTGTGGCGCGTGTGCGGGCTGACGGTCCCGTCGAGCGATCCGAGGGGGGATATCGCGCGTAAGACGGCGTTTCAGCCACAGTTGTTCCTCGTGGGCGAACTGAACGGGCGGGTCGTCGCCACGGTCATGGCAGGCTACGACGGGCGGCGCGGCTGGCTGAACTGGGTGGCTGTCTCGCCCGCTGTGCGCACGCGCGGGTTCGGCAGCAGGATGGTTGAATCGGCGATCGGGCTGCTCGGGGACATGGGCTGCACAAAGGTCAACCTGAATGTGCGGAAGACGAATCTTGGTGTCGTTGCCTTCTACGAGAGGCTTGGCTTTCATGACGACAACGTCATCTGCATGGGGAGGAGGCTCGGAAGGCAGGTGGTCGGTGATCGGTGATCGGTGATCGGTAATCGGCTTGGAGGGTCACCGTCCCCGGTGACCGCTAATGAGTATTCAGTATTCAGTGTTCAGTATTCAGTGGATCGTGCTCGTACTCGTCGTCGTCCTCGTCCTCGGTAGTCGATAGTTGGAAGTTGGGGCGTATTTGTGCGCGCGAGCGGAGCGCCTTCGCTTGTAGTGGGCTCGCGAGAGAGCCCATCGCGCCTCACGCGACGCGACTACGAACACCCGACCCAATCCTCACACCCTTCCGGCCCGACGGGCGCGGTGCGCAGCGTGGCGTACTGCGACCTGAGCAGCGATTCGTCGCCGATGGCCTTCATCGTGCGCCACATGCGTCTTGTCATGTCAAGCAGCATCGGGCGATGAGCAGGATCGTCCGCAAGGTTGTTGCGTTCATGCGGGTCGGCGCTGAGGTCGTAGAGCTCGTCGATGCCGCCGGGCGAGAACACGTACTTCCAGTTTTCGTGCCACACGATGCGCTGCGTGTAGACGAAGCGCTGGCCGTAGAACTCGGCATACGCGTCCTGCCAGTTGCGCACGTCATCGGCGCCTTCGAGCAATCTGCGCATGGAGCGGCCATGGCACTGCGCGATCGGCGTTGCGCCGCACAGATCGAGCAGCGTGGGCGCAACATCAACCATGCTGATCACCGCGTGTCCGTTCTCATGGTTGGTCATGTTCCGCGGCACACGGAGAATGAAGGGTATGTTGTACACTTCCTCGTAGGGCGTGGCGACGCCTTTTGTCACCAGGCCGTGCGCGCCCATCATGTCGCCATGGTCGCTCGTGAAGACGATGATCGTGTTGTCATACTGTCCTGTCTCCTTCAGCAAGGAGATGATGCGCCCGATCTCGCTGTCGATGAAGGAGATCGTCGCCCAGTAGCACGCGGCAACCGTGCGCCAGTCACTGTCACTCAGGCCGGACCAGACGGCGCGCATGCGCTGAAGGACCTCGGGCTTGCCGGCCAGTACGTCGTGCAGCGTAGGGCTGAGCGAGATCGCATCACGATCGTACAGGTCGAAGAAGCGCCTGGGAGGTAGATACGGGTCGTGCGGCTCGGCCGTTGAGACGAAACAACAGAAGGGAGCGCCGAGTGAACCGTCCGCGCGGGCATGCGTCTTCACATGGCGGCGGATGAAATCGATGCCCTTGTCGAACGCGGGATGGCCGGTGCCGTCATCCTCGCAGACGCCGGCAAGATGATAGTCAGTATAGCCTTCCTTCGGGACCATCACGGCGGTGCCGGGGATCTCCTTGCCACGCTTGTTGGCACAGCCGGCATCGTACTCGTGCCAGCCGAAGTCGTCGAGCTTGACGCTCTGCTCGACGTGCCATTTGCCGAAGTAGCCGTTGCGGTAGCCTGCCTCCGCGAGCCGCTCCGGGAAGAAGGGGAACTTGCCCGCGGGCACGTCGAGCCAGTCCTTGCGCTGCGTATGGGTGCAATCCCACATGCCGTGGGTCGAGGCGTACAGCCCGGTCATCAGCGATGCGCGCGCAGGCGAACAGATCGCGTTGGTCGTGTAGCAGCGCGCGAAACGCACCCCCTCGGCCGCTAAGGCGTCCAGATGCGGCTTGATGCACTGGCTGCCCGGCGCGATCGCCTGCGCGTTCGTGTGGTCAGTCATCAGAAACAGGATATTGGGACGGGAGGGCATGGTGGCGGGCGGTTAGTGTTCAGTATTCAGTATCCAGTGCGTCAGTGTTCCGCTTCATCCGCAGCTATCTTGGCTGCGTCTTTCGGAAGATGCGGGCGATGTGTTTCATGTCGAATTTCCTTGTGCGGTTGTAGTTGTAGATGCCATTCTGCTCCTGTTCGACATCAGTGAGCTGGGTGTAGCAGAAGCCGCAGATATGCTTGTGCGCGAGAATTGCGTCGACGAGGCCTTCGAGGCGCGCGTAGAATTCCTGTTCCGATTTCGGAGCGTTGCCGTAGCCCCATGAGCGGTCGCTGAACGCGCGGTGGCGCCGCGGAATCCACTTGATGCCGCCGAACTCGTCAACGATGTACGGCTGGCCGGCATACGCGACTTGTGGCTGGGGCGCCCAGGCCCACACGCCGCCGTCAGCGGTCTTGGCGAGCGATTTCCTGAGCCTGGCAGGCGATTGCTCGTAGGTGTGGACGGTGAACAGGTCGGTCAGCGTGTGCGACCAGCCGCTGGCGTCGTTGACGGGGCGCGTCGGGTCGAGCGCCTTGGTGAGATGGTAGGCATCGCACTGGAGCCGGGCATCGAAGCCGCCGTGCTTCCCGCTTGTTTCGTTGAACGGCGTCCATGCGATGAGGGAGGGGTGATTGCGGTCGCGCTGGATGATTTCGCGCCATTCATTGAGGAAGTTGTATGCCGCGGGGCCGCCGGGCAGTTTCATTCCCCAGCTTGGCGACTCGCCCCAGGTGAGGTAGCCCAGCCTGTCCGCCCAGTAATGGAAGCGCTCCTCGAACACTTTCTGGTGGAGCCGTGCGCCGTTGAATCCGGCGCGCATGGCAAGCTCGATGTCGCCCTTGAGCGCCGCATCGCTCGGCGCGGTCCAGATGCCGTCAGGGTAGAACCCCTGGTCGAGCACGAGGCGCAGGTAGACGGGCTCGCCGTTAAGATGCACCTGGTTGCCCGCCACGTCAACGGTGCGCATGCCGGCGTAGCTGGCCGCCTCGTCGATCACGCGGCCGCGCTGGTCGATGACTTGGAATACAATGTCGTACAGGAACGGTGTGCATGGCGACCACAACTTGGGGTTCGGGATCTTCACCGTGACCGCCGCGCCCTGCGCCGCGCTCGCACGCCCCTCCGCGACCACATGGGCGTGGTCATGTACCACGGCGCGGAACTGCCGGCCGGGCATGATCTCGTGATACGCGGGGATGAACGTGAACGAACCGCCGCACGCGTCGGGAATGACGTGCACCGCCTTCAGGCCCTGCGGATGCACCGCTTCGAGCCAGACCGTCTGCCAGATGCCCGTGGTGCGCGTGTACATGCAGCCGGCCGAGTGATATGACTGCGACTGCTTGCCGAGCATCTGGCTGCCCGAGCGCGTGTCATCAACGGCATGGACGACAAGGTGATGCGTGCCGCCCGGTTTCACGAGCCCGGTGATGTCAAACGAAAACGATGCGGCGCCGCCGATGTGCCGCCCGGCCGGCGCGCCGTCAACATACGCCTCGCATTCATAGTCAACGGCGCCGAAGTGGAGGAGCACGCGCCTGCCGCGCCACGCAGCCGGAATGCGGATGGTGCGGTGATACCAGATGGCGGGGATGAAGTCAACATGCCTGACGCCCGACAGGGGGCTTTCAGGGCAGAACGGCACGGTGATCTTCTGAGGAAATCCGGTCGCCAAATGCAGGCCGCGCTCGCCGCCTGACAGGCCGGGATCGAAGGCGTAGGACCACGTGCCGTTAAGATTGATCCACTCAGGGCGGAGGAACTGGGGCCTCGGATGCTCGGGTCGCGGGATGCTGTCTTGTTTCTTCATCGTGCGGTTCCATTCGAGTGAAATGCCTCTGCCGCCGCCATGCCACGCGGCAGCGGACGCGGGAGATTGTAGCAAAACCCGGGCCGCGTGTCACTGTCCCGCCGTCAGGACAGGAAGGAGGCGCTCGCCATGGCGTATGTTGAGCAGCTCATGCGCGCATGTCCGTCCGAGGAATCCGCTGAACCGTCCGCCGAAGACGTATTCGCCCAGGTGGATGAACCGGCGTTCCATCGGCTGGCGCTTGGTGAAGCGCGAGAAGTTCGCCTCGACTGATGGAACGAGCTCCTGGATGATGAAATCCTTGGCCACGGCGTCAAGCACCGCGCAGTTCCACTCCGCCTCGGGCGTGCTTCGGCCGAGCATGATGCCGATGCCGCATTTCGAGACCGCGGGCTTGAGCACGAACCGTTCGCGGTGGGCGAGCACGAAGGGGACAAGGTCGGCCGTCTCGCCGTGGAAGTCCGCTTTGGTCTCCTCGAGCACGCGCGTCCACGGCACGGTCTGCCGCACGACTGCGCGCGTCTCGTCAGGCAGGCTTTCCAGGAAGACGGGGTCGTGAAGGAAGGCGAAGAACTTCTTGCTGAACGCGATCTGCGAACGCGGCGAACCCACCATGCACACGGCGCGCGCCCTGTATGCGGCGGTCACGGCGTCAAGCTTGTCCATGCCGGCGGCATAGTCGGCGCCGAGCAGGCGGCGGTAGATCAGATGGATGCGCGTGCCGTCGAACGACAGGCCCGTGCCGTCAAACGCCGCCTCGTCCGGCGAGACCACATGCGCGGCGAGCCCGCGCGCGCGGCACGCCGACGCGATCGCGTCGAACTCCCAGCGCGTCTCCTCGCCCTTCCAGTCGAGGATGCCGATGACGGGCTCAGCCGGCAGCGTGTGCGCGCGGTTGTTGTCCCGGAACTCGCGGTAACAGGCGAGCAGCGTGTCGATCACATGCGGCACGACGGCGTCATGCGTGCAGCCCGCCAGGCCCAGTTCCGCGCGCGGCTGGACGACGGAGGCATAGCCCTCGTGGAACGCGTCGGCATTGCTCATGCCCGAGCAGCCATCGGTGTTGAGCTCGATGAACGTCAGCTTCGCGCCGTCAAGAAACGAATCGCAGCGGGCGCAGGGCACGTTGAGCGAGTAGCCGGGATCGAGCCGGACGACGTCCCAGAACGCGGGCGGCCAGTGGAAATGGCGGTGATACCCGGAGTGGTCGAGGATGAACTGCGTGAAGCGCTCGGCGGCCGCAAGCACGTGCTCCGCCGCGCGGGCGATCGCGGCGCGCTCGTCGCGCGCGAGGATCAGCGGCATCATCTCGCACATGAGCGTCCACGCGCCGTACTTGACGTTGCTGCGTTCGAGCACGCCGGAGAGCCTGCGCTTGTCCGCGCGGTACACGTCGAGATGGCCCTCGTAATAGGAGAGAAAATCGGTGAGCTGTTCGCCGGTGCGCATCGTTCATCCATTCTGCTGCCGTTTATTAGACGCAGGTAGCCACTGAAAACCGGTGCGCCGTCCGCGCCGGTTTTTCAGGCGCAGGTCTTGATTGCCTCGCGTGCGGCGGCAATCACGCTCAGCCGGCTGACGAGCTGGTACAGCGTCATGCCGTCGTGTGTGCAGATGCACTCCTCGGGCGTTGCCGGCGGATCAATGGTGCAGTACCGGTAGAACGTCATGCCCTTGGCATTCAGGTTGTCCAC
>JAAYZF010000063.1 GCA_012514975.1 bacterium
GGCCATGCGGCGCTGACGAGGATGCCGCGCTTGGTCTCGCCGACGTTGATATAGAGGTTGATGAACGTGCGGCTGTCGCCGGTGTACATGTCGAAGAACAGGCCGGGGCCCTGGTAGCAGTTCGTTGCCCAGAGCGGCACGGGCATCGAGTCGAAGAAGGCATGGTAGCCGTTGCCGAGGCTGACGGCGCCGCTGTTGCGTTCTTTCACGACCTCGCCCCACGTGCCGTACGAGGCCGGGGCAAACGGGCGCCAGACGCGCAGCTTGGCATACGGAGTGCTCTGGAGCGCGCCGCCCGAGCCTTCGGCGCGGAAGATGGCGCAGTAGTTAATAGTGTCGCCCGGCGCGACTTCGTATTTGTCGACGATCAGCATGGCGCACATGGCGCCGCTGTAGTTCGTGAGCAACGGCGGCGAAGCGAGGACCTGGGCGGTGGTAAACGGCAGGTCCCCCGCCAGATTCGTCAGCACGTACGAGTTGCGGAACTGGTAGTTGACGGGGAACTCCCACCGCACGGTCGAGACGAGCGAGACCATGTGATTGATGACGCCGAGGGCCGTGTTGCGGTTCGCGCTGAAATTCGACGCGTCGCCGCCGAGGACGCCGCGGTCCATCGTGGTGATGTAAGTGAAGAAATCCTCGTTGTCGAACGCGCGATGCCAGGGCAGCGGCCCCGCGGCGGCGTCCGCGGCGAACGGCAGCACGCGGATGTCGGCGTCGATCGGCATGCGGGCGCGGAAGAAACCGCCGGTTGATGTGGCGAACTGGCCGAGCGTCGTGCCGAAGCGCGCCACTTCGACGACGGCGGGGCGCGGCTCGCCGCTGAACGCATCGTACGCGCGGCCCTCGACGAGGGGCATGAAGGGTTTCTGCCTCTCGGGCCTGTTGCTGAAATAGATCGGGCTGGAGATGGCGGCGATCCAGTTCTGGTCATTGCCCTTTACATGCACGGTGTAGTAGGCATTGGTATCGGTCTCGTTGACCTGGTAATAGAGCGTGGTGGACGCGATATTGAGATTGTTCCATTTGTAGAGCACCGTACCGTTGCGCACGATCTCAACGAACTCGATGAGGAGCGGGCCGCTGGCGGTCATGCGGCCGTTGCCGAGCAGCCAGGTGTTGTGAGGAAGGTAGGTCTCGATGCGCGCCGTGTAGCTGCCGGTGGGCAGAGTGTCGCCCGACTGTGCATCGCCGATCGAGAAGAAGAGCAGGGGGCCCGTGGTGGCGAAGGTACGGCCTTCACGGATTGCCTGGCAGACGTTCTGAATCGAGAAGACTTTGCCGCTGATGTTGACGTAGGCGAGCCAGTTGCCCGCCATGCTCATCCCGGCCTGGAGGGCATCGAATCCGTAGTCGCTGTCAGCCATCGCGGCGACGCGGGCGCCCCGGTCGAGCAGCGCGTACCACCAGCCCAACTGGCGGCCGTTGTACCCACGCTCGCTGTTTGACGCGACGCTCCATGCGTCGAACGAAGGGCCGGCCAGCGCATCGAACGGGTACGTCTTGTAGAAATTGTTGTTGAGGAACGGCGTGGCGCCAAACGTCCGGTCCGAATGCACCGGGTACGTGACCCCGCCCTGCCGGCGCACCTGCTCGGTGCCGATGTAGTAGGGCGGATCGTCGAGGACGGTGAACGGATTGTGCGACGGGATGATCTCGGCGAGATGGCCAAGGATGCTCTTGGGCCGCTCGCCTCCCATCCAGCACTGGAACGTCGCATTGGACATGGGGAGGATGTAGGCCTGCTGGCCCGCGAGATTCGTCTGGCTCGCGCCGAGGTACTCCTGCGCCAGGCTCAACCAGTTCATTCCCGCTGACTCGCCCCAGAGCATGAACTGGTTGCTCGAGATGGCGAATGTCGGTGAACCGTGAGCCAGGTGGACGTGCGCGTCGCCGCAGTACCAGCCGCGCGCCTCCGTGTCGACAACGCGCTCGAGGACCAACGTCACGTCGGTCGTGGCGTGCGCGGTGACGACGGCGGCGAGATTGGTGATGTGCCAGCTCATGCCGCGGCCGGCAGTGAGTGTGTAGGCTGCCGCGGGGACTCTGTACGTAACCGCTTCGCGCGGATGGTGGACGCCGTGGAACGTCTGGTAGAACGGCCAGGCAACATAGCCCCAGCGGTTCGTCTCGACGCCCTTCTCCGTGATGAACGACTCGATGTACGTGTTGCTGTCGCTGTTGTAGATGATCAACCGGCCGGGCATCGGCGTCGCAGGGTCGTCCGCGGGGACGATCCGCACGCGGAGGTAGCCGTCCCCCGCCGTTCCAGGCGGCCAGGTGGAGACGGCGACGGCAACGGTTTCCGTCTCGGCGA
>JAAYZF010000007.1 GCA_012514975.1 bacterium
TATCCGGAGCCCGCTGGAAGCCTATTCCCTGCCAACACATGCTCCATCTTCGCTGCGCCTACCTCTCCAATCCCTCTCTCCTGCGCGAGGCCGCTTGATCCAACTGCAACTTTTACGCCGTGCGCCCTCACGCTCCAGAGGTTGTCTCTTTCCGCACATATATGGTATAATGGTGGTTCATTGACGGCACGTTGGCAACCATCAGGGAGCTGAACACATGAACCGACACATTCCGGCGCTTTTCATCATCGGCGTTACCGCAATAACCGCCGGCATTGCCGCCGCCGCGGAAGCGGGCGCATCCCCGGGCTGGCCCCAGTTCCTCGGGCCGTACCGTGACGGCATCTCGCGCGAAACGGTGCCTCTGGCCGCGTCATGGCCGCAGGGCGGCCCCCCCGTCCTATGGTCGTTCGCGCTCGAGGACGGATTTGGCGGCGCAGCGGTGCTCGGCGACGAGGTGTTCGTTGCGGACCGCGAGGCCAGCATGAGCAACGTGCTCTACTGCCTCGATCTCGCGACCGGCGCGAAAAAGTGGCGCGTCGCTTTCGAGGCCAAGGGCAAACAGCCCAGCCACCCCGGCACCCGGTGCACCCCGGCGGTTGATGAAAAACGCGTGTATTTCATTGACCCGTACGCCACCGTGTACTGCATCGACCGCGCGACGCACGCGCTCGCGTGGTCCACCAATCTTGTCACCGCGTTTGCGTGCGAAATCCCGAAGTGGGAATGCGGACAGTCGCCCCTGCTGTTTAAAGACATGCTCATCCTCGCCCCATCGGGCAAGAAGGGCGGGATCGTGGCGCTCAAAAAGGCGACGGGCGAAGTGGCATGGAAATCACAGGACATCGGCGGCCAGACCCATTCATCGCCCATGGCCGTCAAAGTCGGCAACAGCGTGCAGATCGTCACCATCGCCCTCGGCGGCATCAGCGGCGTTGATGCGGCTGACGGCACGCTGCTGTGGAGATGGCCGTGGAACGGCGTGAAGCCGATCCCGAACCCGGCGTACTGCGGCGGCGGCCGCTTCTTCCTGGTCGAAGGCTATGGCTCCGGCTGCGCCATGATCTGCGTGACGAACGACGCGAGCGGCGCGTTCACGGTGACCAACATCTTCTCGAACACCCTGTGCCACGGCCAGATTCCCACGCCGATCTACCATGGCGGCTACATCTACACCTCGGGCAACTCGAACAAGCAGAACGACGGCTTCATGTGCCTCGACCAGACGGGCGCGGTGAAATGGAAGACAGGCAGGAAACCGTGGTTCGAACGCGGAAACTTCCTCATGGCCGGCGGGATGATCTATCATCTCGACGGCGCGAGCGGCGTCCTCCGCCTCATCAAGCCGGATCCCGACGCCTACACCCAGCTCGCCGAGGCGCCGGTGACAAAGGGCGGGCAGGCATGGGCCCCCCTCGCCATCACCTCTGGCAAACTGCTCGTGCGCGGCAAGAACGACCTGACGTGCCTCGATGTGCGCGCGAAACAGAAATGACGGGAAGAGGGAGAGGTCAAGAGGTCAAGAGGTCAAACGGTGAAGGTGAAACATCAACTCTGATCGCAGGGAGACATCCATGAAAATCGCGACGTTGCTGTCTGTGTGCATCCTGGTCGCGGCGATGGCGTGCCGCGCTGCCGACGCGCCTGACTGGCCGAGCTGGCGCGGGCCGGACAAGGATGGCATCTCGAAGGAGACCGGCTGGAACCCCGCGTCGCTCAAAAAGGCACCGAAAATCGACTGGAAGGCCGGCGTCGGCTTCGGCTTCTCGTCCGTCACGATCAAGAGCAACGCGCTGTACACGATGGGATGGAAGGACGGCAAGGATGTGGTCTCGTGCCTCGATCCCGCCACAGGGAAGACACTGTGGACATACTCGTACGCATGCGAGCGCAAGACCGAGGGCTTCGGCGATTTCTACGGCCCGCGCGCCACGCCTGTCGTCAGCGACGGACGCGTGTACACCTTGAGCCAGTTCGGCCATCTTAACTGCCTTGACGCAAAGACGGGCGCGCCCGTCTGGTCAACGAACGTCGTCGACGCGTTCGGCGCGGGAATACCGACGTGGGGCATCGCCGGCTCGCCGTACGTGCATGGCAATGCGCTCCTGGTCAACACTGGCGAACGCGGCGCCGTGCTCGACAAGAACACCGGCAAGGCCGTCTGGTCGAGCGCCGGCGTCGGCGGATACGCCACGCCTGTCGTGTTCACGCGCAAAGGCCGGACCGTCGCCGCCATGTTCGGCAAGGACGCCATCCGCCTCGTGGACGCGCGGAGCGGCAACGAGCTCTGGTCGTTCAAGTGGAAGACGAACTATGACGTCAACGCCGCCGACCCTCTCATCAAGGACACGCTCATGTTCATCTCGTCGGGCTATGGCCGCGGCTGCGCCCTGTTCGACCTCTCGGCAGACGAGCCGCGCAAGCTGTACGAGCTCAAGACGATGAACAACCAGTTCAGCACGTCCATCCTGATCGGCGATTGCCTCTACGGCGTCGACGGCAACACCGGCGGCGGCAAGCTCGAATGCATCGACCTGCGCTCCGGCGCGCGGAAGTGGGCGCAGGGCGGCAACTTCGACTCGGTCATCGGCGCGGGCGGCATGCTCATTGCCACCACGGGCAACGGCGACCTCGTCATCGTGAAAGCCGATCCTGGCGCATACGCCGAGCTCGGCCGCGCATCGCTCGGCACGAACAAGACGAAGTGGTGGACGCACCCCGTCCTCTGCCGCGGGAAAATCTACTGCCGCAACGGCGCGGGCGACCTCTTCTGCCTCGATGTCAGCAAGTGACGCGACCGATGATCCTGTTCTGCAACTGCGCCCACTACGACTTCATCCCCGCTGCCACGAGGGAGCGGGTGCGCGCTGCGCTTGCACACCGGCAGGAGGTGATGATCGTGCCCGACCTCTGCGGGCTCGCGGCGCGCAAAGACGCGCGCCTCGCCGCCGCCTCGGCCGCGCAACTCACCATCGTCGCATGCCATCCGCGCGCGGTGAAATGGCTGTTCCATCGCGCGGGCGCCCCGCTCGACGAAACGCGCACGACAATCGTAAACATGCGCGCCAGAAGCGCGGATGAGGTTGTCGCGCTCCTGGAGACCGGGCAGACGGCCGGTGCGGCCGACAGCTTCACGGATGCCAGGGACGCGTGGGTGCCATGGTTCCCCGTGATCGACTACGACAGATGCGTCAATTGCAGGCAATGCGTCAGTTTCTGCGCGTTCGGCGTGTATGCCATTGACGGCGGCGGCGCCGTTACCGTGGCCAACCCGGAGAGCTGCAAGACGAACTGCCCCGCCTGCGCGCGCATGTGCCCGCAGATCGCGATCATCTTCCCGAAATGCCCCGAGACACCCATTGACGGCGCGGACATAGCCCCGGGCGACGTCGCCCGGCGCGCCCGCGAGCTGGAGGGAAAGGAAAGCGCCATCAAGGACATCCATGCGGCGCTTGCACAACGGCGCGCCGCGCACCTCAAGCCCCCGGCCCATTGATCATGACGGCCCACCTGCTCTGGCGGTTGATCACGCGGACTGACCCGCGGCTTCTTGCCGCGTTCGCGTGGAAGTTCGGCTGGAAAGGCATGCGTGCAGTCAGCCGGTTCGAAAAACGGATCGCCCGCGGCGAGTATTTCCCCGCGTTCCTCTTTCTCTCGGTCACAAACGCCTGCAACCTCCGGTGCCAGGGATGCTGGGTGACGCAGACGCAGCCACCCGTCCACCTGCCGGCCGACACGGTGCACAGGATCATCGACGAGAGCAGGCGCGAGGGCTGCTCGTTCTTCGGCATCATGGGCGGCGAGCCGCTGCTGTACGATGGGTTGATCGATCTCTTCATGCGGCATCGCGACTGCTACTTCCAGTTGTTCACGAACGGCACGCTGCTCACCGGCGACGTCGCGCGCGCACTGCGCCGCGCAGGCAATGTCACGCCGCTCATCAGCATCGAAGGGCTCGAACGCGTCAGCGATGAACGGCGCGGAGGCGAAAACGTCTACCGGCGCGCATTGGATGGCCTCGCGCACTGCCGCGCACAGCGCCTGATCGCCGGCGTCGCCACCAGCGTCTGCGCGTCGAACATCGATGACGTGACTGACGGCGGCTTTGTGCAGGACATGATTGACCGCGGCGCGCAGTATTTGTGGTATTATATATACAGGCCTGTCGGCGAACATCCCGCGCCCGAGCTGGCGCTCTCACGCGAGCAGATCCTGCGCCTCAGGCGCTTCATCGTCCATGCACGCGTGCGCTGGCCGATCATCATCGTTGATGCGTACTGGGACGCCGAGGGCCGCGCGCTGTGCCCCGCTGCAACGGGCATCAGCCATCACGTCAGCCCCGCGGGCGACATCGAGCCCTGCCCGCCCGTGCAGTTCGCGGGCGACAACGTGGGCGACGGCGCCGGATTTGCCGCGCGGGTAAAGCGCTCGACGTTCCTCGCCGCGGCGCGCGGGGCGATGACGCGGACGTCCCGCGGCTGCATCCTGCTCGATGATCCCGCGTCGCTCGCCGCATGCATCGGGCGGTCCGGCGCGCGTGATTCCAGCGGGCGCGGCACGGGGCTCGATGAACTGCGGTCGATGAGACCGTGTGCGAGCCATCACATTCCAGGCGGGGAGATGCCCGAGAAGAGCTGGCTCTACCGCTTCGCGAAAAAACGCTGGTTCTTCGGTTTTGGCGCCTATGGCTGAACCGCTCAAACACTACGCCGTGCCCGAATCGCGGGCTGAACGCGACCGCGTCCACGAGGCCGTGCGCGCGTTCACGTCCGCCCGCGCACTGGTGCCGCCGCTCTCGATGGGCGAGCTGCAGCGCGATGCCGGGGCGCTCGTGCAGTCGGCCGGCATCCCTGCCGCCTACAGGGATTTCGCGCTCGTGCTGCTGAACAACGAGGTGTGGCGCGACTCGTTCGCCGCCGTCCCCTACAACCGGCGCACGCTGATCCTCCCGCCGTGCCTCCGCGCGAAGGACAAGTGCACCGCCGCAACGGACGAGCTGGGGCTCGTGTGCGCGCGGTGCGGCGCGTGCGCGATCGCCGCATTGCAGGACGAGGCCGAGCGGCTCGGCTATGCCGTGCTCGTCGTCGAAGGCACGAGCATCGTCACCTCGATCATCCGCGCGGGCGGTATTGACGCCGTGGTCGGCGTGAGCTGCATGGAGTCACTCGAAGCCGCGTTTCCGCACATGGCGGCGAACGCGATCCCCGGCGTTGCGATCCCCCTTTTGCGCAACGGGTGTGAAAACACGCAGGTGGACGTCGAATGGGTGCGCGCGGCAATCCGCTTTCATACGCCGGCGGCGCAACGGAGGCGGCTCGACAGCGAAGCGTTGCGCGCGTGTGTCGATGGATGGTTCCAGCCGGAGAGCATCGCGGCGCTTCTGGGGACGAACGGCTCCGTGACGGAACGCCTTGCGCTCGGCTGGCTCGGCAAGGCTGGCAAACGCTGGCGCCCCTATCTCACCGCGTGCGTCTGCGAAGCGCTGCGCGGCGCGGACGGCACGGCGCCGCCCGCCGGGCTGCGCGCCATAGCCCTCGCGGTCGAATGCTTCCACAAGGCATCGCTCGTCCATGACGACATCGAGGATAATGACGACCTGCGCTACGGCGAGAAAACGCTGCATCGCTGCCACGGCGTCCCCCTCGCGCTCAACACCGGCGATTTCCTCATCGGCGAAGGCTACCGCCTCATCGCCCACAGCGACGCCGGGCACGAACAACGCGCCGCCATGCTCGCCATCGCCGCCGAAGGCCACCGCGCCCTCTGCGTCGGCCAGGGCGAGGAACTGGCATGGACGCGTTCACCCCGCGTGCTCACTGCCGGAGACGTGCTCGCGATCTTCCGCCTCAAGACCGCGCCCGCGTTCGAAGTCGCCCTCCGCCTCGGCGCGGTCTACGGCGGCGGCGATGCCTCGCTTCATGCCGCGCTCACGGAGTACAGCACCGCGCTCGGCATCGGCTACCAGATCAATGACGATCTCGATGATTTCCTCGGCACGGGGACCGGCGACGACCTCGCGGGCCGCAGGCCCTCGCTGCTCGCCGCCCTCGCGTGCGATGCGGCGGGCGATGCGGCCGCGGCGGTGTTCACCGCCCTCTGGCGCTGCGACGGCCGCTGCAGCGACGTGCTCGCCAATGCAAGGCGCATCATCGCCTCCTCCGGCGCGGACACGCGGGCGCGCGCCCTTCTCGACGAGTACCGCGAGCACGCCCTCGCCGCCCTCGGCAACGTGCGCGTCCCCGAGCTCAAAATGCTCCTCGCCCGCGTCCTCCACCGCATTCTAGGAGAGTGACACACTGCAATGTGGGAGGGGCATCCTGCCCCGGCAAAGACAATCGGCGCAGTGATGTCCCTCCTGCATCGGCAACGTATGCACTCCATCTCCGCTGACATAGCCCGCACTGCCCGCCGCGCCCAAGACGTTCTTGGCGCGACGGCGGAACGCACGGTTGCCTTCATCCTCAGCCGCCTCAACAAGGACGGCGGATTCCGCGGCCGCGGCGGTGCAAGCGACCTTTATTACTCGTTCTTCGCCGCTGCGGCGCTCGATGCGCTTGGCGTGCAACCGCCACGCACCGATCTGGCCGCGTTCCTCGTGCGCCAAGGCAGCCCCGCATCCCTCGATTTCATCCATGCTGCCTGCCTCGCCCGGCTGCGCGCACTGCTCGAAGGCCCTGCACTGCCTTCTGCAGACCGCGCAGCGCTCGCCGCGCGCATCGAGGATTTCCGCGCGGCCGGCGGCGGGTACAAGCACAGCAACGCATGCACTGGCGGCTCGGTCTATGGCTGCCTGATGGCCTCTCTTGTGCACGAGGACCTGGGCGTGGCTGTGCCCGATCCCGATGGCATTCTGGCGTGCATCAACCAGTTGCGCACGGCAGATGGCGCGTACGCCAACGAACAGTCGCTGCCGCTCGGCACAACCACGGCAACGGCTGGCGCGCTCGTTCTTCTGGACGCTCTGGACCGCCCACCCGATGAGCCGGCACTGCGCTGGCTCGCGTCCCAATGGAGCGATGCAGGCGGTTTCATCGCCACGCCGGGCGCGCCCGTGCCTGATCTGCTTTCAACCGGCACTGCCCTGTATGCGCTCACCCGGCTGCACCGGCCGCTGCCGGTGTCCGCGCACAAATGCGGCGATGCCATCCGCGCTTTTCTTGACCCTTCCGGCGGCTTCCGCGGCGTGGTGTTTGATACAATGCCGGATTGCGAATACACGTTTTATGGATTGTTGGCTGTAGGGTGTGCGGCGGGGAATTCGTCGATAGTCGATAGTCGATAGTTGGAAGGTGGAACTGATCGTCCTCGTCGTCGTACTCGTCCTCGTCGTCGGCTGTTCAATATGGGAGGCAGTGCTCCAAGTCCCGCCTTCCGGCGATGTTCACTGCCGACACGAATCGTAACTGTCTGTCCATGGAACGATCTGCACTCACCCAAACCTCTCAGGCCCTCACCCGCCGGCTCCTCGCCGAACTCGGGAGCGATACCCATTGGACCGGCCGCCTCTCGAGCAGCGCGCTGTCTACCGCGGTCGCTTCA
>JAAYZF010000064.1 GCA_012514975.1 bacterium
ACGCCGCCTTTCTTGTCGAGCCAGAGAATCTCGGGCGGGCCGTTCGTCTCGGCGCGCGTGAACGCGCAGCCGCCCTTGCCGTCCGCGACGATCTGATAGATGCTCGCCTTGCCGTCCACGGACCATTCCTGGGACGACGCGGCGGATTCGCACGCGCACGACGCGGCCGCGATGGCAGAGAGGGCGATGGCGAGGTATGTGTTCATGGGAGTCTCCGTGCGGATGCGTGGTTACTTGTTGCTGAAGCGCTACACGGTGAACTGAGCCGTATTCGTCTCGATGCGCACGACGAAGAACCCCTTCTTGTCGCCAACGGAGTTCTCCGGCACGGCCCACAAGGCAGGCACCTGGGGGATCGACTGCGCGTCGGTGGCAATGCGCACGTCAGCGCCCTTCTTGTCAACCTGGACCACGGCCTGGCCCGGCGGCGAGTAATCCAGGTAGTACAGGTAGTTCTTTGACAGGGCGAGGATCGGCTGCGTGCCCAGAGTTATCGGCTTCTGGAACCGCACCTCGCCCTTGTGGTCAAGCCAGATCATCCGCATGCCGGCGACTTCCAGGCGGACGAACGCGCAGCCGCCCTTGCCGTCCGTCACGAGCTGATACACGCCGTTGCTGCCGGGGAACGACCATTCCTCCGTTGCAGCGAGCGCGCGCGCGCACCAGCAGGCGGCGAGAATGCAGGCGGCGATCAACAGGGCACGTGTGTTCATGCGGCCTCCTTTCGTTGTGCGTACAGTGCGATGAAGCGGGGCGTCTTGAGCCGCCCTGCGGTATGCCGCTAGTATACCATAGCTGACTGGCTTCGGTCAAACGCGCTCGAGTCCAAATCTGTTGCGCGAACGGCGCAACAGATTTGAGAGCCGGGCAGGAGGCGCGCGGGGCTGCGGCAAGACTGCATCGGTATGGACGCGCGTGTCCCGCGCACCGTGCCTCCACGCGCTATGCACAGACGCGGAGCAGCGCTTCCGCCTCGCGCCGTGTGCGGCAGGTGGCGGGCACGTAGAACTCGGTCGCGGGGAATTTTCTGAAGAACGCGGTGAGCTCGTCGGGCGTGCCGATGCCGGCGAGGCAGATGCGCCTGCCGTGATCGATGATCTTCCGATACAGGCTGTCCCATTGTTCGCTGAGCGCGCCGGGGTTGCCCGCGCCGGGCACCCATTGGATGGCGAACACGCCGGGCACGCTGCAGATGAGATCGACGTGCGCCACCATGCCCGGGCCGTCGACGTGGAAGACAGTGCGGTTGCCGAACAGCGCTGCTTCGCGCCGGAGGATGGGCAGGACGTAGCGCTCGAACATCGCGGGCGAGATCATTGCCGCGAAGTCGCAATAGGCGATATGGGTGGGCGCGCCCGAGAGGTAGCGCATTGTCTCGGCATGGCAGCCGTGGTTGCCCGGGGAGATGACCGCGTCAAGCCGGCGGTAGACATCGAGCCAGAGCGCGCAGACATTGTCGAGCGCGCGGGGCAGGGTGTCCTCATGGTCGTACACGTCGAGCAGGAGCGTCTGCGCGTGGCGGAGCGAGGAGAGCGTATCGAGCCCGACGCCGAGGTCGGGCATGGCGATCACGTACTGCGGCTGAAGGCGTTCGACGACGCGCGGCATGAGCTGTTCGACGGCGCGGCGGTACGGGGTCGAGACATCCGGCGTGATCTCGAGAAGGCGCTCCCATGCGAACGGCTCGTCGCCCTCGAACCAGATCGTCGGCGGGACGTACCTCGCGAAATTCGAGATGACGGCGGCAAGACACCCAGGGCCCAGCCCCGGCAGATAGAACGGGTAGCCTTCGCCGGCGTACCCCGTTACGGAGGGATACTTCCCGAGGAAATCGAGCGCGTCATTGATATAGACCTCATCGCCCGAATCGAGAAACAGCTCGATGGCGCGGCCGAGGAGCATCTCCTGCTTCCAGTTGCACCACGCGTCCGTGATCTGCCGGGGCATCCACGGCTTGGTCACGGGCTGCATGGCGCGCCAGTCTCCCTCGGGGAAGATGAAATAGGTAAGCGGCCCGGTGTTCGCGCGATTCCACCACGCGTCGCAGGCCTGTCTAATGGCGGCGATATCGACTTTCATCCGGAATCCGGGTCAGACGGCTTCCATGGTTGACGGCGGTTTGGCGGCGATGTTGTAGGTGACGCTGACGATGCCCGGGACGTCGCGGACGATCTCGCGCGCGAGCCGTTCGAGGGTGGCGAACGGGAGGCGGGTCGGCTTCGCCGTGCGCGCGTCAATGCTGTCCCAGCAGCGTATCTCGATCTGCTGGCCGAAGTCGCGCTTGCCGTCGCGCATGCCGGTCACGCGGTCCTGGTGGAGGATGGCCATGAACTGGAACGCGCGGGAGGATTTGAGCACGCGTTCGAGGACGACGGTGGCTTTGCGCGCCGTCTCGATGCGCGCGGGCGTGGCCTCGCCGATCACGCGCGCCGCGAGCGCCGGGCCGGGGAAGGGGATGCGGTTGAACAACTCGACGGGCAGGCCGAGCGCGGCGCCGACCTTGCGCACGCCGTCCTTGCGCAGTTGGATCAGCGGTTCGAGAATGCGGTAGCCGAACGCCTTTTGCGGATCGATGCCCAACTGGGCGAAGACGTTGTGCTGGCGTTTGATGCCCGCGACGGTTTCATCGACGTCGGTCAGGATCGTGCCTTGGAGGAGGAACCGTGCCTTGCTCGCACGGACGAGCCGGCCGAACACCTTGCGGTAAAATGTCTGCGTGATCGCCTCGCGCTTCTCCTCCGGGTCGGTGACCCCTTTGAGCGCCGAGAAGAATTCCTTGCGCGCATCGACGATCTCGACGCGGACGCCAAGCTTCTTGAACAGCGCGGCCACGCGCGCGGCCTCGCCTTCGCGCATCAGGCCGTTCTCGACGAACACCGTGCGCAGTTGCGTGCCCAGCGCCAGGTGGCCGAGCATGGTGACGACCGACGAATCAACGCCGCCGGACAGGGCGTTGATGGCTGCGCCGGCGCCAACGGCCTCCCTGATCTCGGCGACCCTTGCGGCGATGAACCCTGCGGTATCGAGCTTCTTTGCGGTGATTTCTGCGATCATTGGGGTGCTCCTCTCGTTGCGGTTATAAAGGCGTGTTGGTGGCTGAATGTGCGGAAGGCAGGGCGTAGACGCGACCGTACGGCGAATCATGATCCGTGTCATCAACGAACGGGAAGGCGCAATTGTTCGTGATGACGATATTCTGCGCGGCGAGCTCGTCGAGGCCGTCCGCCGGGTTGTCGAACGTGGCGATCTGGAACTGGGCGTTGCTGACGCAGAGGTTGCCGGTGATGAGCACATCGCGGCAGTTCCGTGTCTTCATGTCTATGCCGCCGGTCGGCCCGGCCCATGCGAGCCTGCCGCCGTTCCCGATGATGATGTTGTCGCGCACGTCGATGCCGGACCGCGGGCCGTCCACGCCCCAGACCGAGAAGAACAGGCCCGATCCGCCGTTGCGCCTGAACACATTGTCGTGAATCCGTACGTCGCGCAGCTCCGAGTCCCTGCACTCGACGGACACCGCCATGCCGAAAAAGGCGTTCGATTCGGAGAGATTGTGGTCAAACTCGATGTCCTCGAGCAGGCCGAACCACGCGTCCACATACAGCCCCTGCCGGCGCACGTGATGGACATGATTATGATGGACGCGGCCGTGCGCGCTGACCTCCTTGACGTCAATTCCTTCCTTCTCGCAATGGTGCACGTGGTTGGATGCCACGTCGAAAAAACGGACGCCGGCGATGCTGATCGCCTCGTGCGGCGCTTCGCGCCTTCTGCGCGCGCCGGGCGGCCGCATTTCCTGCATGTTCGCGCCCGTCACCTCGCAGCCGATGACGCGGATGTGCTCCGCGTTCCATACGCCGATGCCCGGGCAGTACGTCCGGTCAACGCGGCAATCGAGGATGTCGATGTGATGAGTCCTCGGGCCGCGCACCAGAATGCCCGCCGCGTGCGAGTTGCGGACGGAGATGTTGCGGATGCGGACGTATGACGCGTTCTGGACGTGGATCGCGCCGCCCGTGTGCTGCCGCCTGGCGGGGAGGCAGCCCGAGGCGTCGATCACGACCGCCTCGCCGTCATGGCCGGCGATGGTGATCCACGCGCTCGGCGCGCCTGTGCAGGCGACGGAGACGTGGTTGGTGATCGCATACGTGCCGCCCCGCACCACGAGCGTGTCGCCCGGGCCGAGCGCAGGCACTGCGCGGGCAAACGTCGCCCACGGCTTGTTCGTCGTGCCGGGATGCGCATCATTGCCGAGAGGGGGAGGAGCGAGATGGTATGTCGCCGCGTGCGCCGCGGAGAGCGCAACCGACCCGGCGAGCAGGGCGGACTGTGTGCATGCGTACAAAGACATGCGGAGATGATAGCAAGTCCGTGTTTGCAGCGCAAGGGGGAAAAGGCGGTTGACATTCGCGCGGCGTTTTTGTTATACTATTCACAATAATTATTTTCCGCACCGATGCACGTGTCGCCGTACACGTGCCGGCCAGGGAGATCAAGTTCTTCTAAGCGCTGTAGCTAACGCTGGAGCACGCATGCCGACGAAATGCAACGATCGCACAGAGCTGGCCAAACAGCTTGACCAGGTCATCGAGCGGAACAAGGACCTGCCCGGCCCGATCATCCAGATACTCCACGAGGCGCAGAATATCTACGGCTATCTGCCGCTTGATGTGCTCAAATATGTTGCCGGCAAGCTCGGCGTGCCCCAGAGCGAGGTGTATGGCGTGGCCACCTTCTACCACCTCTTCCACCTCAAGCCCAAGGGCGTATACCAGATTCGTGTCTGCCTCGGCACCGCGTGCTACATCCGCGGCGGCCCGACGCTCGTCGATGTGATCAAGACGGAGCTCGGGATCGATATCGGCGGGATCACCGAGGACGGCATGTTCAGCGTCGAGGCGGTGCGCTGCATCGGCGCCTGCGGCCTCGCGCCGGTGATGATGGTGAACGACAAAGTGTACCACCGGCTCATCTCGCCGGCAAAGACGCGTGCGGTGATCAGGGAGTACCAGGCGCTCGCACGCCAGGAGGCGAAAGCAACCGCCTGACCATGTACGAGCTCTCCGCCTTCATTCTCGACCTCGCGCAGAATTCCCTGACTGCCGGCGCGCGGCTCGTGAAACTCTGGGTCGTGGCGGATCAACAGGCGAACGTCCTGCGCGTGACAATCGCCGACAACGGCTCGGGCATGCCCGCCGCGATGGTTGACAAGGCGCTTGACCCGTTTGTGACGTCAAAGGCCGCCAGGAAAAAGAAGATAGGCCTCGGCCTCCCGCTCTTTAGACAGCTCGTCGAAAGCTGCTGCGGTACGTTCCGCATCAGGTCGCGCCAGGGCATCGGCACGGTCGTCTCAGGCGTGTATCCGCTTGACAATGTCGACCAGCCAGTCCTCGGCGACATGGGCGGCACGATGCTCGCCCTCGTGGCAGGCAACCCGCGCGTCGATTTCCGCTTCGTCGTCCGTACGCCGGAGTCGGACAAGACGTTCGACACGCGCCCCGTGCGCGAAGCGCTCGGACCTGACGCGGCTGCCCTGTGGCAGTCTCCCGACATGCTCAAATGGTTCCGGCAGGAGCTGACGGGGGAGTATGAGGACGGTGTGGTGAAGGGTGAACGATGAACGTTCTGGAGGGTCACCGTCCGCGGTGACCGCCCTGCGGTTGGGTGGCAACGGTCGAGGACGATTACGAGGACGATTACGAGGACGAGGATGGAGGGTCACCGCGGTTGTCACGCTTCAGCGGTGATCCCTGGTGGCCGCCTGGCCGGCGGCACGCGATACAGTATACGGTTAGAGACCAAGGATCGACGGCAATGAAACTCGATGAACTGAAGGCGATACGCGACAAGGCTGCGGCTGCGATGTCGCAGAAGCAGAAGGGCGACAAGGAGCCCGAGTGGAAGATCGTGATGAGCATGGGCACGAGCGGCATCCTGTACGGCGCGCGCGACGTGCTCAAGAAGTTCATGCAGGAAGTCGAGAGCATGCAGCTCCACGTCCTCGTCACCCAGTCCGGCAGTTTCGGGCTTGACGACATCGAGCCCATGTGCGCCATCTACCACGGCGGCAGGAACAAGGTGGTGTACGGCAGGCTGAAGCCCGAGATGGTGCACGAGCTGCTCGAGACGCACATCGTCAAGGGTGAGATATTGAAGCAGTACCGCGTCGTCGTCCCCGGCGACATTGGCAACGAACCAGGCCGGACGGTCTGACGCCCGGCGCAGCGGCGGCGGATGCTGACGGCAACGAACATCGAACCACTAACGACCAACCTGTTCGGCTATGGCAACGGCACGTTTACAAGTTCTGATCTGCGCAGGCGCGGCCTGCGAAAAAAAAGGCTCGGCGGCTGTCGAGTCAGCCCTCCGGTCGCGCCTGGTGGCGTTCGGCCTTGACGACGAGATCAAGATCATCGCGTCCGACTGCATGGGCTACTGCAAGAAGGCGCCCGTGATGATCGTCTATCCCGACGGCATTCTCTACGAACGCGTGCAGGTAAAGGACGTCGAGGAGATCGTCGAGGAGCACTTCCTCAAAGGCAGGCCTGTCACACGCCTCATCGACGCCTCGCTGGACGCGCAGGACGTTGTCGCCAACATGCGCACCCAGAACTTCTTCAAGGGCCAGGAAATCCGGATTGTCACGGAGAACCTCGGCATCATCAATCCCGAGAGCATCGAGGAGTACATCGGCCGCGACGGCTACATCGCCCTGGGCAAGGTCCTTACCGAGATGGAGCCCCAGGACGTCATCAACGAGATCAAGCAGTCAGGCCTCCGCGGCCGCGGCGGCGGCGGATTTCCCACCGGCGTCAAGTGGGACTTTGTCGCCAATGCACAGGGCGAACGCAAGTACGTCGTCTGCAACGCCGACGAAGGCGACCCGGGCGCGTTCATGGACCGCAATGTGCTCGAAGGCGACCCGCACCGCGTGCTCGAAGCCATGATCATCGCGGGCTACGCGGTCGGCGCGAATCATGGCGTGGTCTACTGCCGCGCCGAATACCCGCTTGCCGTGGCAAACGTCGAGCTGGGGATCAAGCGGGCGCGTGAGCTTGGCCTTCTCGGCGACAACATCCTCGAGTCAGGCTTCTCGTTCGACATCGAGCTGCGCGTCGGCGCGGGCGCGTTCGTCTGCGGCGAGGAAACGGCCCTGCTCCACTCGATCGAAGGCATGCGCGGCCAGCCCACACCGAAGCCGCCGTTCCCGGCCGTCAAGGGCCTCTGGGGCATGCCCACGCTCATCAACAACGTCGAGACGTTCGCCAATATCCCGACGATCATCCGCAAGGGCGCGGCATGGTTCTCCTCCATCGGCACCGAGCGCAGCCGCGGCACCAAGGTCTTCGCCCTCGCCGGCCGCGTGCGCAACACCGGCATCGTCGAGGTGCCCATGGGGACGACGCTGCGCGAGATCGTCTTCGAGATCGGCGGCGGCATCCCCGACGGAAAGCAGTTCAAGGCGGCCCAGACAGGCGGCCCGTCCGGCGGGTGCATTCCGCGCGAGCATCTCGACATCTCGATGGAGTACGACACGCTGAAGGAGATCGGCTCGATGATGGGGTCAGGCGGCCTTATCATCATGGACGAAGACACCTGCATGGTCGACGTCGCCAAGTTCTTCATGGAATTCTGCGTGAGCGAATCGTGCGGCAAATGCCCGCCGTGCCGCGTCGGCACGCAACACCTCTATAACACGCTCGATCGCATCACCAAGGGCGAAGGCAGGCTCGAGGACCTCGACATGATGGAGGAGCTCTGCGAGATGATGAAGCGCATGAGCCTCTGCGGCCTCGGCCAGTCAGCCCCGAATCCCGTGCTCGCCACCATGCGCTTTTTCCGCAGGGAGTACGAGGAGCACATTGTCGAGAAGCGCTGCCACGCGGGCGTGTGCCAGGCGCTGTTCACCGCGCCGTGCGAGAATGCCTGCCCGTGCAACGTCGACGCGTCCGGGTACGTCCAGCTCGCCGCCGAGGGCAGGTTCCTCGATGCGCTCCAGCTCCACCGCGAGCGCAATCCGCTGCCCGCCATCTGCGGCCGCGTCTGCCACCATCCGTGCATGGAGAAATGCCGCCGCGGCCAGACGGACAAGCCGATCGACATCCGCGCGATCAAACGCTACATATCGCTCTACGAGCGCGAGCTGCCGATCGAGCGCATCAAGCCGGCAAAGGACAAGGTCGCCATTGTCGGCACCGGCCCCGCGGGCCTTACCATCGCCTATTTCCTGGCGAGGAAGGGGTACGACGTCGTCATGTTCGAGTCCATGCCGTATCCGGGCGGCACGCTCCGCTTCGGCATTCCCGGCTACCGCCTGCCGCGTGACATCATCGACCAGGAGGTCAAGATGATCACCGACATGGGCGTGCGGATCGTCTACAACGTGAAGGCGGGCAAGAACATCACGCTCGAAGAGCTCTTCAAGCTCGGCTACAAGGCCGTGTGCATCGCCATCGGCGCCCACGTCAGCTACAAGCTCGGCGTGCCCGGCGAGCAGCTCGCCGGCGTCATGGGCGGGATGGACTTCCTGCGCGACGTCAACATCGGC
>JAAYZF010000065.1 GCA_012514975.1 bacterium
ACTGTCGACACGCTTACCACCATCCGCAAGCTCAAGGAGCACGGCGTCGAGGTGTATTTCGAGAGCCAGGGCATCTATTCCTTTGACAGCAAGTGCGAGTTCGTGATCTCGGTCATGGCATCCATTGCGCAGGAGGAAAGCCGGAACATCTCTGAAAACGTCACCTGGGGGAAGCGCAAGCGCGCGGCAGAGGGCGACGTCTATCTCCCCTACGGACAGTTTCTCGGCTACAAAAAAGGTGAGGACGGATTGCCGGAAATTGACCGGGAGGGCGCTGAACTGAGCCTCATGCTCTGCCAGATGTATCTGGATGGTCATACATATCTGGGCATCGCGGATCGATTGACCGAGCTTGGTATTCCAACCCCGGGTGGGAAGCGTGTCTGGCGAACGAGCACGGTCAGAAGTATCCTCTTCAATGAAAAGCGCCGCGGCGACGCCCTGTTATTAAAGACCTACACCGTGGATTATCTCACGCACAGGATCAAGCGCAACGATGGCGAGGTGGAGCAATATTTCGTAGAGAACAGCCATCCGGCGATCTTCAGCCGGGAACTTGCCGCGATGCTTGACATGGAGAAGGAGCGGCGGGAGCGGATCGGCAATAGCTATAATGGTGCAGGCGTTTTCTCCTCCCGCATCGTCTGCGGGGATTGTGGGGGTATCTACGGCCCGAAGGTCTGGAGCTCGAACACCAAGTACCGGCGTACGATCTGGCGCTGCAACCGGAAGTACGTGTCGGGCGAAAAGGTGTGTCGGACGCCGCATCTGACCGAGGAGGAAATCGTTCACGCCTTCCTCGTTGCGTTGAAAAAGCAGGCGGAGAACCTTTCGTACATCCGGGAATCCCTGGAGAACGTCATCGCCGGCGCGCTGGATACGTCGTTGCTCGAGAAGAAACACCGCGATCTGGAGGAGCGCCTCCAGGGCGCGATGTCCAAGGAGCAGGCGCTGATCGTGAGAAACGCCCGCGAGGTTATGGATCAGGACGAGTTTCGGAACGAGCAGCATACACTCGCCGACCGCTGCGCTGAATTGACGGCCGAGATGGACGCGGTCGGGCGGAAGATCTCCGAGATGCGCGGTCGCAAGGCCGCGATCGACGAATACCTCGCGACGCTGGAGCAGGTCGAAGAGTTGCCGATCGAGTTCAGCCGAAGGCTCTGGAACATGACGGTCGATACGCTGACCGTCTATGAGGGGAAGAAGCTGGTGTTTCGGTGGAAGGATGGGGCGACAAGCAAATTGTGAGCTGGGCAATAAATGGGACATTTGGCGATGGATTGTGCCTGCAGGAAGTCTCAAGTCGATGGCAACTCAGCAGAAAACCCGTACAGTCTTTAAGAGCTATTATACGGCCACCAAAATCCCCTTGTACGTTGCTCTGACAATATTATTTCCTGCGTAGGTTGTTCAGATTGCTGATCACGATTGCAGCGACAATGATGACGCCCTTGATCACGGTCTGCGTGTATGTTTGCACGGCCAATACGTCCATCGCGTTGCTCAGAACGCCCATGAACAGCGCGCCTAAAAACGCTCCGGTGATTGAGCCCTTGCCGCCCGTGAAGGTCACGCCGCCGATGATCGCGCCGGTCAGCGCGGATGTCTCATAGCCGCTTCCGGAGCCAGAGCTCATCGAGTCCAGCCGGCTCGAGTAGATGATCGCGCCGATACCGCAATAGAGGCCTGTGATCGCGAAGGTGAGGATCTTGTCCAGGTCGACGTCGATGCCACAGAGGCGCGCGTTCTCAGCATTGCCGCCGATGGCCACGACGCGGCGGCCGAACTTCGTGCGGTTGACAATGAAGTACATGACGACGACCAGCAGCAGGAAGATCACGAGCGTCAGAGGAACGACGCCGAAGAAGCGCATGTCATTGATGTTGTCAAACGCACGCTTGAACGACATCACGCGGCCGTTCGTGAGAATTAACGAAACCCCGTAGTATACGCTGCTTAGTCCGAGCGTAATGATCAAGGACGGGCATTTCGACTTCGCCGTGATGATGCCGTTCAGCACGCCGCACAGAAGTCCCATAAGCAGCCCAATCACGACGGCCAGCCAAGGGGCCATGCCGCCCTCGATCCCCTTACCGTTGCCGACTATCAGCACAGCCATCGTGCAGCCGGACAGCACCATGATGCTGCCCACTGACAGATCCACCTCGCCGCCCAGCATCAGAAGCGACATGCACATCGTAATCGTGCCTACGACCGAAATCTGCTGAAAGATCAGGATGATGTTGTTCAGCTTTATGAAGCGGCTGTTGAGCATCGTCACCACGAAGCCCATTAACAATAGCACCGCGAACAGTATGACACGCTGGTCGGTGGCGATTTCCCTAAACGATTTCCTCTCGCGCTCAAATGGCTGCGTCATGCCGTATGAACCTCCAATGCGTATCGTATGATCGAATTCTCGCTGATCTCGTCCTTTTCGAGGATTTTGACGATCCTGCCCTTCGCGATCACCATGACTCGATCCGAGATCGAGATGAGCTCGGGCATGTCCGACGAGATCATGATGATGGTCTTGCCCTCTTTCGCGAGCTCCGTCATGACGCGGTAGAACTCCGCCTTTGAGTTCACGTCGATGCCGCGCGTCGGCTCGTCAAAGAGGAAGATGTCGCTGTTGGAAAACAGCCACTTGCCGAGCACGACCTTCTGCTGGTTGCCGCCGGACAGGTTTCGGGCTGCCATCATCGGGCTCGTTAGCTTGATCTTCAGGCCGTCGATGATCCCCCGGACGAGCGGGATCAGGTTCCGGACGCGGATGAAGAAGCCCGGGATCGTCGTCTGCATGCCGACCTCGGTCAGGTTTTCGACGACCGGCGCGTTGAGATTGAGCCCCAGCTTCTGGCGATCCTCGGTGATGTAGGCGATCCGGTGACGGACGCTGTCCCGCGGGCTTTTGATCTGCAGCTCTTTGCCCTCGTAGAGTATGCGGCCGCCGTACTTGCGCCGAACGCCAAAGATCGCGTTCGCGATCTCGGTGCGCCCCGCGCCGACCATGCCCGCCACGCCCAATATCTCGCCCCTTCGCACGTCAAACGAGACCGGCTCGCCGTCCGGCGTGACGCGCAGGTCCTTGACCTCAAACGCCGTGCCGCCGATCTCGTACTGCTCCTTTTGGTAGAACATCGTCGCGCTGCGGCCGACCATGTCGCTGACCACGCTATCCAGTTCGACGTCCCCGCCCCGGTTGTCATAGGTGCGGATCGATTTCCCGTCACGGATGACCGTGATCCGGTCGGCGATTTGCTTCACTTCCTTCAGGAAGTGCGATATGTAAATGACGCTGACGCCCTGTTTCGAGATGCGGCGCACGAGGTCGAGCACCTTGCCCGCGTCCGTGGCGTTGAACATCGAAGTCGGCTCGTCCATAATCAAAATGCGCGGCTCCATGCTGATTGCCTTGATGATCTTCAGAAACTGCTGGTCGGACACCGACATATTCGCGACCATCTGGTTGAGCTTCAGCTTGAGGCCCAGCTTTTCCAGGAGCTCCTGCGCGCGCCGGACTTCGTCTCTGTGCCGCATGACGCCCAGCCGGCTCATCTCCTGCCCGACGAATATGTTTTCGACGACGCTCATCCACGGCACCAGCAGGTTTTCCTGATAGACGACGCCGATGCCCAGCTTCTTCGAAAGCGCCGCCGTCATGTGTGGGTACTCGACGCCGTCGACGATTATGGTGCCGCGGTTGGGCAAGTGCGCCCCGGTCAGCACCTTGATCAGCGTCGATTTGCCCGCGCCGTTCTCACCGACCAGGCAGTGCACCTCGCCGGGGTACAAATCCATCGAGAGGCCGTTCAGCGCCTTGACGCCGTGGAACGACTTCTCGATGTCCCGCATCTCCACGATCGGGGCTTTCGGCATGCATTTCACCGCTCTTTCCGTTCGGATGGTCGCTTACAGGATTTCCGGGAGGCACAAACGCACCTCCCGGAAACACAGGCACGCGCTTCGATCAGTCGATGGCCGGCACGTAGGGTCCGATGTTTGCGACGACCCACGCATAGCCGCCGTCGAGATCGTCCCAGAATAGCCATTCGTCAAAGTTCTTCATGTCGATCGGGATAACCGGAAGCGCGATCTTCTCGCCACCCCAGCTCTCGCCATTCAGCTTGGCCCACGCCATTCCGAACGCGATCAGACCCTGCAGGTCGGCGGGCGCGGTCATGTTCGCGATCATCTCACCGTTCTCCATCGCGATATGGCTGTCCTCGGAGCCGCCGGTCGAGATGACGCCGATTTCGAGCCCGGCCTCCTTGATCGCCTGATACGCGCCTTTCGCGACGACGTCGTCCTGTGCGAACACGATGTTAAAGTCGTATCCGCCGTTGATGTAGGAGGACATCACGTTGTACGCGCCCTCGATCGTCCAGTCGTCGTCGGTCAGCTGCGAGGCGAGGGTCACTTTGTCCGAGAAATCGGCGAGCGCCTGGTTGACTCCGTCCTCGTAAATCTCGGTGACGCCGATGCCGTAGTAGCCACTGACGTACACGAGCTTCGCGTTTTCGATGTTCTCGGCAGCCCACTTCACGGCCGCATAGCCAATGTCGTTATACTGACAGGCGACCTGGCCCGCGGTCTCGCACGCGGCCTCGTCATAGAACGAGTTTTCCGCGATGATCGGGATGCCCGCGTCGTTGCACATCTTGATGATGGTCTCCCCCGCGGTCGTC
>JAAYZF010000066.1 GCA_012514975.1 bacterium
CCACGACTGGAGTCGCGGCCTACCACCCTTCGCGCGCCGTTGTGCCGATGCCATCATGCGGCAGCCCAGCGCGCGTCCTGCACGGCTCTCAAATCTGTTGCACCGCCCTTCGCGCGCCTTTGTGCCGATGCCGTCACGCGGCAGCCCAGCGCGCCTCCTGCACGGCTCTCAAATCTGTTGCGCTGCCGTTCGCGCAACAGATTTGGATTCCCGGGATGAGCCGTTTGCTTGACATGGCGGCGCCCTTCTGGTATAGTATGGTTCCCCAGCCTCACTGGGATGCAATTGCCGGGAAGGCGCATGATGCTCCTTCCCGTTATCAGGGGAAGGCGCATGATGCCCCTTCCTTAACAACTCAAGGAGGCAGTATGAGCCAGGCAGTACAATCCTTCATGGACAGCGTGATCGCCACCCATCCGGGCCAGCCGGAGTTTCACGAGGCGGTTCACGAAGTAGTGCAGTCGGTCATGCCCTACTACGAAAAAAATCCCCGGTACAAGAAAGCGCGCATACTCGAACGCATAGTCGAGCCCGAGCGTGTGTCGATTTTCCGCGTGACGTGGGTGGACGACAAGGGCGAGGTGCAGGTTAACCGCGGGTATCGCATCCAGATGAACAGCGCGATCGGGCCGTACAAGGGCGGCCTGCGCTTTCATCCGAGCGTGACGCTGAGCATATTGAAGTTCCTTGCGTTCGAGCAGGTGTTCAAGAACGCGCTGACCACGCTGCCGATGGGCGGCGGAAAGGGCGGCTCGGACTTTGATCCGAAAGGCAAGTCGGACGACGAGGTGATGCGGTTCTGCCAGGCGTTCATGAGCGAGCTGTTCCGCCACATCGGCCCCGAGACGGACGTGCCGGCGGGCGACATCGGCGTGGGCGGCCGCGAGATCGGCTACCTGTACGGCATGTACAAGAAGCTGCGGAACGAGTTCACCGGCGTGCTGACGGGCAAGGGGATCAAGTGGGGCGGCAGCCTCATCCGCCCGGAAGCCACGGGCTACGGCCTCGTCTACATGTGCGAGGAGATGCTCAAGACGCGCGGCGAAGCCATCGAGGGCAAGACCGTCACCGTCTCCGGCTCGGGCAATGCGGCGCAGTATGCTGCCGAGAAGGCGATCGAGCTGGGCGCGAAGGTGGTGACGATGTCCGACTCGAACGGGACGGTGTACGACAAGGGCGGGATGACGAAGGAGAAGCTCGCGTGGATCATGGAGCTGAAGAACGTGAAGCGCGGGAGGATCAAGGAATATGCCGATCATTTCAAGGCGCAGTACCTCGAGGGGAAGCGGCCGTGGGGCGTGGCGTGCGACATTGCCCTGCCGTGCGCGACGCAGAACGAGATCGAGGGCGCCGAGGCGCAGACGCTGGTGAAGAACGGGTGCATCTGCGTGGGCGAGGGCGCGAACATGCCGAGCACGCCCGAGGCGATCGACGTGTTCGTCAAGAGCAAGATCCTTTTCGCGCCCGGCAAGGCGGCCAACGCGGGCGGCGTGGCCACGAGCGGCCTCGAGATGACGCAGAACAGCATGCGGCTGAACTGGACGCGCGATGAAGTGGACAACCGGCTGCGCATGATCATGAAGGCCATCCACGAGCAGTGCTGCCAGTACGGCCAGCAGGGCTCGTTCACCAACTACGTTGTCGGCGCGAACCTCGCCGGGTTCATCAAGGTCGCCGATGCGATGCTTGACCAGGGGATCGTGTGATCCATGCCATCGTTCGCACGGGCTAGCACGGGCCTGCACGGGCTCGATGCCGTCATCGATTCGCTGCGCACGGGCGACAACGTCGTCTGGCAGGTTGATGACGTGGCCGAGTACCGGCAGTTCGTAACGCCGTACGTGACGAGCGCGCTCACGGCGGGCAACCGCGTGGTCTACATGCGGTTTGCCCGCCACGAGCCCCTGGTGGACGACGAGCGCGTCGCGGTGCATACGCTTGACGCGAACGCCGGGTTCGAGTCATTCGCCACCGACGTCCACGGGATCATCACGCGCGAAGGCGAACGCGCATGCTACGTGTTCGACTGCCTGTCGGACCTTGTCGAGGCATGGGCGAGCGACCTGATGATCGGCAATTTCTTCGCCGTCACCTGCCCCCGCCTGTTCGAGCTCGACACGCTCGCCTACTTCGCCCTGCTGCGCAACAGCCACTCGTTCAAGACGATCGCCCGCATCCGCGAGACGACGCAGCTCCTCCTCGATGTCCACACCGACGGCAACGAGCTCTACGTCCACCCGCTGAAGGTGTGGAACCGGTATTCGCCGACGATGTTCCTTCCGCATCACCGGCGCGGCGATGCATACGCGCCGATCATCACGAGCGTCGACGCGACGGCGCTGTTCTCGCGCATCGCCGCGCGGGACGTCGAGCGCGCGCGGAGGTATCTTGACTACTGGGACCGCCTCTTCCTCGATGCGGCCGACCTGCTCGGGGCATCGGGCCGCGAGGACGAGACGCGGCGGATGGTCGAGCGGCTGGTGCGCGTGATGATCGCGCGCGAGCCCCGCATGGCGTCGCTTGCGGCCGAGTACTTCTCTCTCGAAAACCTGCTCGAGATCAAGGAGCGCGTCATCGGCACCGGGTTCGTCGGCGGGAAGACCGTCGGGATGCTGCTCGCCCGCGGGATACTCCTGCGGGACGAGGGGCATGACTGGCGCGGCGTGCTCGAGCCGCACGACTCGCACTACATCGGCTCCGACGTCTTCTGCACGTACGTGGTCGAGAACGGCTGGTGGCGGATGCGCATGGAGCAGCGCACGAAGGAAGGCTACTTCGCCGTCGCCGGCGCGCTGCGCGAGCGGATGCTCGGCGGCGCGTTCCCGGCGGAGATCAGGGAGCAGTTCCAGCAGATGATCGAGTACTACGGCCAGTCGCCGATCATCGTGCGGTCGAGCAGCCTGCTCGAGGACAGTTTCGGCAACGCGTTTGCCGGCAAGTACGAAAGCAAGTTCTGCGTGAACCAGGGCACGCCCGGACAGCGCTACGCCCAGTTCGAGGAGGCCGTCCGCCACATCTATGCAAGCACGATGAGCGAGGATGCGCTCACCTACCGCCTCCACCGCGGCCTGGCCGACATGGACGAGCAGATGGCGCTGCTCGTCCAGCGCGTCTCGGGCGCGCAGCACAGGCAGTACTTCTTCCCCGCGCTGGCCGGCGTGGGCGTGTCGTACAACACGTTCGTCTGGAAGAAGGACATGGACCCGAGGGCGGGCATGCTGCGCCTTGTGCTCGGGCTGGGCACGCGCGCGGTGAACCGGGTGGACGGCGATTACCCGCGGATCATCGCGCTTGACGACCCTCTGCGCCGCCCGCTCGCCGGAATGGAGAACGTGCGGAAGTACTCGCAGCACGACGTCGACGTGCTCGACACCGCCAGCAACGAAGTGAAGACCGTCCCGTTCTCCGCAATCCCCGCCGAAGACTACGGCGTCGATCCCGCCCTCGTCGCCGTGCGCGACGACGAGTCCTCGCGCTCGTTCGAGGAGCGCGGCATACAGCGCGATGTCTGGATTCTCACGTTCGACCCGCTGCTGTCGGAGACGGCGTTCGCCCCGCTGATGCAGCGGCTGATGAAGCGGCTTGAGGCCGTCTACAACTATCCCGTGGACATCGAGTTCACCGCCAATTACGCCCAGGACGGTACGGTGCGCGTCAATGTTCTCCAGTGCCGGCCGCTCCAGGCGCGCGGGCTGGGCACGACGGTCGACCTGCCTTCCGACGTGGACCCCGGCGCCGTCCTCTTCTCATCGACGGGGAATTTCATGGGCGGCAACATTTCGCACCCGGTCGGCCGGATCGTGTACGTCGATCCCGCGGAGTACCTCGCGCTGCCGACCAGCGGGAAGCACGACATCGCACGCCTGGTCGGCAAGATCAACAGGCTTGTCACCGACCGCGAGGACAGCCGGCTCGTGCTGCTCGGCCCGGGCCGCTGGGGCACGACGACGCCCTCGCTCGGCGTCCCCGTCAGCTTCGCCGAGATCAACAACACAAGCGTCATGGTCGAGATCGCGCATGCCACGGACGGCCTGATGCCCGAGCTGTCCTTCGGCACGCATTTTTTCCAGGACCTTGTGGAATGCGAGATCGCGTATGTCGCGCTGTTCCCCGGGCGCGAGGGTGTCGTGTTCAACCGGGGCATGCTCGATGCGCTGCCCAACCGGCTCGCGGCCCTCTTCCCCGCCGGGCAGCGTTACGAGCACGTGGTGAAGGTGGTTGACCTTCCCGGGGCTTCAGCGCATTTCTACGCCGACGTCGTGTCGCAGCGCGTCCTTCTGCTGCTCGGGCGGCAGTGATGCAATTCCCGCCGCGGTATGGTATAATCGTGGCTCGTGATGCAGACGTCCTGTGCGCCGTCCCCGGCGCGAACCCTCTTTGGAGCACCTGATTCCACATGAGCACGAAAATCGTCATCATCGGCGCAGGCAGCGGCTTCGGCGGACGTCTTTCCATCGACATCATGGCGACCGAGGCGCTCAAGGATGCCACCATATGCCTCTGTGACATCCACGAAGGCCGGCTGGACAAGGTGTACCGTTACGTCAAGCGCACGGTCGAGCGGCACAACCTGCCGACGAAGATCGTCGCGTCAACCGACCGGCGCGCGCTGCTCGCCGGCGCGGATTTCGTGGTCACGTCGATCTCGGTGGGCGGCGGGGCGTATTACGGCTTCCCCTACTCGGCCGAGGTGGGCATTCCGAGGAAGTACGGCATCGACCAGTCGGTCGCGGACACGACGAGTGTGGGCGCCGTGTTCCGTTTCCTCCGCACCGGCCCGGTGCAGCAGCAGATTCTCGACGACGTCGGCGATCTGTGCCCGGGCGCGCTTGTGTTGAACCACACGAACCCGATGTGCATGCTTTCGTGGCTGCATCTCGTGAAGTCGAATCTGCGGTACGTCGGCCTCTGCCATGGCATCCAGTGGACGTCATCCGAGCTGGCAAAGAAGGTCGGCGTGCCCGTCGAGGAGATCACGTACAATGTCGCCGGCATCAACCACCTCGCCTGGTTCCTCGAGATCAAGCACAAGGGCAAGGACCTCTACCCGTTGATCCGCAAGACGCTCGCCGATCCCGAGAAGCGCAAGGGCGAGGAAGTGCGGTACGAGATCATGAAGCAGTTCGGCTACTTCTGCACCGAGAGCAACCGGCACGACTCGGAGTACATGCCGTACTTCCGCCGCACGCCCGAGCTGATGAAGCAGTTCAAGCTCGAATCGCGCACGGTGCCCGACAAGCCGCACGAACGCGAGTGGACGAAGCAGACCGGCCTGTCGGATGAGGAGCAGGCCGCCGCCGCAACGCTCCAGCGGTCGAACGAGTACACGACGCGCATCATCGAGGCCGTGCTGACCAACGTGCCCTACGCGTTCAACGGCAATGTGCTCAACCGCGGGCTGATCACGAACCTGCCGGACGGCTGCTGCGTCGAGGCGCCCTGCCTGGTGGACGCGTACGGCATCCATCCGTGCCACGTGGGCGACCTGCCGCCGCAACTGGCGGCGCTGAACAGGACGAACGTGAACGTCCACGAGCTCGGCGTGCGCGCCGTGCTCGAGCAGAGCCGCGAGCATGCGTTCCACGCGTGCGCCGTCGATCCTGTCGCCGCGGCCACGCTGCCGCTGCATACGATCCGCGAGATGTTCGACGAGTTGTGGAAGGCCGAGGAGGACGCCGGGCTGCTCGAATGGTTCAACCCGAAACACAAGGGCCCGCTGCCCGAGCGCTGCGCCGAGTAAGCACGCGCACGCAAGCGCAAGTGAGTACAAGTAAGTGGCCGAGGCTCTGCCTTGGCAAGTCAAAGTACGTACAAGTAAGTGGCCGAGGCTCTGCCTTGGCAAGTCAAAGTACGTACAACTGAGTGGCCGAGGCTCCCCCCCGGCAAGAGAAATAGTAGTGCGGTAACCCGCGCGACAGGTGGAACTCCAGATGCAAGGACTGACCATGAAAACGACCTCGTTGCTCCTGCTCTGTGCAACAGCCCTCCTCGCTCCGGCCGCAACAACAAGGGACACGGACGGCACGTCCGCACCTGCGCTCACGTCGGCGGAACAGATCATAAAGGCCACGCGCGACGGCCTCTGCATCGCCGTCATGCCCTCGGCGGACACTCCCCTGCCGCTCAGCAACGCGCCCTGGCGTGTCATGCAGGTTCTTCTCGCCGGCGAAACGAACGCCGCGGAGCTCGCCGCCGCATTCCGCGCCGCCGGCACATCCGGCTCGATCACATGCCGGCCGTTGGCGTCCGACCGGCTCCCCTACCCGAACGATTTTGCGAACGCGGTCGTCGTTGGCCCGGGCGGATCGGCCGGCGCTGCGAAGACGCTGGTCAGCGAGGCGTGGCGCGTGCTTGCACCGGAAGGCGTGCTGTTGCTTGACCATCCGGGCGGCAGCAACGTCGACACGCTCGCGCGCTCGGCGGGCATTGCGGCGCCCGTCGTCACCATGAAAGACGGCATGTTCGCCATCCGGAAACCCTATCCGCCCGAGATGGACGAATGGCCGCAGCTCGAGCATGACGCGGCGCGCACGCGCATCTCGCACGACAAGGTGGTCGGCATTCCCACGGGCTTCCAATGGTTGCACGGCGAGGAGGGGCCGTACAGGAACGCGCAGGCCATGCTCGCCGCGGGCGGCCGGGTGTTCTACGCGATCAGCGAGTCGTCCACGAGCTTCATCATCGAAGCTCGGGACGCGTACAACGGCGTGCTCGCGTGGTCGCGCCGGTTCACCTGCCGGCCAGCGCAGGCGCGAGGGCGGTTCATGCGTCCGCCTCCGGCAAAGCCCGCCGGGTTCGCCGCCGACGGCGAGCGTGTGTATCTGACGCCGGAGGCCGGCGGAGCGGCTGTCGCCCTCAGCGCCGCGACGGGCAGCACCATCATGACGTACGCGACCGGCGGGACCCTCGTGCTGCACGACGGGCTGCTCGTCACGCACGATCCGTCCTCGACGCAGTGGAATGTGATCGACCCGGCCACCGGAAAGCAGCTCCGCTCGCTCGGCACGACGAACGCCGATCCCGGAAGCGTGATGCTCTGCGCGGGCAACAACGCCTACTTCCTCGATAACATGTCTGCCGGCGTCACTGCCGCACCGCCCGCGCGCACGTCCGGTACGGCCGCACCGGAGCCTGCGGTGAAGAACATCGTCTGCGCCGATTTCCACACCGGCGAGGTGAAATGGCGCGCCCCGGCGTTCAACAACGGCTCGCTGTACTGGGCCAATCGCGGGCTCGTCGCCCTCCTGCGCCTGAACGAGGACGTGACCTTTTTCTCGGCTGACGATGGCCGGTATCTCTGGGACACCGTCTCGACCACGAAAAAGGGCAACCACGCCGCCGCATTCTACCTTGGCGACCGCGTGTGGACCTACGGG
>JAAYZF010000067.1 GCA_012514975.1 bacterium
CGCCGTTGTACATCAGCAGCTCGCCCTTGCGCGCGATGCGGCCATGTTTCCCCGCGGGCTTCTCGATCCAGTCCCGCATGCCGATCTCGCCCGCGTCAGGCGTGTTCTTCGGCGTGAAGGTGTACCATTCATCTGCGGCGGACAGCACGCCGCAGATGAGGATGGCAGCGACGCATGAGGCGGTTCCGTGTGTCTTCATTGTTGTCTCCTTGTCTGGTCCGCGCGTTACTCGCATTCCTCGCCGGGGAGCAGCCGCTTTTGCCCGGATCGCACCTCGGGCGCGTTGACGATCTTCGGACGAGGTTCGGCCGCGCGTGCCATGCAGCGCAGCAGCCGTTTTTTCATCACATCGGCCACGAGCCGGTGGGAGGTGAATCCGGCGAGGTTGTTCAACTCGTACGGGTCGGCGTACAAATCGTACAGCGCTTCCTCGCGATACGTGCCGGACCCGGCGTCGAGATTCGGATGTTTGTCCGGCGCGGTGACGCAGTATTTCCACCGGTGCGTGCGCACCGCGCGGCCAACCTGCGACTCGCTTATCTGGACGAACACCTCGCCGGGCCACACGGCGGAGCGATGGTTCACCACCGGCATGATCGACCGCCCAACCATGTGTTTCGGCACGCGGATGCCGCACGCGTCGAGCAGCGTGGGGGCGACATCGACAAGGCTGAACATCTGCTGCACGCGGCCGCCGGCCATGAAGCCGGGGCCGACGGCTGCCGCGGGCACGCGGATCGAGCCGTCATGGCAACTGCGCTTGTACTCGCCGTTCCGCGTTTTGAAATGGCAGCCATGATCGGCGGTGAACAGCACGATGGTGTTCCGCGAAAGGCCGAGGCTCTTCAGCGCGTCACGCACACGGCCCAGCGCATCGTCCAGCCGCTTCACCATGCCGTAGTAGCCGGGCAGATGCCGCGCCGAGCTCCCGCCCAGCGCGCGCAAATCCGGCGGCGTCCACGGGTCGAGATACTTGTCCGCGTACACATCGGGAGCGGGATAATCGTCGCGATGATTCTGGAAATGCGGCTCCAGGAATGACAGGAAGAGGAAGAACGGCCGCGCCTGGTTGCGGTCGATGAAGCGTATCGCCGCGTCGGCCTGCGCATCCACCCGGTATCCCGGCAGCTTCACTTCCTTGCTCGCGCCGTCGTACATGACGCAGTTGTACGCATCTGAACAATGTTCGAGAACGTTTGCGCCGAGCCACTCGCGGTAGCCGCCGCGCAGCCGCTTCGGCACGACCAATTCCTTGCACAGATGCCATTTGCCTATGTAGCCCGTATGATACCCGGCGTCGTTGAAGCAGTGTGCCAGCGTGCGCGCATCCGTGGGCAGGGAACAGCCATTCGTGTGGCAGCGGACCTGCGTCGAGTACATGCCGGTCTGCAGGGCTGCGCGCGCGGGAAGGCAGACCGGCTGGCAGGTGTAGGCGTGGTAGAAATGCGTGCCTTCGAGCGCCATGCGGTCGAAGTTGGGCGTCAGCCCCATGGGATTGCCGTGGATGCCCGTCGTGTCCCAGCGTTGTTGGTCGGTGAAGAACACGACGACGTTCGGCTTCCGGGCGGTACGAGGCATATTCGGCTCTCCGGCTGTTATCAGGTCACTGCGGAACGCCAGCGAACAGTCAGTATTCTACCAATCGCGCCACCGGAAGGCAAGAAACCGCAAGGAAAACTGCGGGGTCAGGCCCCAAATCGCCAATTCAAGGTGATCGACCCTCAGCCGTTCCCCACGCGCAGTACGCGCGGCGTTCCCAGCTTCTTCGGCCACGCGAGCACGGTGGGCATCCCGGGATACACGTCGAAGAAGTTGTCCGGCAGCGCTTTTTCGCCGTCAAGATCGAGACAGACGCGCCAGGCGAATGCATCGCTCGTGAACACCGCCTTGCCATCGCGCACCGTCACTTTCACCCGTGCCTTGGGCCACTGCATTTCCTTGAACAGCGGCAGGATCAGGCAATCGCGCGCAATCTCGCGCCCGCCGTCGCTCAGGAGGGCAAACGCAACATGCGAACGGTCGCCCAGCTTGTCCCATTGTACCGCGCTGAGTTCGGCGAGGAGGGTACTCGCGTTCGGTTTCAAGCTTGTGCGCACCGTTTTGTCCAGAGGATACCGACCCTTGAGCGCCATGATGCCGTAGCGCAGCTCGCCGGCGCATGCGCTGCTCGTGTCGTTGATGCCGAACACGCGGACGGTGTCGCCTTCACGCGTCACCGCAACCGTCACGGGCGCGAACGCGCGTTTCACCGGCCAGAAAGCGGGCGTGCGCCGCAGGTAGTAATCGACGATCGTCCAACTGCGCACGGCAGGCCAGCAATCATTGTACATCCAGAACACCGCCGCCGCGCTGTCAAACATCCTGCGGCGGAAGTTCCTGACGTATTCGGCCAGCCCGGCGCCCTGTACCACGCCGCCCCAGTAGACATAGTCATCGATGGTCATGTCCTCGATGCGTTTGCCGAGCCACAGATCGAGCATGGCATCAGGATGCGGACGTGCGCCGCCCCAGTAGGACACGCTGTTGTCATGATACTCCCATGCGAACGACCCGATGCGCCGCATGCTGTCGGGCAGGCAGGCGTTCACGGTTTTCAACGAAGTCGGGCCGAGGATGCCGCCCTCGTCGGAGAAGCGGCATGGCATGTCGCGGTACTTCCTGAAATCGCAATCCGCGAACCCGATGGTCCAGGGATGCTGGTCGCCGCGGAAGTCGTCGTTCGGATGAAGATGATCCGGCGAGAACGGCGAGCTGGGCTGGTAGAACCTTGTTCCATCCTCTTCATTCAGCAGCAGGGGAATGGTGCGATGGAACAGCGCGTAGTCGGGAACGTGACGCCGGTCTCCCAGCCCCACGCCCAGCCGCCCCATTCCATTTCATTGTTCCCGCACCATATGACCAGGCTCGGATGATGCGCAAGCCGGCGAATCTGGTACACAGCCTCGCGTTTGAAGTCATTGTAGAACCGTTCGTCCGTCGCAGGATAGCGCCCGCAGGCAAAGA
>JAAYZF010000068.1 GCA_012514975.1 bacterium
TCGGGTACGTGCACCGCGGCCTCGAGAAACTCGCCGAGCAGAAGGACTACATCCAGAATGTCTATCTCATCGAGCGCGTCTGCGGCATCTGCAGCTTCATCCACTCGATGGCCTACTGCCAGGGCATCGAGAAGCTGATGGGCATCACCGCGCCGCCGCGCGCACAGTTCCTGCGCGTCATCTGGGGCGAGCTGAACCGGCTGCACAGCCATCTCCTCTGGCTCGGCCTGCTGTGCGACGCATTCGGGTTCGAGAACCTCTTCATGCAGGCGTGGCGCGCGAGGGAACGCGTGCTCGACATCGAAGAGGCCACCGCCGGCGCGCGCATCATGCTCGGCACATGCTGCATCGGCGGCGTGCGCCGCGACATCGACGAACACCTCGCTGGCCAGGTGCGGAGAATGCTCGATGAGCTGCTGCGTTCCTTCGACGAATTCATCCCCACCGTGCTCCACGATTACAGCGTGCGGCAGCGGCTGGTTGGCGTCGGGAAGATAGCGAAGGAACTTGCCTATGAACGCGGCGCCGTCGGCCCCGTCGCGCGCGCGTCAGGCATTGCATACGATCATCGCGCCACCGGCTACGCGGCGTACGGCGAGCTCGGGTTCAAGCCCGTGGTCGAGACGGCAGGGGATTCCCATGCGCGAACGCAGGTCCGCGTGCGCGAGCTCCACCAGTCGGTCGAGCTGATCCGCGCGGCGCTCAAACACATGCCCGCGGGCCCGCTCAGCGCGCCGGCGAAAGGCATGCCGGACGGCGAGACGATCGTGCGCGTCGAGCAGCCGCGCGGCGAAGTCGTCTACTACCTTCGCGCAAATGGCACGAAGCACCTCGAACGCGTGCGCGTCAGGACGCCCACCTTTGCCAATCTCGCTCCGCTCCTCGCCATGCTCCCCGGCTGCCAGCTCGCCGATGTGCCGGTGATCGTGCTGAGCATTGACCCCTGCATCAGTTGCACCGAACGCTGATATCATGTTTACGCTCATCAACAACGTCATCCGGAATTTCCTGCACCGGCCGGCGACGCGGCGCTATCCGTTCGAGAAACGCGAACCGTTCGCCGGCGCGCGCGGCCACCTCGTCATCGATCCCGCCACCTGCGTCTACTGCGGCATCTGCGCGACGAAGTGCCCCGCAAACGCACTCGCCGTCTCGCGCGATCCCAAGTCGTGGACGCTCGATCCGTACAAGTGCATCCTGTGCGGCTATTGCATCGAGTCCTGCCCGAAGAAGTGTCTGTCGATGAATCCCCACCACCGCGAGCCCTGAGCGGGCGGCGGCCCGCCGCGCGCAACGCCCAGCGCCGCGCAGGCGAACACGCACGGCTTCGGCACAAAGGGCGTCACATCCGCCCAGGCCGTGCCGGCGCGGCACTCACTTCGGATAGCAGCCGATAAACGCCATCACCTCGAGAGGCTCGGCGCCGGTGTTCTCGATCGCATGGCGCGCGCCGCCCCCGGTGAGGATCGCATCGCCCGGGCCGACGTCGGCGATGGTGCCGTTGTCATCCACGCGGCCGCGTCCGCTGAGGATGCAGAACACTTCCTCCTCCCCTTCGTGCGCATGCGGCCCGATGCTCGCCCCCGGTGGAATCGTCAGCCGTGCGCACAGTCGCGTTGCCGACCGCAGGTCCTCCTTGGTGAAGGCGTGGGTGATGGTGATGGCGCCTTTGCCGCCGCGCATTGCCACGCGCTCCTCTTTCTTCATCTGGTGTGCGGAACGGATCATGGCAGCTCCATGTGTCAGGCGATCTCGGTGAGTTTGTATGCGGTGGTGCCGCCGTGGAACTGTGTGAGGTAGTTCACCATCAGGTAGGGGTCCTTGCCGTGGATTTTCTCGAACAGGTGGGCGCCCTTGATCAGTTTCCGACCCTTGGGCAGGCCATTGGGCAGA
>JAAYZF010000069.1 GCA_012514975.1 bacterium
CGCGGCAGGGGAGATCAGCGTCGGCCATTTGAGCACGAGAGCGATGACCTTCGCCGTGCCAACGCCGAGGAACACGCCGATGGCGCCGCCAAGCAGCGCGAGGATGACCGCCTCGACGAGGAACTGCGTGAGGATGGCCTTCGCCCGCGCGCCGACGGCCATGCGGATGCCTATCTCGCGCGTGCGCTCGGTGACGCTGACGAGCATGATGTTCATGATGCCGATGCCGCCGACGATGAGCGAGATCGAGGCGATGGAGCCGAGAAGGATCTGCATGATGTCGGAGCTGGCGGACTGGGCCTTGAGGAGGTCGGCCTGGTTGCGGATGACGAAGTCGTCCTCCTCGCCTTGCGGGATGCGATGGCGCTGGCGGAGGAGCGCGGTTACCTGCTCCTGGGCATCGTAGATCGCCTCGGCCGAGATGGCGGAGCACTGGATCGACTGGACATGGTCGATGTTCAGCAGGCGGCGCTGGACGGTCGAGAACGGGGCGAGCACCTGGTCGTCCTGGTCTTCGCCCCAGGGCGTCAGGCCCTTTTCGCCAAGCACGCCGAGGACGTGGAATGGCGTCGTGCCGATGCGGATGATGGCGCCCACTGGGTCGCCGCCGTCGGGGAAGAGGTTCTCCACGACGGTCTGGCCGATGAGGCAGACTTTTGCCGCGCGCTGCTCGTCGTAGTCGGTGAACGCGGCGCCGTTCGTCACGCCCCAGTTGCGGATGGCGAGGTAGCAGGGATACACGCCCATCACGCGCGTCGGCCAGTTCAGGTTCCCCGCGATGGTGCGGCCGCCGTAGCGGACAAGCGGGGAGCAATGCCTGATGGCCGGGCATTCAGCGGCAACGGCCCTGGCGTCGGCGACGGTGAAGGTGGAGATGCTTCCCATCCCGCCGCGCACGGCGCCGGACCTGGAGCTGCCGGGGAAGATCATGATCTGGTTGATGCCGAGCGAGGAGACCTGCTGCCTGATCATGGCGCGCGCGCCGCTGCCGATGGCGATCATGGCGATGACGGACGCGACGCCGATGATGATGCCGAGGGCGGTGAGCGCTGAGCGGAGCTTGTGGCGCATCAGCGCGCGCCAGGCGACGGGTATGACGGTCAGGATGTTCACGGCGAGTCGTCCTCGCACGGCGTTTCGGCGCCGAGCGTCTCGAGATCCGAGGCGGCATCGCGCGGCCGGGCCACGGGCGCGTCGCTGACGATCCTGCCATCATGAAAGCGCACGATGCGCCGGGCGTACTGTGCGACATCAGGCTCGTGCGTGACGAGGATGATGGTGAGCGCGCGTTCGTTGTTGAGCCGCTGGAGGATGCCCATGATCTCGACCGACGTGCGGCTGTCGAGATTGCCCGTGGGCTCGTCGGCGAGGACGATTGCGGGCTCGACGACCAGTGCGCGCGCGATGGCCACGCGTTGCTGCTGGCCCCCGGAGAGCTGGTTGGGCATGTGGTCCATGCGGTCCACGAGGCCGACGTTCGCGAGCGCATCGGCCGCGCGGCGGTCGCGCTCGCGGCGGCGCATGTGGGTATAGACCAGCGGCAGCTCCACGTTCTCCCGCGCGGTCGTCCGCGGCAGCAGGTTGAATCCTTGGAAGACGAATCCGATCTTCCTGTTGCGGATATCGGCGAGCTGGTCGCGGTTCAGCGTGCCCGTGTCGATCCCCTCGAGCAGGTACCGGCCCGACGTCGGCCGGTCAAGACAGCCCAGCAGATTCATGAACGTCGACTTGCCCGAGCCGCTCGCGCCCATCACCGCCACGAACTCGCCATGGGCGACGCGCAGCGATATGCCGCGCAGCGCATGGACGCGCATGTCGCCCATGTGATACGTCCTGACGAGGTTCTCGATCTCGATTGGCGGGGGCACGGCCGCGGCGCCCGGCGCAGGCTGCTGCATGGTCATGGGCCACCTCTAACGCCGCCGGCCGGGGCGTGACGGTACGAACGGGTTGACGGTCTGCGCGCGGGCATCCGCGGACTTGCCGCTTGTCTGCGCGATGATGACGGCTTCGCTCTCTTCGAGCCCGGAGACGATCTCGGTATAGCTGACATCGGCGAGCCCGGTCGTCACCTCGACCGGCTCAGGCGCTCCGTTGCGCAGCGTGTACACGGTCGGCCCGGGCTTCCGCCCGGCTTCCGCGCCCGTGCGCGCGGCTGGCCGGCCCGCGGCGGCGCCTTGCGCGCGCGGCTGGGCCGACGCGGGCCGGAACCGCAGCGCCGCGTTCGGCACGCGCAGCGCATTGTCGCGGCCCGCGACAAGCACCGTCACGTTCGCCGTCATCCCCGGCCGCAGTCTCAGCTCCTCGTTGTCCACGCGGACAATCGTGTCGTACGTGACGACATTCTGGTCCATCACAGGCGAATTGCGCACCTGGAACACCGTGCCCGTGAACGTCCGTTCAGGAAACGCGTCGACGGTGAACGACACGGGCTGGCCGACCTCGACCTGCCCGACGTCCGCCTCGTCAACCTTCGCCTCGATCTGCATCTTCGACAGATCGGCCGCGATGGTGAACAGCGTGGGCGCCTGGAGCGATGCGGCAACCGTCTGGCCCACATCAACCGAGCGCGACTGCACTATGCCGTCGACCGGGGAATAGATCGTGGTGTGCTCGTAGTCAATCTGTGCGCTTTCGAGCTGGGCCTGGGCCTGCATTTCCTCGGCGACGGCCTGCTGGTATTTTGCCTGCGCGTCATCGAGGTCGGCCTGGCTGGCGAAGTTCTTCCCGGCGAGCATCTGCTGACGCGCGAGCGTCGCCTTGGCGAACGCCACGGCCGCCTTCGCCTTTGCCACCGACGCCTCGGACTGCCTCACGCGTGTTCTGAAAGGCGACTGCTCGAGCCGGGCGACCACCTGGCCCGCGGTGACCACGCTGTTGTAGTCGGCGTACAGGTCCTGGATGCGCCCGCTCACCTGGCTGCCCACGAGGACGGTGGCCACGGGATTGATCGTGCCCGAGGCGCTGATGGTGACGGTAATGGGCCCGCGCGTCACCTCGGCCAGCTCGTACGCCACCACGGCGCCATTCCTGTTGTGCATGTACCACCATGCGCCCGCGCCGCCTGCGCACACGACGACTATCAGAACAAACCATTTCATCCACACTCCTTGCTTGCCATGTATCGCGGGGCCGATGCCCCAAGATACTAATGACGCATCCCGCCCGATTTCATTTGATCATGCGCGTCAGGTGTTCGCTTCGAGCCAGCGTTCGAGTTCTTCCTCCTCCTCGACGGTCTTCACATCGACGCAGTAGACCGTTTTGTCTGGTGCGAGCACGCGGTGGAGCTGTTTCACTTCATCAGGCGTGACGCCGTAGATCTGGAGCGCCTTGCCCGCGTTCTGGCATCGGGTGAGCACGTCGGTCCACGTGTGCATGGGCGGCCGGCCCGCGCCGGGCACCCACTGGATCGCGTCGATCCGCTTGATCGAAAGGATGTCGTCGAGATGCGGCAGCGCGCCCGGGCCGTCGAAATGGAGGATGCAATGATCGAGGAACGAGGCCTCCTCCTCGAGTGCGGGCAGGACGAACTTCCTGCTGAACGCCGGGCTGATCATGCAGAGGAAATCGCACTGGATCGTGGCGAATTTCCCCGCGCACCAGAAGGGAATCCAGCCAGTCGTGCCTGTCGCGCCGGACATGCCGCCGGCATCGTACAACGCGTTGTAGACGCGCGGATACGTTGCGCGCACGTCGCGCATCGCCTGCGCGACAAGCCCGGGGCAGTCGAGCAAGTCCATGCACAGGGCTTCCGCGCCGCGCATGGCCGAGAGGGCATCCATGTTCGAGTGAAGGTCGGCGACGCCGACAAGGTAGCGGCCCTTTGCGTGCGCGGCAAGCAGGCGGCTGAGGGCGAGCATGCTTTTCCACACGGGATTGTCGTCATGGATGTCGAGCGGCAGCACCTCGTTCCATCCGCCGTCTTTCACCCATGGCTTGATCCAGTTCGTCTCCGGGGAATCATCCGAGTACTCGAGCATGCCGCCGAGGAACGCGGCATACTGGTCGGGCCCGTGGCTCGGGTCGAAATGCGGGATGTACTCGGCGAGGAAGACGGTCGAGTCGATCCAGCGGTCGATGTCGTCGAGGATCGCCTGGTAGTTTCCCGTCATCGCGCGGTGGTAGCGCAGGTGGCCGGGCCACGCCGGCTCGCATCCCGGCCTGGTGACCGAGGCGATCACGGGCGGGCGTTTGACGATCTCGCCGTGCCAGAAATGGTTCCAGACGTCTTTGACGCGTTCGAGATCAGGCTTTGTCGTGAGGTGCATGCCGTGGGACCAAGGGTGAGCTGCGTCGCATGGGTGCGTGCTATTTTCTCCACCGCGCTTCGTCGAAGCTGTATCTTCCCGGGCCGGAGACGAGGAGGCTGAAGAACACGATGCCGGCCAGGGCGGCATGGGATGCGTCGGCCATCCCGCCCTTCGAGAACATCGTAGCCGCGGCGACGACCATGGTGAAGAACATGAAGAACGCCGCGCACCGCGTGAAAAGCCCGGCGATGAGCAGTGCGCCGCCCACACCCTCGGCAACGCTCGCCATGAACCCCCAGAATGCCGGCGCGAACTTGATGCCGAAGAGGGCCATCGCGCCCCCCACCGCACTCCAGCGCGGCGGCCCGGCGAGCAGCTTTGGAATGCCGTGATAAAGGAACATGGCGCCGATGCCGATGCGAAGCACGAGCAGGCCGGCGTGGATGCGCTTGTCGTCTGATGGTGTGTACATACGGCGTCTCCTTCAATGATTAAGAGCGGCTGCGGGCACGAACACGAGCGCGGGCACGGCATCCGCTAACCGGCGAGCGAAGCTGCGATGACGCCGAGACGGTTGCGGACGCCCCAGGAGCGGTACGCGCTCATAAGGTAATGCAGAACCGTCGGCGGCCAGCCGTAGATGTTCACGCCCATCGCGGCGCCGCACGAGCGGCCGTTCGCCATGGGGATGACATAGCCCAGATCGAGCGGGTTGAACCGTTTCGGCGGCCTGCCGGCGC
>JAAYZF010000070.1 GCA_012514975.1 bacterium
CAAAAATCGCCCGCATGCCCTACTCGCTGTCAAAAGGCCCTGATGCGCGAAGCCTGGCCCTCTCAGCCACGCCGTCAAACCTTGTCGTGCTGACCGCAACGATCGACGATACGGACAATGGCGGGCAGGACATCGCCGCCGCGCAGTGCTGCATCGCGGTGCCGTTCTGGCAGACGGGATGCGTCGCATTCGCCATGAGCCCCGCGGACGGCTCGTTCAACAGCCGGGTCGAGCTCGTGCGCGCCTTCATCCCGGAAGCCATGCTCACCAACGGCGCCCCGCTCGTCTTCGTCCGCGGACGGGATGCACTGGCGAACTGGGGGCCGGTATCGGCAGTGCTCGCGGACGAAATACCGGAGCCGCGATTGCTGCTGGCGCTGATGGCGATGGCGATGGGGATGAGGATGGCCGGCATGCGCCGGACGGGGAAGGCGTAGTACACGGATGGCACTGGTCAGACGGATCGGCCGGGTCGGTCGGATCGCGGTCAGTGCTCTTTGGTCAGAAGGTGGATGGCCATAGACTTGATATCGTCGACCACGTACTCCACATTGTCGAACTGCTGGGTTTTGAGGCCAATCCAAGGGTATCTCGCAGCGTAGCGCACACGTTCATTTGAGAGCGGCTTCTCAAGTATGCCCTTGAGGATTGCCTTGCATTTTTCCGGGAAATGGGCACGCGCTTGCGTCATTGCCTCACTGGCGACGAACGGCCAGGCGTCCGTCAGCCCTGCATTGATCAACTCCCACCTTCGCTGCATGTTGGTGACCCCTTCGAGGCACATCAGGGCTAGGCGACGAACAGCGGGGTTCGGCGAAGTCAACATGCTTTCAGTGTTGCCTCTGAGGTGAGCCCGAGCTGCCTTGTTCGACTCTCCTTTCGTGATCCACCACGCAAAGCATGCGTCACTTGCTGCCGGCGTCGTGCGCGTCCACGTCGAAGCCACATAGTCAGTGACCAGCGGGCCCCCGAGTTGAGCCACCCCCACGGCTCCAAAAGAGGCCAACATTGTGCTGATACACAAGCTTGTCAGCGAACTGTCTTTCCCAACCAGCTCAAGGGTCTTGCCGATCGTCCAGTCAAAACTTGGCATATACGTCATGAACTGAAGATCTGGGAACAAGTTCGTAAGCGGCATCTGCTGACCGGCATAGCTGCTATACAACGCGAAGAAAGCTCGACAGGACATATTGGAGTACATGGGCGCGAGCACTCTTCCCGTCACGTCCCCGACGATCCACTGTGCTTCTGTAAACGCCACTTTCTGACTCCCGGTGAAGATGTCGTAGACGTACTCCTCGTGTGCGCCGTGCACAACCGATGCAGAAAACAGAACAACGCTCGTGAGAATGGCACGATTGCAGAAGATGGTGACGTTCATGACTATGCCTCCTCCGAACACGACAGTCTGCGTGATCTGCGTAATCTGCGTAATCTGCGGATCAGCCTTCGTGCAGGTTTTTCACGACCTGCGCGGCCAGCCGCTCAAGGTGCTTCTCCGGCTCTCGCATTGATTCCCCGGGCGCGACGCCGCTGTTGACAATGCCGAACGCGTCGCACGGCAGCGCGGTTGCGCTGTCCACGACACCAGCCAGCGCGACAACGCGCACACCGGCCTTGCGCGCGCGGGCCACCACGCCGGAAAGCACTTTGCCCATGCCCGACTGCGCGTCGATCGCGCCTTCACCGGTGATCACCAGGTCAGCGCTGCGCACGGCGGCGTCGAACCCGATTGCGTCCAGGACAAGATCGGTTCCCGACCGCAGTTTTGAGCCAAGGAACGCGATGCTTCCAGCGCCCAGGCCGCCCGCCGCGCCCGCACCGGGCATATCACGCACGGTAACGCCGAGGTCGCGTTCGATGATCCCGGCAAGGTGATCGAGCGCGGCGTCAAGCTCGCGTACCATCGCGGGCGTCGCGCCCTTCTGCGGGCCGTACACGGCGGCCGCGCCACAAGGGCCGCACAGGGGATTCGTCACGTCGCATGCCGTCTCGAAGAGCACAGGCTGCATGGCCGTCGGGCGTTCGATCCTTGCCACGCGGGCAAGCATGCCGCCGCAAATCCCCTCGGGCATCACCGCACCGGCTGCATCGAGGAAGCGGTAGCCGAGCGCCTGCGCCATTCCGGCGCCGCAATCATTGGTCGCGCTTCCGCCAATGGCAAGGATGATCTTCGCCGGACGCGCGGCCATTGCCGCGGCGATCAGCTCGCCCGTGCCGAACGTTGTGGCGCGCAGCGGATTGCGCTCCGAAGGCTCGAGCAGTGTGAGGCCCGAGGCCTGCGCCATCTCGACCACCGCAATGCCGTTCGCCAGCATGCCCCACCGCGCCCGCACCGGCCGCATGAGCGGGTCATGCGCCGCAATCGCGTGCAGCGCGCCGCGGCTGGCGCAGAGCGTGTCGAGCGTGCCCTCGCCGCCGTCGGCAAGGGGCAGGAGCACCAGGTGCGCATCAGGCCGCGCGGCGCGCACGCCGCGCGCAATCGCCGCGGCAGCCTGCGCCGCGCTGCACGAGCCTTTGAATGAATCGGGACAGATGACGACATTCATGGTTGATAGTCGATAGTCGATAGTCGATAGTTGGAAGTTGGAAGTTGGAAGTTGGAAGTTGGAAGTTGGAAGTTGGGATCCCTTCGCAATCGTCGTCGTCCTCGTCCTCGTCGTCGGCCGTTCAATCTGGCACGCAGTGCCGCAACTCCCGCTTTGCGGCGATTCTCACTGCGACATCAGGCTCAACATACAGCGTCCCACGCAGTCTTCTCCAGGCATTCTTCGCCTTGCGCGGCGCATCGCCGATGACGAAGAACTTGAACAGCTCCCAATGCGTCATGGGCCGGTGCACCGGCGTTGCGCGTCCAGCGCGCAGCGCGGCGATCACGGCGGGGAGGCTCAGCTCGTCGCAGACCAGCTCGGTCCATACGTTACCCACCTGCCACAGGCCATGCGCGTCAGTCGAGGCTATCAGCGGTTTGCCATGCGCGCGGGCGAAGGCAGCGGCCTGCTTGTTGTAGCCATCGTGCCACGAGAGGTAGCAGGAGCTTATCTCGATCGCGTTGATCTGGTCGATATGGGGCGCGGCGAGTTCGCGGATTGAAGCGTTGATCGGGTAGAACGGGTGCGGGGCGATGGTGAAGATGTCGCGCGAGGCGCGGTAGGCGCGCAGGTCGTCGAATGTGCGCAGCCGTTCAGCGCCGGCATCGGCGTTGAGGATGATGAGGTCGCGGTCGAGTATGCGCGCCTCGATAGCCGGCACAAGCAGCACGCCGCGCGCGGCGGCATGGGCCGCATAGTCGTCGTTGAACGTGTAGTGCCAATGGTCGGTGATGGCGATGCAGCGCACGCCGCGCGCGGCAGCGCGGTCGATCACCTCGAACACCGTGTGCGGCAGGCGGTCGAGCGGGTCCTCGCCTGAGTGGATATGGAAGTCGGCATTAACGACCATGGGCCGTCCGGTGCATCCGTCATTCCCGCATGTTAACCGTCGAGCACCCCCGGAACAGGGAGCCCAGGGAGTCCAAAGATCGCAGAGAGGCACGGCGTCGTGCCTCTTTGGCAGGTATCTTCAATTGCCTGCGTTACCGTTGCAGGCAATTGAACGGGCGAGCCCGCGTTCGCGCGCCGTGTTCGCCACCGCGGCGGCGACCTTCGGCGGCACGGATTTGTCGAGCGGAGACGGCAGGATGAAGTCCTCGTTCAACTTGTCCGCCGGGACGGCATCGGCGAGCGCGCGTGCGGCCGCGAGCTTCATCGCGTCGTCGATCCGCCGGGCGCGCACATCGAGCGCGCCGCGGAAGATGCCGGGGAAGCCGAGCACGTTGTTCACCTGGTTCGCGAAATCGCTGCGGCCCGTGGCGACGATGCGCGCGCCGGCGGCCTTTGCCTCGTCCGGCAGTATCTCCGGGTCGGGATTCGCCAATGCGAACACGTAGCGGCACCCCGCCATGGACTTCACCATGTCCCGCGACACGAGATTGGCCGCCGAGACGCCGACGAAGACGTGTGCGCCCTTGAGCGCAGTCTTCAGGTCGCCGGCCAGGTTGTCCGCGTTCGTGTGTTCCGCCACCTGGCGCTTGACCGGCGTCAGGTCCGTGCGCGACCGCGCGATGATGCCCTTGGTGTCCAGCATGACGACATCGCCGACGCCCAGCGGCTGCATGAGCCTTGTGATGGCGATGCCTGCGGCGCCGGAGCCATTGACGACGACGCGCAGGTTGCCCATCTTCTCCCCGGTGATCTTCAGCGCGTTGAGCAGCGCGGCAAGCACCACGACGGCCGTGCCGTGCTGGTCGTCATGGAACACGGGAATGTCAAGCCGCTCGATGAGCCGCGCCTCGATGTCGAAGCAGCGCGGCCCGCTGATGTCTTCGAGGTTGATGCCGCCGAACGTGGGCGCGATGGCCGCCACCGCGTCGACGATCTCATCGACATTCTGCGTGGCAAGGCAGATGGGGAACGCATCCACGCCGGCGAACTCCTTGAAGAGGACGGCCTTGCCTTCCATGACCGGCATGCCCGCCTCGGGGCCGATGTTGCCGAGGCCGAGGACGGCGGAGCCGTCGGTGACGATGGCAACGAGATTCCATTTCCGCGTGTAGGAGTAGACGAGGTCCTTGTTCTTCGCGATCTCGCGGCACGGCTCGGCCACGCCGGGCGTATACGCGACGCTGAGGTCGTCTTTGCAGGCGAGCGGCGCGCGGCTGGCAATCTCGATCTTGCCCTTCCACTGCGCATGCATTTCGAGCGCTTTCTGCTGGTAGTTCATGCAATGATCCCCGGTTATACTCGACGTTGTCTTTGACAAACGAGAACGTATTGAGTATAATAACCATCCCGGCACAGGAAGTCAAGCGCGGGGCGGTAGCTCAGTTGGGAGAGCGCGACGTTCGCAACGTTGAGGCCGAGGGTTCGACTCCCTTCCGCTCCACCAGTACATAGACCCCGTGAAGTGCGATGACCAGCGCGCTTCGCGGGGTCGCTTTTTCCGCTCATCACCATTTGCGCGGGAATTTGCTATAATACGCAGGTAGCGTATCACGTCAGCCGGCAGGCTTTGCGGCTGAATGTGCGCGTCGGGCAGGGCACGTTGTGCCGGTTGACTGCGCTGCCCTTGGCATGATTCACCGCTC
>JAAYZF010000071.1 GCA_012514975.1 bacterium
CCGCGGACGTTGATGCTGAGGACATGGATACCGCCGTGCGGGCGCGTCCAGTAGTCCTTCGGGCCCCAGCACGCGCGGCCGGCAAAGGCGACGGAGATGGGGCGGAGGCGGTTGTAGGCAGGGTCGCCGGTATGGAACTCGGGGCGGCGGGTCGTGCGACGCGCGCGGGGTGTGGACGCGCGGGCACGCGGTTGTCGTTTGCGCTGAGGCGAGGTTTTCACAAACAAACGCGTCATGTGGTGAACAGGTTGCTACAATAATCATAGCATATCAGGATACAGATATCAAGAAAACACAAACAACACGTCAATGATCGGCATTCAGCGCAGCCGCCGGAAATGGTATACTGCCGGGAAGGAGCCTGAAGACATGCCGGCGTCCGGCATGCGTGCAGGCGGAACGTTACAGACAGGACACCTGTGAAAGCGATCATCATAGTTACGGCACTGGCATGCATTGCGGCATCCGGCGCGAACGTCACGGTGAGCACCAACGTGCGCTATCAGACGATCATCGGGTATGGGTGCGCGACCTATCTGCCGCCGCAGAACACGCCGGAGCTGCGGCAGGAGGTATTCGAGGAACTGGCGAACGAGTTTGGCGTCAACCGCATGCGGCTCGAACCGCCGGGGCAGAACACGACGACGGAGCGGCGGTGGGAATGGCTGAACGATGACGGCGACCCGGAGCACATCAACTGGGGTGGGCTGAACACCGCGCGGCTGGACGAAGTGGTAATGACGTACATTCTGCCCTTGAAGGCGGCAGTCGAGGCGAACGGCGAGAAGTTCAACCTATACGTCAGCCCGTCGTTCTACGACGGCGGGTCGAGCGGCGCGGCGCCGGCGTGGCAGCGGTACAGCGTGGGCGAGTGCTGCGAATACGCCATGTCGCTGCTGCTGTACCTGCGTGACAGGCACGGCGTGACGGCTGATTACTACTGCGTGTTGAACGAGCCGTCGAACAACAACCCGTGGACGGCGCCGGTGATCCAGCCAATCATCAAGGCGCTCGCGCCGATGATGGCCGCCGCGGGCTTGCCGACGAGGATCGAGTATCCCGAGTCGATCAGCATCGACACCGGCTGGAACAGTTTCGTCAATGCATCGAGCGTGCGGGACGACACGCAGATGTGGTCGCACGTCGGCATCCTGACGTGGCACTTGTACGGCGGGCAGGGCAGCCGGGCGAACATGCGCAACTATGCCGTGGCGCGCGGAATTCCGACCGGGCAGACCGAATACATGTCGCTGACGACGACGCATCTGTACGATGAGATGACCGTGGGGGACGTGTCGGTGTGGGAGATCTACGGCATAGGCAGCCAGCTTGACACGAGCGGCGCCAACTACAACCGCTTCGTGCGCACCGGGTGGTACTGGCCTTTCCGCCAGGTGCTGCACTATGCACGGCCCGGCTCGGTGCGCGTGGGCACGACATGCGATGACAGCCAGTTGCGCGTGATTGCGTTTGTGCGGGGCGGGCGGAGCGTTGTGGCGCTGATCAACGATCTTGATTCGACGGCGCGCACGGCGAATCTCAGCGGGCTGGTGCCCGGCTCGTACGGCGTGTGCCGGTCGGTGAACAAGGGCACGTACGCCGAGCTTGGCCTGCAGACAGTGGGAACGAACGGCCTGCTCAGCGTAGATGTGCCGGGCAACGCCGTGCTGACCGTGTATCCGCATCCCGGGTCGAACATGCCGCCGGTGGCAGTTGACTGGAAGGCGTCGAACGCATATCTGACGCAGCCGTCAAGCTCGACGACGCTCTCCGCCGCCGCGCGCGATCCGGAGCTCGACTCGATTTCATACGTATGGAGCGTCAAGACGAACCCGCCGGGCGCGAGTGTGAATCTTGCGACGCCCAATGCGGCGAGCTGCGGTGCGAGCGGCCTGACGGTGGCGGGGCGGTACGCGTTCAACGTGGCGATCAGCGATCCGACGCATACGATCAACCGCGAAGTGCGCATCGATGTGTATGCGGGCAACCGTCCGCCTGCGGTGGAGCTGCACAACCGGATACCGGTGCTGTTGACGTTGCCGCAGAGCTCGACGACGCTTCGGGCGTTTGCATGGGACATGGAGGGCGCCGGGGTGGCGTATCAATGGAGCGTGGCGAGCCAGCCGGGCGGGGCCGCGGCCCAGCTCTCGGCCCCGTCGTCCGCGAACTCGGACGTGAGCGGCATGACCGTGGCGGGCGAGTACGTGTTTCGCTGCACGGCAACGGCGGGCGGCCAGACGGTGACGAACGAACTTGTCGTGCCGGTGTATCCGGCCGACCAGGCGCCGGTGATATCGAACGCGGTTGCTTCGCCCGCGACGCTGTACATGCCGGAGAGCGCGACGCAACTCGCGGCAGTCACCGCCGATGCGGATGGCGACGTGCTGAGCCATTGGTGGACGGTGAAGACAGCGCCATCGGGCACGAACGTCGTGTTCTCGCGCCCCGGCTCGAACTGCACGATGGTGGCCGGGCTGACGGCGCCCGGGACGTACACTTTCACGCTGACGCTTGTTGACCGCAATGCGTATGCGACGAGGGACGTGAGCGTGAACGTGCTGTTGCCCGAGCCGGCGGCGGCGATGGTGGTTGGTGTCGTGTGTATGCTGGCCTTGAGGAGAGCGGGCGCCCGGTGCTGAACAACGTGAGCGCCACGAAGGGCAGCAGTTGAAGTTGGAAGTGGCCGAGGCTATGCCTTGGTGAGTTAAAGTAGCAGTTGAAGTTGGAAGTGGCCGAGGCTATGCCTTGGTGAGTTAAAGTAGCAGTTGAAGTTGCAGGTAGCTGACGGGTCCGGGCAGACGCGATGCGGACGCGTGTGCTTTCCAAGGCGCAGCCTCGGCCGCTTGCTGGTCGCCGCGTGCGGGCAGACGCGATGCGGACGCACGTACTTTCCAAGGCGCAGCCTCGGCCACTTGCCGGTCGGCGTGTCCGGGCAGACGCGATGCAGACGCATGCACTTTCCAAGGCCGAGCCTCAGCCACTTTCACATTGACTTGCAGGTGAGCCTGTGTTATACTTGCGTCTCGTAAAGAGGCCGGGAGCACAGGTCCATGATTGCTTCAGGAGGAATGCGCGCGGCATGGAGGTCACCGTCCCCGGTGACCGATCTGGAGGGCGGCCGTCCCCGGCCGCCGCGCGTGTGGCTGGCCACGCGCATGAACGATGCGCGGTCTGGAACCGCGCGGACAGAATGGAGGGCGGCCGTCCCCGGCCGCCGCGCGCGTGGCTTGCCACGCGCATGAACGATGCGCGGTCTGGAACCGCGCGGACAAAATGGAGGGCGGCCGTCCCCGGCCGCCGCGCGTGTGGCTTGCCACGCGCATGAATTGCGCGCGCCGGCAGGCCGGCGCTGTGCGGCAGGCGGGTACGCCTGCCCTCCAAGCGCTTTCAGCGCTGCGTGCTCCGCGACCGCGTCGCTTGGTGCACGCCGTAGAGGCATCCCACAATGCCGTCATGGGGGATTTGGAGTACCACCTTCAGGTGGGCCGTGCGCGCCGCGTAAACGACCTCGCTAAAGCGAGCACTCCGAATCCCCCATGAGACAGCGCTGGGGGATGCAAAACTGCGCGCACCAACGCGCGCCCTGTGCGGAGTGACGTCATGGAGGGCGGCCGTCCGCGACCGCGTCGCACTCGGCCGCGCGCTCGCGGCGCATCCGCCCGTGCTGCATGTGACGCACAATGCGGCTGATGCAGACCGGCTGGCGGACGAGGTGCTGCATCTGAGCGGCGGCACGGTGGCTGCCGAGGCGGCTGTGCAGTAATGCGGCTGGCTCCTCCGAGGCTGGTCACGGGCGCGAAGCGCCCATCCACACTTGGATCTGGAGGATCATTACAGTGAACTATGCACCTCACACACTTATCGTTACGCTGTGCGCCGCAACTTCACTGCTTGCCGAGCAGCTTGATCTCGGCGGCGCGTGGCAGATTGCGCCGATGGCCGGGTCGAACTGGTTTGCCGGCAGCGAGCCAACGGCAACGACCGGGTGGGTTGACACCATGCTGCCCGGCCCCGCGTGGCTGCCGGGCGTTGAGAGGCATGCGGGGCAGGAGCGAAGCGCCGTACAGGAGCTGCAGGCCGCGCCGGGCGTGTGGGCGCGGCGCACATTCGTGTTGACACGCGCGCAGGCCGGCCGCGATGCCGTGCTTCGCTGGGAGCTGATACGATGGGGATTCGCGGCGCGCGTCAACGGCGCACTCATTGGCGCAACGGACGTGTACTCGCCCGGCACATTCGCCATCCCGCGCGGGTTGCTGCGTGAAGGGACGAACGATCTGCTGCTCGCCGTGCGCGGCTGGTCGTCCGTGCCGCGTGGCGGCCCGGGCGGCGACCCGCTGATGCCCGTGGGCGCAGGGCTGTTCTCGTGGGGATCAAAGAACAGCGGCGTGTGCGCCCCCGTCCACATTGAATTCCACGACGGCGTGCGCATACGCAGCGTGATCGCGCGGCCGGATGTGGAACACATGCGTTGCACGTTTGTCGTGCGGCTGGAACCGGCGGACAGTGAGTCGCGCAGCATCGATCTGTCGCTAAAGGTGTTTGACCCTGACGGGCAACCGGCCGCGCAGACCAGCGTGCTGGCGCAGTGTGCCGGGCCGGATGTGGTCATGATTGACGCGCCCATCCCCGGTGCGAAGCTCTGGACGCCTGAGACGCCCCGGCTGTACAGCGCCCGCGCGGCCATTGCGGGCGATGGCGCGAGTGACGAGCGCGACATCGCGTTCGGCATGCGCACGTTCGGCTCGCGCGACGGACATTTCGTGCTGAACGGCGCGCGAAGGCGGCTGCGCGGGTCGAACATTCTGCAGGAATGGAACTGGGGCGAAGACAACTTCCACAACCGCGACGGCTGCATGTCCAGGTATCTCGGCGAGACGGCGCGGCGGATGCACGCGAACACATTCCGCACGCACACCGGCCCGCCCGCCGAATGGATCGCCACGTTGTGTGACAGCAACGGCACAATGCTCATCGCCGAGATGCCGCTGACGTACAACGGGCATGACATGCGGTTCAGCGCGGCTGACGAGGCGGCATACCGTTCGAATGCGGTCGCCATGTGCGCGGCGTGGGTGGAAGCCCTTGCCAATCATCCGTCGATCATCATGTGGGTCTCGAGCAACGAGCCGCTGATGGGCGACGAGCACAACCAGTACGCGTGGGATTTTGGCACGTTGATCCCGGCGATGAAGAACATCGATCCGACGCGCCTCATCATGCGTGCGGGCGAGGAATCGCCTGACGTGCAGGACACGCACTGTTACCTTGGTTACTGGTACGGAGCGGCGGGGGAGTTCGAGGCGTTTGCCCGCTGGCGCGCCTCGACGCGCGATCCCCGGAGGCCGGTCATGAACAGCGAGTACATCGAGGGCGCGCCCCCTCTTCGCCGCTACCTCTGGACGGGCTCGGAAAGCGGCACGCGCGAGTGGAACATGATCTACGCCATGGTCGGCATGGAACAGACGGAGGCACTGCGCCGGCTTGGCTACGACGGCATCCTGCCCTATCAGTTCGTGGGCTGGCAGCGGGGCTCGTGGCGCGCTGATGCGCCGACGCCGATGTTCGCGGCGCTGCGATCGAGCCTTGCGCCCGTGGCGGTTTCGCTTGATCTTGCGGACAGGAATTTCGCCGCAGGCTCGACCGTGAACGTGCCGGTGCATGTGATGAACGACCTGAACGAGCCGGCGGCCGCGCTGCTTTCATGCCACGTCTGTGCGAGCGACCCGGCATTCGCGCTTGATGAGGAGGCATACACGAACGCGGCGCATGTCGCGGCCTTGACGATCGCGGTCGCGGCGCACGGCAGCGTGGTGACCACCGTCGCGTTTCCGCTTCCCCAAGTGGAAGGGGAGTGCTGGCTCGCGGTGGTGTTGCGGCCCGAGCGGGGCGGCGTGGTGATGAGCCAGAGGCCGTTGCGCGTGCTCGATGCGTCGCGCGCGATGGGCGCATTGAGCGGGATCACCGCGCGCGTCGTCGGCGCCGATGCGGCGACGATCGGTGCGTTGCGCGGGCTGGGACTTGCCGTGCGCGAGAGCCTGGAGTTCAGACCCATCGAGCCTGAGGTCGACATGGTGATCCTCTGGGGCAACGGCTTCCTTGGCAGCCCGGAGGCATCGCAGTCGAAATGGCTGAACAAGTATCTGAACGACGGTGGCGCCGTGCTCGTCCTCGAACGCGAGGTGATGCGGCAACCGGTGCAGAACTGGCAGTATTTCCCGACCGCGCCCGGCGGGGAACGCATCGAATACCAGTCGATCCCGCACCAATGCAGCAGCGTGTTCCCGTCGCCGCTGAACGAAGTGCGCACGCTGTGGCAGGGGTTGGAGAACGCGCATCTTGTCCGCTGGAACGGCCATCTCAACGCCGTGTGTGCCTCGGGGCTCGATGCAGACTGGCTTGACAGCGCGCCACCTGTGCGCCAGACTGCCCGCGGGCCCGAGCCTGCCGCCGACGCGATTCTCATCGAAGGCGAAGCGGCCGTCGCATCAACGTTCAAGATCGACTATCCTGACGCGATGTTCACGGAGGCGGATGAACGTGGCGGGCTCATGGCAAAAGGCTTTGCCGCATTGAGTGGCGGGCGCGCAGCACTGCTCTGTACGCGCACGACGCCCGATGCGGCATACGAAGCTTCATACCAGTTCACTGCCGATGGCGCGAAGAAGCCGCATGTGTTCTGGGTGTTCGAGCAGGCGCGCACATGGGCATCCCCGTTCGAGTGGCGGATTGACGGCGGCGAGTGGCATGCGGTCACGCAGGACGAGCCGTACGTCGCTGGTGTACGCGTTGTGCCTGGCGGGCCGACATTCGGCTGGACGCGGCTTGGCGTGGTCAGTCTTGAGCCCGGGCGGCACACGCTCGATGTGCGCGTGACGTCGCCGCGCACACAGGGCATATACCTGTTGTCGCCCGACTGTTTCCTGTTCGCGCCGCTGAAGGGGCAGACGCTGGCCCATTCCGGCAACAAGGTGCCGCTTCTTGCGCGCTTGAGCGTGGGCAAGGGCACGCTGTACGTCTCGCGTCTGCTGTTTGCCGACCGGCTTGACCGCGCGTCAAAGTCATACGATCCTGTGGTCGAGCGGCTGTTCGTGAACATGGTGAAGACCGCCCGCAGCGGAGAAAGTGCAGAGTGATCACTGGTAGCGGTATGCCCTGCATACCGTTTTCTCTCTTTGTGGCAGTTCCGGCAACGGGATATGGTATACTGTATGCAGGAAGGAGGAAGCACCCGGATTCATTGGCGACACACGTGTAGCACCAAACTGGCATCCCCGGACACATCCCATGCGCTACACCTGCTCCACCACCGCCCCGCCCTCGGCTGAGGAATTGCACGGGCTGTTCCTCCAAGCGGACTGGGCGCGCGAACGGACACCCGGCGAGATCGCCACGCTGATCGCCAACACACGCGTCTTCGCCGTCGTTCGCCTCGACGGTGCGCTCATCGGCTATGGCCGCGCGCTCTCGGACGGCGTCTCTCGTGCCCTGCTGGACGACATCATTGTCGACCAGGACCATCGGGGCAAAGGCGCGGGCAAACTGATCATGACTGCGTTGATGGACCAGCTTGCCGGCATCGAGGAGATTTTCCTCAACACAGGATCGCATCTCGAAGCGTTCTACTGCAACTACGGCTTCAGGAAATTCCCCGGGCTGACAATGGTTTCCAAGCGCGCCGAGCGCGTGCAGCCGCCCCGCGAGCACGACCCGGCAACAGGAAGATGAGAAGGTATTCGCTGCAAGGCTGCACTACTCAAGTCCGGGCAGGAGCGCGCGGAACGTCTTGCGCCGCGGGTCGGCGAGCGACTTGTTCGGGCAGGTGCCGTTCTTGGTCTTGACCGTGCACTCGGTCTCGCTGGCGACGGGGATGTCACGCGAGCCGTCGTCAGTGGCGATGAAGACGCGGCGCGTGGATTCATCAAGCGCGAGGGCTTCCGGGGCAAAGTCCTTGATGCCGCGGATGAACACCGTTTCGGGCAGCCGCACCGCCGTCCGCACCTGGCCGCCCGGCCATGCATACAGGGCGAAATCCTCCTCTTCGTCGACAGGCCCGGCGGCAATCAGGTAATCGCCGCGCCACGGGCAGTACTCGATCGACCTGATGCCGCGTCCGCCAAGATCGAGCAGGATGGGGGAGCCGAACCGCGCCTGCGCCCCGCGGTCAATCACGTCATCAGGGTTGAGCAGGGGAACGAGCAGCGCCCTGCCATGCGGCACCGGGTTGCGGAAGCCGATGAGCAGGTTTGAGCTTGCCGGCATGACGGTGAGGCCCTCGATATTGAGCCCGCCGGCCTTGGGCGCGAGACTTTTGGACTTTGAGAGCGAGGGCTGCGCGGCCTCGGCGAGGCCAAGGCCGGCAAGGTTCGTGCTCGCAAGCAAATCGCTGAGAAGCGCCGTGTACGCGTTGCCCTCGGTGACGATGCCGACCTGGCCACTGGAGGCGTTGACTGAGAGCGCGAAGAAGCGCTCGCGCGCCGGGCTGCGCTTGCCGTCCTTTGAGCGGCCATGGGACGTCATCCAGTAGGCGCGGTTGCCGCGGCGTGTGGCCGCCTCGATATCCGCCTCGGGCGTTTTCTTCTTTGACGTGGCGAGGCCGAGGTGGGCGCTGACGTCGAACGTCGAGGCGGGCAGGCCGGGCGAGCCGATGCGATACAGGCGCAGGACGTTGTTCTCATCGTCCGCGACGAGGACCGACGCGGCATCGCAGAAGACGGCGGCTGACGCGTCCGCGGCGCCGGAGAACGCGAGTTCGGGCGGCACGGCCGGCGGACACGCGTTCGTTGCCGCGAGGCACGCGGCAACGAGGGTGGAAACACATGCTGTCATGCCAACTAGTATACGCCCGTTGCAATTCCGTGTCAAGAACAGTATACTATTTATTGCGCAACTGCCCTGATGGCGGTTGCGGTCGAAAGGAGACGCGATGGACGGACGGATAAGGCGGTTTATCATTCTCGCGCTTGTCTTTGCGGGGCTGCTTTGCTCGCTTGTGTGGCTGCGAACGCGCAGTGTGTCGGGGATTTTCATCCTCGACGAGACGGAGCAGTTCATTGTCCGCCAGGACCGGCCGGCGGAGCTGGTTGCGCTGCACGCGCCGGGGCTGCGCCAGGCGGCGCGCGAGTGCTCGGTATATCGTTTCGCCGACGAGGACGTGGTGCGCGTGAAGATGATGCCGGGCCTGAGCGAAGGCACGGCGGTCACCGCGGGCATGGCGGTCATGGAGATATTCTCGATCACCGATGTATCGCGCGAGAAGGAGCTCGAGGCGGAGACCAAGCGTCTCCAGGGCGAGCTGGACATGCTGACGGACGGGGAGCTTCAGGCGCAGATCGAGCAGTCGCGCGAGTCGCTTGTCCTTGCGCAGACGAACCTTTTGATGTACGTGCCGTTGCTCGAGCGGTGGCAGATAATGGCGGCGCGGGGCCTGTGCTCGTCGGTCGAGCTTCTGGAAGTGCAGGCCGAGTTCGTCCGCTTGCAGCAGGAGGTGGCGGTGGCGCAGGCGGGGCTGACGGTGAGCCGGATGCAGGCGGCGCCGGGCGTGATCGCGGCGGCGCGCGCGGAGCTCGAGACGGCCGAGCACGAGCTTGCCCTGATCAGGCGGAAACTGTCGGAACGCTGGGTGATATCGCCCATTGGCGGTGTGCTTACCCGTTACAGCCAGGACCCGGCGGTGGTGCTGCGCGTCATTAATGACAGGACGTTTGCCGCCCGTGTGATCCTTCCCGCGCACCTGAAGAACTCGATCCAGCCGGGCGATCCCGTCCGTCTTGTGTTTGACGACCCGGTGGTGCCGGCGTTGACGGCCGTGGTGACGTATGTGACGGTTGACCTTGCGCCCGTGGCGCTCGAGCCGATGCTGAGCGCCTTTGTGCAGATCGAGCACACGCCCGGCGTGCTTGACAGCTCGATGACCGGCCAGGCCGTGTTTCCCGGGAAGAGGCAGCGCCTGTTTGCCCCCCTGATGAACCTTGTCAGGCGGACGCTTCCCGTTTCTTTTTGACAGCGCGGCGTCATTTTGCTATACTGTCTGCCACATGTGTGGACAGCAGTCCGCTGTTCATTCATCGTTAATTAATGCATGTGGCAACAGCGAGCGGGCCATGCCCCTCCGCAGCCATACAGCAGGGATGGATCGCCATGCCGAATCCGAAACGCAGACACTCGAAGACACGGCGCGACAAACGCCGGACGCATGACTCGCTCGCCACCGTCCAGTCCGTCCGGTGCAGCAACTGCGGCGAGCAGAAGCGCCCGCACCGCGTGTGCGCAGCCTGCGGCTACTACAATGGCCGGCAGGTGCTCACGCGCGTAAGCGCCTAACGCGTCTCCGACGCGGGAGAGCCCGTGCGCATTGCACTGGACGCGATGGGCGGGGATTACGCCCCGCAGGAGATTGTCGCCGGCGCCGTGGCCTATCTGCGCAGCGGCCTGTCGCCCGTGCAGATCACCCTCGTGGGCGACGCCGAGCGCATCGAGCGCTGCCTGGCCGACCAGCGGGCCGCCGCGCTGCCCCTCGCGGTGGTTCATGCCGCCGACGTCGTCGAGATGAACGAATCGCCGGCGGCGGCCCTGCGCAAGAAACGCGATGCATCTATCCGCGTCGCCGTCCGGCTCGTTGCGGCGGGGCAGGCGGATGCGGTGGTTGGCGCGGGCAACACGGGCGCCGTCGTTGCCAGCGCGAAGCTCGAGTTGAAGTCGCTGCCGGGGATTGACCGGCCGGGCATTGCGGCGCTCATTCCCGGCCCGCTCGGCGCGACGGTGCTTATCGACGCGGGCGCGACGGTCAACTGCAAGCCGGTCCATCTGCTCCAGTTTGCCAAGATGGGGGCGTGCTATGCGCGCAACGTGCTGCACCGCGCGCACCCGATGGTCGGCCTGCTCTCCGTCGGCGAGGAGGATGCCAAAGGCACGGAGGTGACGCGCGAAGCGTTCCGTCTTCTGCGCGAGAGCCCCCTGCACTTTTACGGCAATGTCGAGGGCCGCGACTTTTTCTCGGGCAAGGTCGATGTCATCGTCTGCGACGGCTTTGTCGGCAACGTTGCCCTGAAGGTGATGGAAGGAATGGGGCACGGCATCCGCATGCTGTTCGAGCATACAGCCAACGCCAAGTGGTGGCTGAGGCTGCTCCAGGGCCTGATTGTCAGGCCCGTCGTCGGCCGGGTCGGCCGGCGCATGGATTATACGCGGTTCGGCGGCGCGCCGCTTCTCGGCGCGGCAGGCACGGTGATCTGCGCGCACGGCAACTCGCGCGCGGCAACGATAGCCAACGCGATCGAGCGCGCGCGCGAGGCCGTTGCGCAACAGCTTAACGAACGTATTACCGAGGCATTGGCACAGTGACCAAGCTTCCACCAAAACTTGAGTCGCCGGTCCCCGTGGGCGTCATAGGCGCAGGGTATTATCTCCCCGAGCGCATCCTGACGAACAAGGACCTTGAGCAGATGGTTGACACGTCGGACGAGTGGATCGTCGAGCGCACAGGCATCCACGAGCGCCGCATCGCCCCGCCCGAAATGTCCACGTCAGACATGGGCGTTCTCGCCGCGAAAGCCGCGCTGCGCAATGCGGGCCTCACGGGCAATGACATCGACATGATCATCTGCGCCACCGTGACGCCCGACATGATGTTCCCGAGCACCGCCTGCTTCATCCAGCGCGGCATCGAAGCGCGCGAGTCGTTCGCCTTTGACATCACGGCCGCATGCACCGGGTTCATCTACGCCCTCGCCACGGCCTACGCCTACCTTGCCAGCGGCTATGTGCACAACGTGCTCGTCGTCGCCGCGGAGAAGCTTTCCGCCTTTACTGATTACGAGGACCGGAACACCTGCGTCCTGTTCGGCGACGGCGCGGGCGCGGTCGTCCTCTCGAAGATCAACAAGCCGGGCCACGGCATCATCGACTTCATCCTCGAGAGCGATGGCCGCCTCGCCAACCTGCTGCAGGTGCCGGCCGGCGGGTCGCGCACGCCCGCCTCGACCAGCTCGATCGGCGAGCGCATGCATTACATCAGCATGGAAGGCCGCGAGGTGTTCAAATTCGCCGTCACCGCCATGAAACGCACCACCGTGCGCATCGCCGAACGCAACGGCATCAAGGCCGAGGACATCCGCTGGCTCATCCCGCACCAGGCGAACAAACGCATCATCGACGCCGCCGCCGAGGCGCTCGGCCTCGATGCCAGCAGAATCCATTTCAACATTCACAAATACGGCAACATGTCCGCCGCGTCCACGGCCGTCGGCCTCGCCGAGGTCGTGCTCAACAACGGCCTCAAGGACGGCGATATCGTCCTCATGGTCGCCTTTGGCGCCGGCATGACGTGGGGCTCCGTCCTCATCAAATGGTGACAAGCGGCTGCCACGGCTCGCCGCGTGTGGCAATGCAAGATGCCAGATGCCAGATCTTAAATGACAAATGACACATCCCAGATAGCAGGCCTCCTCTTCCCCGGCCAGGGCGCCCAGTACGTCGGCATGGGCAGGGCTCTGTACGAGAAGAGCGCTGCCGGCCGCGCCGTGCTCGATGAAGCGCAGGGCGTGCTCGGCGGCTCGTTTCTCAAGATTCTGTTCGAGGGCCCGATGGAGCAGTTGACGGCCACGGACGTTTCGCAGCCGGGCATCTACGCCGTGTCGTACGCGGCGTACGTCGCGTGGAAGGAGCAGCATCCCGGCGCGCGCGTCGGCGCAGCGGCCGGGCTGAGCCTTGGGGAATACACGGCGCTGACCGCGGCAGGTTGTTTGCCGTTCGCCGACGGCGTCAGGCTTGTGCGCACGCGCGGGCAGCTCATGCAGGAAGCCGCGCAGGAACGCCCGGGGGCGATGGCCTCCGTCCTGTCTCTCGATGCGGAAAAAGTGGCTGAAATATGCGGGGGGCTTGACGGCGCGCACGTGGCTAACTATAATTGTCCCGGCCAGATAGTCATATCAGGCGGGAAGGCTGCCATTGAACGGGCGTCCGCCCTGTGCATGCAGGCGGGCGCACGCAAGGTGATACCGTTGCAGGTAAGCGGCGCGTTTCATTCGCCGCTCATGGCGGAAGCGCAGCGCCGGCTGCTGCCCCTGCTCGAGGCCGTGGCGTGGAAGCAGCCCGCGTTCCCCGTCCTGTCCAATGTCACAGGCATCCCGCACAGGGGCGCCGGCGGGATAGCGGGCACGATGGCGCGGCAGGTGGTCGAGCCTGTGCGCTGGGAGGACGACTGCCGCTGGATGCTTGTGCAGGGCATCACGTCGTTCTGCGAGCTTGGCCCGGGCAAGGTGCTCCAGGGCCTGATGAAGAAGATCGAGGCTTCAGTTTCCGTCGTCTCAGGGGAAGTCTTCTGAGACGACGGAAACTGAAGATACCGGCTGAGAGAAACAGGCAAGGACAAGGACACGGAAGATGGCGTATACGATTGATCTGACAGGCAGGACGGCGGTCGTCACCGGCGCGGGCCGGGGCATCGGCCAGTCCATCGCGCTCATGCTCGCCGAGGCGGGCGCCGACATCGCAGTCACCGATGTCAAGGACGAATTCACGGTCGAGACCGTCGGGAAGGTCAAGGCCCTTGGGCGCAAGGCTGCCGGCTATGCGATGGATGTGTCCGACTTTGCCGCGAGCCATGCAGTCATCGACACGATCAACGCGGAGTTCGGCCGGATTGACATCCTGGTGAACAACGCGGGCATTACGAAGGACACGCTGATCATGCGGATGAACGAGGAAGACTGGGACGCCGTGCTCCGCATCAACCTGAAAGGCGCGTTCAACTGCACGCACGCCGTCTCGCGGATCATGATGAAGCAGCGCACGGGCCGCATCGTCAATATCGCGTCCATCATCGGCCTGATCGGCAACGCGGGCCAGGCGAACTACGCGGCGAGCAAGGCGGGGCTCATCGGCCTCACCAAGAGCTCGGCAAAGGAGCTCGCCAGCCGCGGCGTCAACGTCAATGCGGTCGCCCCGGGATTCATACAGACGAAAATGACGGACGTGCTGCCCGAGGACGTGAAGCAGGCCATGCTGAACCTGATACCGCAGAAGCAGTTCGGCCAGCCGCTCGATGTTGCGCGCGCCGTGCTGTTCCTCTGCAGTGATCTTTCCGCGTACACCACGGGCCAGGTGGTCGTGGTGGACGGCGGGATGGTGATGTCGTGAGCCGCGCGCGGCGGGCGGATGGAATGATGGAATGCCTGCCACGCCAGAGGCGTGGATGGAATGATGGAATAGTGGAATAGTGGAATGATGGAACGCAGTCTGCAATTAACACCCCAAGAGAGGAGCATACTATGGCTTCAGTAGCTGAACGAGTGAAAGACATCATTGTGAAGCAGCTTGGTGTCAAACCGGATGAAGTGACGGACGATGCATCGTTCACCGACGACCTTGGCGCCGACAGTCTGGACCTGGTGGAAGTGGTGATGGCGCTCGAGGAGGAATTCGGCGCGCAGATTCCGGACGAGGAAGCCGAGAAGATCAAGACCGTGGGCGACGCGGTCAAATATATCGAGAGCAAGTCGCAGGGTTAAGCTGAACGTCGCGGCCGGCTGCGCCCCTCGCGGGGCGCGGCTGCCTGCCGGCTTTCCCGCCCGGGGCGCATGGCCGGAGAGGCCTGTGCCGCCGTTGTGCGCCAGCCGCGCAGGCCTTTTTCTATCCGCCCGCGCCGCTGCGACAGCCATCATCACGCTTACGACGCAATGAACGCACTTAGCAGCAAACGTCGTGTGGTTATCACGGGCCTCGGTGTCATCACGCCTGTCGGCAACACGATCGACACCTTCTGGGACAGTCTCGTCCGCGGTCGCAGCGGCATCCGCACGCTTTCACGCCTCGATGCCTCGATCTTCCCGTCGAAAGTCGCGGGCGAAGTGCTCGACTTCGCTCCTGAAGCCTTCTTCGAGCCGAAGGAGGCGCGGCGCATGGACCGGTTCGTCCAGTTCGCCGTCGCCGCGGCCGACGGCGCAGTCAAGGACAGCCGGCTCGACATGGCTGCCGAGGAACCCGAGCGCGTCGGCGTACTCGTCGGCTCGGGCATCGGCGGCCTGCAGACCATCGAGGAGCAGCACGCCAAGTTCCTCCAGCGGGGCCCGCGGGGCATCTCGCCCTTCTTCATCCCCATGCTCATCGTCGACATGGCCTCGGGCCTCATCTCGATCCGCCATGGCATGAGGGGCCCGAATTTCTGCGTCGTTACCGCATGCGCCACGGCGGCGCACTCGATCGGCGCGGCCTACTACTCGATCCTTCATGACGATGCCGACGTGTTCGTCACCGGCGGCAGCGAGGCGGCGATCACGAACACCGGCTTCGGCGGCTTCTGCTCGATGAACGCCTTGAGCACGTCGTTCAATGACGAGCCGACACGGGCCAGCAGGCCCTTTGACGCCAGGCGCGACGGCTTCGTCATGGCCGAAGGCGCCGGCGTGATAGTCATCGAGGAGCTCCAGCACGCGCTCAAACGCAACGCGCCCATCTATGCGGAGCTTGTCGGCTTCGGCATGAGCGGCGATGCGTACCATATGGCCGCGCCCGAGCCCGAGGGCCGCGGCGCCGAGCAGGCAATGCGCATGGCCCTCAAGAACGCCGGCATCGCGCCGTCTGACGTCGGGTACATCAACGCGCACGGCACGTCGACGCCGCTCGGCGACATCTCCGAGGTCCTCGCCGTCAAACGCATCTTCGGCGAGGATACCAAGGTGATGATGTGCTCGACAAAGTCGGTGACCGGCCACACGCTCGGCGCTGCCGGCGGCATCGAGATGGCCGCCACGCTCCTCGCCATGAAACACGGCATCATCCCGCCGACCATCAACCAGGAATTCCCGGACGAGAAGTGCACCATTGATTGCGTGCCCAACCAGGCGCGCGAGGCGAACGTCTCCGTCGCCATGAGCAACTCGTTCGGCTTCGGCGGGCACAACGCATCGATCCTCGTGCGCGGGTACAGGGGATGAAATCGCTGTTGCAGCGGTTTCATGGCATGCCCTGCCGTTCCGTTCAGTCTCGGCCGCCTTCATTGCGCAGGCGGCCTTCATCCTTAAATGGGGTGTGCGTATGACGCGACCCAATTTCGTCTTCATCCTGATCGATGACATGGGATGGAGGGACATCGAGTGCTACGGCAGTCCCTTCTACGAGACCCCTGTGCTCAACACGCTCGCGCAGCAGGGCATGCGCTTCACCGACGCCTATGCCTCGTGCCCCGTCTGCTCGCCCACGCGCGCCAGCGTCATGACGGGCAGGTATCCCGCCCGCGTCGGCATCACCAATTTCATCAAAGGCGTCGAGAAAGGCAGGCTCCTTTGCCCGCCATACCTCGATCACCTGCCCCTCTCCGAGAAAACCATCGCCCGCGCGCTCAAGGACGCCGGCTATCGCACCTATTGCGTTGGCAAATGGCACCTGGGCGGCGAGGAGTTCCATCCGGACAAGCACGGCTTCGACGTCAACATCGGCGGATGCCACATCGGCCACCCGCACAAAGGGTACTTCAGCCCGTGGCACATTCCCACGCTTCCTGATGGCCCGCCCGGCGAGTATCTCACCGACAGGCTTGCCTCCGAAGCCGTCAAGCTGATAGAGAACAACGGGCCGGACCCGTTCTTCCTGTACCTGCCGTTCTATGCCGTCCATACGCCCATCCAGGCGCCGAAAGAGCTCATCGGGAAATACGAAAGGAAGGCACACGCACTCGGCCTTGACACCGTGCAGGCGCTCGAGGACGGCGAACCGTTCCCCTGCGAGCACAAAAAGCACCTGCGCGTCCGGCGCCGCCGCATCCAGTCAGACCCCGTCTACGCCGCCATGGTCGAGAATCTCGATACGAACATCGGGCGCGTGCTCGATGCGCTCGAACGCACAGGCAAGGCCGGCAACACGGTCGTGTTCTTCACGTCCGACAACGGCGGATTGTCCACGGCCGAGGGCTCGCCCACAACCAACGCCCCGCTTTCCGAGGGCAAAGGCTGGATGTACGACGGCGGCGTGCGCGAGCCCCTGATCGTCAGGTGGCCCGGCGTCACTGCGCCAGGCTCCGTGTGCACGGCGCCGGTGACGACGCCCGATTTCTACCCGACCATGCTCGAAATGGCAGGCCTGCCGCTCATGCCCGATCAGCATGCCGACGGCGTGTCCCTGTGCCCCCTGCTCCGCGGAGCGCAGTCGCTTGAACGCGAGGCGATCTTCTGGCACTATCCCCACTATGGCAATCAAGGCGGCACGCCCGGCTGCTCCGTCCGCTGCGGCGACTACAAGCTTATCGAGTTCTTCGAGGACGGCAGGCTCGAATTGTACAACCTGCGCGAAGACATCGGCGAGGAACGCAATCTCGCTGGTTCACTGCCCGGCGTGACGAAGAAACTGCACACCATGCTCGTCAGATGGCGCGAGGAAATCCATGCGCTCATCCCGGAGAGGAACCCGGAGTATGAATCGTCCCGCTGAACGCCGGTTGATCCAGCACCGGTTCACTGGTGACAAACCGCACGTGATTTGCTACACTTGTGGCGCTGAAGCAATCTCTTCACAGCCGGCGGCCAATGCCGCCTGATAACCCGGATTGATAGTGAGAACCATGAGCACAAAACTGACGCTTCGCGACCTCTCGAAAATGATCGACCATTCGCTCCTCCATCCCACGATGACCGACGAGCAAGTCAGGGCCGGGTGCGTGCTGAGCCGCAAGTACGATGTTGCCACGGCGTGCGTGAAGCCCTACTCGATCGAGATGGCGCGTGAAATCCTGTTCGGCAGCGATGTCGCCGTCTGCGCCGTCATCGGGTTCCCGCACGGCAACAGTACCACGGCGATCAAGGTCGCCGAAGCTGAAGCGGCCGTCATCGCCGGCGCGACCGAGATTGACATGGTGGCGAACGTCGGCAAAGTGCTCGGCGGCCAATGGGATTACGTCTCGCAGGAGATCAAGGCGATCAACGATGCCGTTACCTGCAAACACGCGATTCTCAAAGTGATCTTCGAGAACGACTACCTGCAGCACGAGCACATCATCCGCCTGTGCGAGATCTGCTCGGAGCACAAGACGGCGTTTGTCAAGACGTCGACCGGGTACGGTTTCGTGAAACAGCCCGCGGGCGGCTACAACTACAAGGGCGCGACGGAGGAACACCTGAAGCTCATGCGCACGCACGCTGCGCCGTCAGTCCAGGTGAAGGCCGCGGGCGGCGTGCGCACGCTCGACGACATGCTCCATGTGCGCGAGCTTGGCGTCACCCGCATCGGCGCGACAGCCACGGAAGCGATCCTCGAGGAGGCGAAGAAGCGGCTGTTCGGAGACAAGACCGCCGGTGCGAAGCCCGCAGCCAAGGCGCCGGAAGGGTATTGAACGGACAGTGTTCAGTATTCAGTGCGTCGGTGCGTCGGTGCGTCGGTGCGCCGGTGCGCTGGTATGGAGGGCCGCCGCACCCGGTGAACGAACATGCTCCGGGCGTTAAGGACGCCGCCACAGGCTTCATAAATTCCTTGCGCCGCTGTCCGCGCAAGGAATTTTCCCATTCCACGCGCGCCTAGACCGCTACGGGCTTTCCGTTGGCTGCCGCCGATGCCATGACGCCGCTGACCATCTTCAGGCTGGTGAGCCCGTCGTCAATCGTCGCGCCGGCCGCTTTGCCCTTCCTGATCGCGTTGATGAACGCGCGGTCTTCAGCCTCGTACATGTTCGTCTCGTTCGCGATGGCCTCGATCCGCGGCTCCTTGCCCTTGGTGAAGATGAACTGTGCGGCGTTCGGATTGGCGAAGTGGGCGGTGAGATGCGCGCAGACGACGGTGAACGTGCTGTTCCATTGCATGGGCACGGCGCAGTTCGATCCGGAGATGTTGGCCAATGCGCCTGACTTGAACCTGAGGGCGACGGCGCTCGTGTCCTCGACCGTATAATCGGGAACATCCTTGTGGCACAGGTTGGCGGTAAAGCCTGCGACGGCCGCGGGCTGGCCAAGGAGGTACGTCGACAGGTCGTAGATGTGGATGAGCTGCTCGAACACCTGGCCGCCGCACTTGCTCTTGTCGCGCCACCACGGGCCGTGCAGCGAGTTGCAGTCGAACCTGCCGTCGAACAGGGCGGGCATGCCTGCCGTGCCGTGCTCGATGAGCATCTTCAGCCGGCGCACGGCGGCGCCGTAGCGCATGTGGTAGCCGACCTGCGTGATGATCCCGGCCTTCTTTGCCGCCCGTGCCATGCCGGCCCCGCGCGCGACATCGAGGGCGATGGGCTTCTCGATGAAAATATGGATTCCTTTTCGCGCGGCAGCCTCGAACTGCCCGTCATGCGCGAACGGCGGCAGGCAGATGAACAGCGCATCAAGCGCCACGCTGTCGATCATCCTGTGGAAATCAGTGAATACCTGCGGCTGTGGCGCCGGTACGAGCGATGCCACGCGCGCGGCAGACTCGAGCGGGACGGAACACACCGCCGCGACGTTCACGCCGTGAAGCCCCGCAAGAACGTTTGCGTGAAGCCCGCCCATGTAGCCTCCGCCCAGGATGCCGACATTCAGTTTCTTCATGTTCTTCTCTCCTCGATCAGTTATGACTCCGGGAACATGATTATAACGAAAACACGGGAAAGGTTCAATATAGAGGCCACGCCCGGTTCCGGCCACTTCCTGTGCGCACGATGGCGCAACGCCCTGTCGCCGGAACTGGGCTGCGCCTCTTGCGCCGCCGCGCGAGAGCGTGTATACTATGAACTGAACAGACAAAAGGGAGATGGGCATGTTCACAAAACGGATGAAACTGTTCTCGCTCTTCGGGTTCAAGGTCAGCGTCGACTTAAGCTGGCTGGTGATCGTCGTGCTGGTGACATGGTCGCTTGCGGTGGGCGTGTTCCCCCAGATGCGGAAAGGGGAGCCCGCGCTGACGTACTGGCTTATGGGCTTCGCCGGGGCGATGGGCCTCTTCGTCTCGATCATCCTGCACGAGCTGTCGCATTCGCTTGTCGCGCGACTGTACGGTCTGCCGATCAGGGGGATCACGCTGTTCATTTTCGGCGGCGTGGCGGAGATGGAGGAGGAGCCGCCGAGCCCGGGCGCGGAGTTCAGCACGGCGATCGCGGGCCCGGCGGCGAGCGTTACGCTTGCCGGCCTGTTCTTCATCGCGGCATGGCTGGCACGGCGCGCGGGCCTGCCGTTTGCCGTCACGGGCATCCTCGAGTACCTGTCGCTGATCAACCTTGCGCTTGCGGTCTTCAACCTTCTTCCCGCGTTCCCGCTCGATGGCGGGCGGGTGCTGCGCTGCGCGTTGTGGAAATGGAAGAGGAACCTGCGCTGGGCGACGCATGTGTCCTCGGACATCGGCGCCGGGTTTGGCGCCGCGCTGATGGTGCTGGGCATCGTGAACGCAATCATGGGCGCCTTCATCTCGGGCGTCTGGTGGTTCATGATCGGGATGTTCCTGCGGTCGTCCTCGCGCATGTCGTACCGGCGGCTGCTGTTCAGACGGGCGTTCGAGGGCGAGCCGGTGCGGCGGTTCATGGAGACGTCCGTCATCACGGTCACGCCTGACACAACGGTATCGGACCTGGTCGATCACTATGTCTACCGCCACCATTTCAAGATGTTCCCCGTCGTGGCGGACGGGAGACTGGTGGGCCGCGTGACGACGCGCGAGATCAAGAACGTCCCGCGCGAGCAATGGCCGCAGAGGCGCGTCGAGGACATCATGGCCCCCTGCGCGCCCGACAGCACCATCAGCCCCGACATGGATGCCATGCACGCCCTCTCCCGCATGTCCCGCTCCGAAACCAGCAGGCTGATGGTCGTCGATCACGGCGGGCTGGTCGGCATCATATCCCTCAAAGACCTTCTCCAGTTCCTCGCGATTAAGATGGACCTGGAGGGGGACGAGACGGCGGCGAGGGAGGAGTGAGAGTTTGACATTTGACATTTGACATTTGA
>JAAYZF010000072.1 GCA_012514975.1 bacterium
CGAGAGTGTACCGGATGACCGCGCCCGTTGCCGTGCTCGACATGGCGAGCAGGAGTGCATCCGTGTACATGCCGCCCGTGTGGGAAAACGCGGGCGGGAAGAGCGCCTCGGCGAACCCCGCGGTTGTGTTGGCCGCGCCCGGCGTAGGTGCCGCGAAGAAGGCCCACGCACCCGTTCCGTCAGGCGTCCTGCCAAAGGAAATGTCCGGCGGCAGGGATGCGGCCGGCGCCGAGTCAACGGCGCCGCCCGCGGCATCCGTCAGGTACAGTGCGTCGCCGTCACTGTCAATCCTGAAGTTTGCGTGGAGCGGCGCGCCTGGCGTGCGCCGGTCTTTGCCCGACGCCCAGACGATGAGGAACTGGTTCGAGTTGATCGTGACGCCCGGGAAGCGCCATTTGAACGGATCAGCCTTGCCGTCAGACAGGCCCCAGTCACGCAGGTTGACCGCCGGGCCGTGATTGTGGAGCTCGATCCAGTCGGACGAATCGCCGTCTTCGTCCTCGATTGACGCGGTGTTCGCGGCAAGCACCTCGTTGATGCGCGGCGACGCAGCCGCATGCGCCGGCAGGCACGCGGCGCACCAGGCGAATGCAGCGAATCCATTGAGCATCAACCGGCGCATGGCTAGCCATTATTATAGCATATTGTCGCGCATACGCGGCCGGATGAGCATACCGGGCATGCTGTTGCCCCGCGAGGGTTGGGGGACCATGCCATCTCCGGAAGGCGCACCCCATGTCATTTCCAGGGCCGGGCCGCGGTGCTCTTGACAAACGCCGTGCACTTCGGTATACTGTAGGCGACGTTTGATGGAACAGCTATGAACGGAATCGCGATCAAGACCGCCGTGCCGGGCCTCCTGCTTCTCGTGCTTGTAGGTGTACGCACCGGTCTGCCATCGGGGTCCGTGTAGGTGTTGGGAAGCAAGAAGGTACTTGACGGCGGCCGGTGGCAGCACCGGACGCCGTTTTTTGTTTCCACCGCCGGATGCACGGGCCGAGATTGACACTGAAGACGTGAAAACCTACAATTATTAGGGTTTGGGAAGAGTAAGGAGCTTGTATGACCAGAAAAGGTGCGGATATCGTTGTCGAGGCATTCAAGAAAGAGGGTGTCGAAGTCATCTTCGGCTATCCGGGCGGCGTCATTCTTGACACGTTCGACAAGATGAACCTCGCCGTCCCCGCGTTCAAGTTCGTGCAATGCCGGCACGAGCAGGGCGGCTCATTCATGGCCGACGGCTATGCGCGCGTGACAGGCAGGCCCGGCGTGCTCGTCGTCACCAGCGGCCCCGGCGCGACCAACGTCATCACCGGCCTCGCCAATGCGTACATGGACTCGATTCCGATGGTCGTCATCACGGGGCAGGTGCCCACCACGGCCATTGGCAACGACGCGTTCCAGGAAGTCGACATCACGGGCATCACACGCCCGGTGACGAAGCACAACTATCTTGTCAAGGATGTGCGCGACCTGCCGCAGATTCTCAAGGAGGCGTTCTACCTTGCGTCAACCGGACGGCCGGGCCCGGTCCTCGTTGACCTGCCCAAGGATGTCCAGCGGGCCGAGTGCGATGTGCCGTACCCGGACACGGTCGCCATGCCCACGTACCGGCCGACGTTCGAGGGCAACATGAACCAGGTCAAGAAGCTGGCCGACGCCATCAAGCGGGCCAAGCGTCCGGTGGCCTACGTGGGCGGCGGCGTCATCCATTCCAACGCCTCCAAGGAGCTCCATGCGTTCATCAAGAAGACGCGCATGCCGGTGACGACCACGCTGATGGCGCTCGGCGCGTACCCGCAGGACGAGCCGGAGAACCTCATGATGCTCGGGATGCACGGCACGAAGTTCGCCAATTATGCCGTGCAGGAATGCGACCTGCTGCTCTCGATCGGCGCGCGGTTCGACGACCGCGTGACAGGCAAGACCAGCGAATTCGCCCCCAAGGCCGTCATCGCCCATATCGACATCGACCCGACGAGCATCTCGAAGAGCGTCACCGCGGACCTGCCGGTCGTGGGCGACGTGAAGGATGTGCTGCAGAAGCTCAACCAGATCGTCGAGCCCGCTGACATCAGCGAGTGGCTCAACCAGGTCGCCGAGTGGAAGGAGAAACACCCGCTGCGCTTCCCGAGGAACGGCGCGATCATGCCGCAGGAGGTGCTCGTGACGCTTGACGGCATCGTCAAGGGCGAAGCGATCATCACGACCGATGTCGGCCAGCACCAGATGTGGGCCGCCCAGTACCTCCATTTCAAGCGGCCGCGCACGTGGCTGACCTCCGGCGGGCTTGGCTCGATGGGCTACGGCCTGCCCTCGGCCATCGGCGCCCAGGTCGCCGCGCCTGATTCGCTCGTCTTCAGCATCAACGGCGACGGCGGGTTCCAGATGTGCGCGAGCGAGCTGACCACCGCGTCGATCAACCGCCTGCCCGTCATCAGCATCGTGCTCAACAACGGCTACCTCGGCATGGTCCGCCAGTGGCAGGAGTTGTTCTACAAGAAGAACTATGCAATGTCCTGCATGGACCGCCACGACAAATGCCCGTGGCCGTGCAACGAGCCGGGAACACAATGCCCCGTCTACACGCCCGACCTCGTCAAGCTTGCCGAGGCGCATGCATGCCACGGCCAGCGGATCACCAGGCGCGAGGACATCGAAGGCGCCATACGCGCGGCGATCGACATTGCGAAGAACGAGCGCCGGCCCAGCGTGCTCGAATTCATGGTCGAGCGCGAAGTCAACGTCTATCCCATGGTGCCCGCGGGCGCGCGCCTCGATGACATGGTGGACAGCCTGGCATAGAATGGCCGCGACGCAGCCGTCCCTGCCGGAAAACCGAGTGAAAAGAACAAAGGTCACACTATGAAACACACGATATCAGTCCTCGTCCGGAACAAGTTCGGCGTCCTTGCACGCATCGCCGGGCTGTTCTCGGGCCGCGGGTATAACATAGACTCATTGTGCGTCGGCGAGACGCAGGACCCGGAGTATTCGAGCATGACGATCGTCACGCACGGCGAAGACGCCGTGATCGAGCAGATTGACAAGCAGTTGAACAAGCTGATCGACGTCGTCAAGGTCACGGACTTCCACGAACGCGAGTACGTCGAGCGCGAGCTGGCGCTCATCAAGGTGAACACCACGTCGCAGACGCGCGGCGAAGTGCTTCAGATCGTCAACATCTTCCGCGGGAAGGTTGTTGATATCAGCCCGAAATCGCTGACGATCGAGGTGACGGGCGACGAGTCGAAGATCGCGGCGATCATCGAGATGCTCAAGGCGTTCGGCATCCGCGAGCTCGGCCGCACCGGCCGTGTGGCGATGTCGCGGAAGTAACGGCGGAGCTGTTGTCCGCAGATTGCGCAGATTGACGCAGATTACAGCATGGATTGCGGGGAAGACCACGGCGAAGATTCATAATGGGAAGAGTATGAAGCATGCTGTTGAGGACAACGCAACGCGCGATCCCAAGACCTACGCCATCATCGCTGGAGTACAAAAGAATGGCGCTGACAGGACACAGGAAACGGTAATCTGCGAAATCTGCGAAATCTGCGGATTAGGACTTAAACCATAACACCCAGGACAGGAGACACCCATGGCAAAGATGTACTACGACAAGGATGCAGACCCCAGGATGCTGAAGGCCAAGACCGTCGGCATCATCGGGTACGGCTCGCAAGGCCACGCCCAGGCGCAGAACCTGCGCGACAGCGGCGTGAACGTCATCATCTCGGAGCTGCCCGGCACCCTCAACTACAAGCTCGCCGTCGAGCACGGGTTCAAACCGCTCGGCGCGGCCGAGCTTGCCAAGCGCGCCGACATCATCCAGATGCTCGTCCCGGACGAGAAGCAGGCGGATGTCTACCGCATGTTCGTCGAGCCGGAGATGAAGAAGGGCAAGACGCTCGTCTTCTCGCACGGCTTCAACATCCACTTCGGCCAGATCGTGCCGCCTGAGACGGTCGACGTCATCATGGTCGCCCCCAAGGGCCCGGGCCACCTTGTGCGCAGCGTGTTCGTCGAGGGCGCGGGCGTGCCGAACCTGATCGCCATCTTCCAGGACGCCAGCGGCAAGGCGAAGCAGACGGCTCTCGCCTACTCGCGCGGCATCGGCGGCACGCGGGCCGGCGTGCTCGAAACAACCTTCGCCGAGGAGACGGAGACCGACCTGTTCGGCGAGCTGGCAGTGCTGTGCGGCGGATGCACGGCGCTCGTGAAGGCCGGCTTCGAGACGCTGGTCGAGGCGGGCTACCAGCCCGAGATCGCCTATTTCGAGTGCCTCCACGAGCTCAAGCTCATCGTCGACCTCATGTATGCCAAGGGCATGGCGGGCATGCGCGACTCGATCTCGAACACGGCCGAGTACGGCGACCTGACGCGCGGGCCGCGCATCGTCACCGACGAGACGAAGAAGACGATGAAGCAGATGCTCACGGACATCCAGACCGGCGTCTTCGCGCGCGAGTGGCTCCTCGAAAACAAAGTCGGCTGTCCGACGCTTAACGCCCTTCGCCGCAAGGAACGCACCCACCTGGTCGAAACGGTCGGCAGGACGCTCCGCGGCATGATGAGCTGGCTGAAGAAGAAGTAACACGCGGTCTGCCGCCATGGCGCCACGCGAATGCGCCGCGCCGCGCGGCGGCCCGGCCACGCGGCGCCACCGCCGCGTGCCGCGGCGCCATGGCGGCCCATCACATGCAGGAACAACGAGGCAGGTATGAAAGAGCACGTACGCATCTTCGACACTACGTTGCGGGACGGCGAGCAGTGTCCCGGCGCGACCATGAATCTGGAGGAGAAGCTGTTGGTCGCCCGTCAGCTTGCCCGCCTCAACGTGGACGTCATCGAGGCGGGCTTCCCGATCGCCTCGAATGATGATTTCACCGCGGTCTCCACGATCGCGGGCGAAATCAGCGGACCGGAGATCGCCGGCCTGTGCCGCTGCCTCCCGAAGGACATCGACCGCGGCTGGCAGGCGGTGAAGAACGCCGGCAAGCCCCGGCTGCACATTTTCCTCGCCACCTCGCCCATCCACATGAAGTACAAGCTGAAGAAGGCGAAGGAGGAAATCCTGAAGCTCGCCGTCGAGATGACGGAGTATGCCGCCACGCTCTGCCCGAACATCGAGTTCTCGCCCGAGGACGCGTCACGCACCGAGCTGTCCTTCCTCGCCGAGGTCACCGAGGCCGTCATCGCCGCGGGCGCGACCACGGTGAACATTCCCGACACGGTGGGCTACGCCGTGCCGTGGGAGTACGGCAGCGTGATCGCCTACCTGAAGAAGAAGGTGAAGAACATCGGCAAGGCGGTGATCAGCGCGCACTGCCACAACGATCTTGGCCTGGCCGTCTCGAATTCGCTGGCCGCGGTGGCCAACGGCGCGCGGCAGGTCGAGGTGGCCGTCAATGGCCTGGGCGAGCGTGCAGGCAACTGCTCGCTCGAAGAGATCGTCATGGCGATACGCACCCGCCGCGACGCGTTGAACGTCGAGACGCGGATCGAGACGCGCGAGCTGCTGAGCGCAAGCCGCCTGATCAGCCGGATCACGGGTTTCCCCGTCCCGCCGAACAAGGCGATTGTCGGCGCGAACGCCTTCCGCCACGAATCAGGCATTCACCAGCACGGCATGCTCTCGCACAAGGAGACATACGAGATCATGCGCCCCGAGGAGATCGGCTGGGGCGCCGAGGAGATCGCGCAGAGCCTCGTGCTCGGCAAGCACTCGGGCCATCACGCGTTCAACAAACGGCTCGAGGACTTGGGCTACACGCTCAGCCAGGACGAGCTGCTCAAGGCGCTCGACCGGTTCAAGGCCGTCGCCGACAAGAAGAAGGTCGTGTACGACGAGGACCTGCACGCGATCGTCCAGGACGTCGCCGCCGTGGGGCGCAAGCCGACGTACACGCTCGAGTATCTCAGCGTCACCAGCGGGAACCAGTTGATCCCGACGGCCACGGTACGGCTTCGCAAGGGAAAGAGCCTCCGGCAGAAAGCCGCGTGCGGCGACGGGCCGGTTGACGCGGTGTTCTCGGCGATCAACCAGATCACGCGTGTGCAGTGCAGACTGCTCGATTACGCGATCAGGTCGGTCACCAGCGGCAGCCAGGCGCTGGGCGAAGTCACCGTCAAAATTCAGCACAAGGACAAGGTGCACACCGGCACGGGTGTGAGCACGGACGTGATCGAGGCGAGCGCCAAGGCGTACCTCAACTGCCTGAACAGAATCCTCTAGAGGACACCACTCATGGCACAGCAGCTTCCGTACGGCCGGGTGACGGTTGACAGCGAGACGCAGTTGATCGCGCTGCTCGGTTATCCGGTGAAGCACAGCGCGTCACCGCCGTTCCAGAACGCCGCGCTCGAAGCGCTGGGCATCAATGCGATCTACCTGGCGTTCGCCGTGCCGCCCGATTCGTTCGTGCAGGCCTTCGCCGGGCTGATCGCCCTTGGCGCCATCGGCGCGAACGTCACCGTGCCGCACAAGGAGGCCGCGTTCGCCGCGTGCGAGGAGTGCTCGCCCGAGGCGCGCGTCATCGAGGCGGTCAATACCATCCGCTTCCGCGAAGGCCGCTCCTTCGGCTATAACACGGACGCCTGGGGCATCGCGGCTGCGCTGAAAGAGGAGGGCATCGCGTTCCGCAAGGCCAGCGTCGTCGTCCTCGGCGCGGGAGGCGCCGCGCGCGCAATCGTCGCCCAGGCGATCCTCGACGGCGCCGCGGCCGTCACCATCGTCAACCGCACGGTCGAACGCGCTGAACGCCTGCTCACGCAGGTGCTCGAGAACTGCCGCAAGCTCGAACCGCACAACCAGCCTCATCCGTACCCGCGATGCCAGGTGATCGGCTATGACGATGTCCGCGCCGCGCTTGCCGGCGCTGACATCCTCATCAACGCCACCTCCGTCGGGCTCAAGGAAGACGATCACCTGCCGTTCGACGCGGGATGGATTCATCAGCAGACGTTCGTCTACGACACGATCTACAACCCGCCGCAGACACGCCTGCTGATCGAGGCCAAGAAGAGCGGATGCGCCAAGACGGTCAACGGGCTGACCATGCTCCTCTACCAGGGCGCCAAGGCGTTCGAAATCTGGTTCAACCGGCCCGCCCCGGTCGAGCTCATGCGCAACTCACTCATCCAGCCCCGCCTCATGCGGACAGGCAAACGGCGGTAAACGGCAGACCGCCCAACGGTCACTCCACCTCCGTGAACATCCTGTTTGACGAGAACATCCCTTGCGGCAAGGACGCCTTCTCCACGCTCGGCGCCGTGCGCTCGTGCCCGGGCCGCGCGCTGGGGAACGAGATGCTCAAGGACGTCGACCTGCTCTTCGTCCGGTCGATCACGAACGTCAACGAACAGCTTCTCGCCGGCACGCGCGTCTCGTTCGTCGCCACGGCGACCGCGGGCACGGACCATGTGGATACGGCGTACCTGGAACGCGCGGGCATTGCGTTCTCCGATGCGCTTGGCTCGAACGCAAACTCGGTTGCGGAATATGTCGTAGCGGCGCTCATGGTGCTGGCCGGCCGGCACGGCATCACGCTGCGCGGGAAGAGCATCGGCATCATCGGCGCCGGACATGTGGGCTCGCTGGTCGGGAAGAACGCACGGGCGCTGGGCATGCGCGTCCTGCTGAACGATCCGCCGCGCCAGCGCGCGGAGAAGGATTTCCCCGGCGTCTCACTCGATGAAGCGCTTGCCGCGGACATCGTCACGCTTCATGTGCCGCTCAACAAGACGGGCGTTGACAGGACGCTGCACCTTCTCGATGAGCCCCGGCTGCGCGCACTGAACGATGGGTGCATTCTCATCCAGTCGTGCCGCGGCGCCGTCGTGGACAACGCCGCGCTCACGCGCGTCATCACGTCGGGCAAACCGCTGCGCCGCGTGCTCGATGTCTGGGAAGGCGAGCCGGAGATCGACAGGGAGCTGCTTGGGCTCGCCGACATCGGCACGCCCCACATCGCCGGCTATTCCTGGGCAAGCAAGATCAACGGCACGGCCATGGTGTACGATGCCGCCTGCCGCTTCCTCGGCGTGAAGCCGTCATGGACGCCGCCGCTGCTGCCCGAGGGCGTCACGGCGCCCTCGGTGGACCTTTCCGCGCACACGCACGATGCCGACGCCGCCGTGCGGCACGCCGTGCAGTCAGTGTATCGGATTGAGGGAGACGACCAGCGCATGCGCGCGGCCGCCGCGGGCGGACAGACCGCGCCGATGCATTGGTTTGACAGGCTGCGCAAGGAATACCCCGTCCGATTCGAGTTCCACCAGTCCTCCGTTGCCGGCGCAACGGATGAGGTCAAGCCAATCCTCGCCGGCCTTGGCTTTCGGATTCCCCGGAATTGCCGCACTACCGCACGCGAATGAGAGTTGGTGGGCCCGGCAGGGCTTGAACCTGCGACCAACGGATTATGAGTCCGCCGCTCTGACCAACTGAGCTACAGGCCCACAGAAAACGGTTTGGACGGCGAAACGTTTTCCGAGATACTCTCGTTGCAGTGGATTCGTCGCTCCGCAACGAATCCGGGCAACCGTTTCCGGAAGCGAACAGCCTACTCCAATTCGTCGAAGAAGTGCTCGATGTGGCGGCTGCGCAGGGGCTGCCGCAGCTTTTTGAGCGCCTTCGATTCGATCTGGCGCACGCGCTCGCGCGTCACGTTGAACACCTTGCCGACTTCCTCGAGCGTCTTCGGCGGGCCGTAATTGAGGCCGAAGCGCAACATGATAACCTTTTTCTCTCGATCGCTCAAGGTGTCAAGGACCATCTGAATCTGGTTTTTGAGGAGGGTGCTGTTGGCGAAGTGAAGCGGATTCTCGGCGCCCTTGTCCTCGATGAAATCGCCGAACGTACTGTCATTGCCGTCGCCCACGGGTGTCTGGAGCGAGATGGGCTGCTGGGCGATTTTGAGGATGCCATGCACTTTCTCGATGGGCGAATCGAGATCGAACGCGATATCCTCCGGCGAGGGTTCCATGCCGGTTTTCTGGGCGAGTTTCTTTGACGAGCGGCGCAGTTTGTTGATCGTCTCGATCATGTGGACGGGGATGCGGATCGTGCGCGCATGATCGGCGATGGCGCGTGTAATGGACTGGCGGATCCACCAGGTGGCGTAGGTGGAGAACTTGAACCCGCGCTTGTACTCGAACTTGTCGACCGCCTTGATCAGCCCTGCATTGCCTTCCTGGATGAGGTCGAGGAAATCCATGCCGTGATTGATGTACTTCTTGGCGATGCTGACAACGAGCCGCAGGTTCGCCTCGACCATCTTGCTTTTCTGCTCTTTGGAGGTGGTGATCCACTTCTTGAGGCTGCGGACATTGCGGTCGATCTCGGCGGCGGACATGCGGCAGCTGCGTTCGACCTTGACGATGCGCTGTTCTTCGAGGCGGAGGCGCTTGGTGATGCCGCCGCGGCCGGACATTGTGAGGTCTGCGATGACCTGCTGTGCGTCTTTAAGCTCGTCGTACTCCTTGACGATGGCGGCGGCGAAGTCCTCGATGACGCTCTGCTTGAAATGGAGATTTCTGAGAAGCTGGACGAGCTCCTCGTGCTTGCGGTTGACCTCCTTGCCGAGCCGCTCGCGTTCACGCACGGACTTGCCGGCGCGCTGGAAGCGGACATAGAGCTGCCTGAGCTGCCGGTCAAGATCGCTGATCTGGCGGCGGATCGGCTTCATGTAGGTGATGTAGTGGTCGCGGCTGAGGAGGCTCTTGCGCGTATGCTCGGAGACGATGTGGTCGAACCGTTCGGTTGCTTCGAGGAGCTTGTCGGAGAGGACGAGAGCTTCGCGGGCGATGTTGCCGAAGCGGAAGACGATCTCGCCGATGTGCTTCTCCGCCTTCTCGACCTCGCGGGAGATGGAGACTTCCTGCGCGCGGGTGAGGAGGGGGACGCGGCCCATCTGTTTGAGGTAGATTTTGACCGGGTCGTCGAGATACTCGTTCATCTGGAGCTGTTTGAGCTCCTCGTCGAGCGCGTCCTCGGAGACCTCCTCCTCCTCTTTGGCGCCGGCCTGCTCGGGCGTATCGCGGACGTCAATCTTGGCCTTGTTGAGGCCGTGCTGGACGGCGAGCTGGAAGACTTCGAGCTCGTCGACGGGGATGTCATCGGGGAGGAGGTCGTTGAACTCCTCCCAGGTGAGGTAGCCTTTGGTCTTGCCGCGGCTGGAGCCGTCCTTGATGATCTTGTTGATCAGGGCGCGGCGTTTCTTGGTGTTCATCGCGGATGCTTTTTTTGCTGCTTTCCTGGCCATGGGGACTCACTTGGTCAATTGTTGATCGACGTATCGTACGATGATAAGCGCTGCTTTCTCAAACGCGCGGGCGCGATGGGAAATGCGGTTCTTGATTTCCTGCGGCATCTCGGCGAACGTCTTGCCGACATCGGTCCTGATGAAGAGCGGGTCGTAGCCAAACCCGCTGCCGCCGTGCGGCTCCGTGCCGATGACGCCGCGGCAGACGCCCTCGAAGATGCCAAGGAGGTCTCCGGGGAGCGCCACGGCGAGCGCGCAGACGAACTGCGCGCCGCGCTGGTGCGCGGGGACGCCGGCGAGGGCGTCGAGGAGCTTGCGGTTGTTGTCCTCGTCGCGCGCATGTTCGCCTGCATAGCGCGCGGAGAGAATGCCGGGCGCGCCGTTGAGGGCGTCGACTTCGAGGCCCGAGTCGTCGGCGATGGTCATGCACCCGGTGTGCTCGGCGACGGCGAGGGCTTTCTTGCGCGCGTTCTCATGGAACGAAGCGCCGTCCTCGGCGATGGCCGGCATGGGCGGGAAGGCGTTCAGGCCGGTGACCTGGACGTTCTTGAGGCGCGGGAGGAACTGCTTGAACAGGTACTGCATCTCGCGCAGTTTCCCCCGGTTCCGCGTGCCGACGACAATGGGTATGTTACGCGTGGTCTGCACGTGTGTTCAGGCGTTCGCGGATGATGCGCGCGCGTTCGAGGTCGCGCTGCTCGGTGGTAAGCTCCTTGCCGCACAGGATCTGGACGTGCGCGGGTTGCGTGTCGATCATCAACTGGCTCACCGTGGCGCGGTCGATCTCGTCAAAGACGTGGAGATCGATGCCCATGAGGAGGACGGAGAGGAGCTCGGTAGCCTCCTGGCTGGTAAGTATCTCGGCATATTTGAGCGTGCCGAACGCGCGGCCGACGTCGTTGCGGATCTGGTGCGGCGCGTTCTTGATGAGCGTCTCGCGCAGCTTGGCCTCGTGGTCGATGATGCGCCCGACGATCTGCTGCAACTGGCGTATGATGTCGCTCTCGCCGCGGCCGAGGGTGACTTGGTTGGAGACCTGGAAGAGGTGGCCCTGCGCCTCGCTGTTCTCGCCGTAGAAGCCGCGCACGGCAATGCCGATCTTGCCGACGGCGGAGATGACGCCGCCGATCTTGTGCTCATGCACCAGCGCGGGCAGGTGGAGCATGACGGAGACGCGCAGGCCGGTGCCCACGTTGGTCGGGCAGGCGGTCAGGTAGCCGAAGCGGGAGCTGTAGGCGTACTGGAGCGATTCCTCCAACTGCGTGTCGAGCTCGTCGACGGACGACCATGCGTGATCGATATGGAGCTCCGGGCGGAGGACCTGCATGCGCAGGTGGTCTTCCTCGTTGATCATGATCGAGCAGGTTTCGTCGGGCGTGACGAGCAGCGCGGCCGGCGCGGCCTGGCGGACGAACTCGGGGCTCGCGAGCCGGCGTTCGACGAGGAGCTGCTTGTCGACGGGGGTAAGCGCCTCGATCATGAGGAGCTGGGCGGTGCGAAGCGCCGTGGCGCCCTTTGCGGCCTCGGTGACGGCGGAGATGACGTCGCGCCGCTGGTCATCACTGCACCGGCCGGGGAACGGGAACGCCTCGATGTTCCGCGCGAGCCTGATACGCGTGCTGATGGCGATGGCGGGCACGCCGGGGCTGGCGACGAGCCAGGGCGGGCGTTTCTGTATCATTCTCTCAAGCATTGTCTGCCTTGGGCTTGGCGTCCCTCGCTTCCTTCGCGTCCTGTGCGTTCCTGGTGTCCTTCGCCTCTTTCAGCCGTTTGAGCTCATCGCGCAAGTGGACGCACTCCTCGTATCGCTCCTGGGCGACGGCCTCGCGGAGCTCCTTCTCGATCTGCGAGATGCGGCGCCTGGTGCTCTCGGCATCGAAGAACCGGGCGGGGACCTTGCCCATGTGCGTCACGCCTTTCTGGATGTTGCGCATGATGTCCTGGAGCGTGTCGGCAAACGTCTCGTAGCAATGGGCGCAGCCGAGGCGGCCGCTCTTGAGGAACTCGTTGAGACGCATCTTGCAGACCTGGCACGAGGGCGCGCGGCGGCCCTTTGCCGCGGGTTCGAGCCCCGTGATCTCCTTGCTGAGCGCGGTGAGGATGTCGCTGAAGGAGAAGGGCAGCTCGATGTTGATGCCCTTGCTCTTCGCGCACTGGTCGCAGATGTCGATCTTCTTCACCTGGTTGTTGACGACCTCGGTGTAGTGGATCGTGGCTTCGTTTTTCTTGCACAGGGAGCAGAGCATCGGGTCTCCGGTTCAATCGCGGACTGGGGATGGTGCATCCATCCATTCATCCATTCATCCATTCATCCATCCATCCACTCATCCATCCATCCACTCATCCACCCATCCATCATTCCATCATTCCACCATTCCAGTCTTCCAGCTTTCATGCAGCTGCGAACACGGGCGTGCCAGTCGTTTCCGTGAGTTTCTTGAACGCGATCATGAGCTGTTTGGTCACATAGCCTGGCGTGCCGTCGCTGATGGTGCGGCCGTCGACGTGCGTCACGGGCACAATCTCCGCCGCCGAGCCCGTGAGGAAGCACTCGTCGGACGAGAAGAGGTCGTGCCGCGTGAGGATGCGCTGCTTGGCCGTATAGCTCAACTGGCCGGCGAGTTCCATGACGGTGTTGCGCGTGATGCCTTCGAGCACGCCCATGTAGGACGGCGGGGTCATGATGACATTGTTCTTGACGACGAAGATGTTGTCGCCGGTGCACTCCGCGACGAGGCCATAGGAGTTGAGCATGATGGCTTCCTCGACGCCGGCGTTGATGGCCTCGATCTTCGCGAGGATGTTGTTGAGATAGTTGAGCGATTTGACCTGGGGCGGGATCGCCTCAGCCATGTTGCGCTGCGTGGGCACGGTGACGATCCGCATGCCGTGCTCATACATTTCCTTCGGGTACAGGGCGATCTTGTCGACGATGATGATGACCTGCGGCTTCTCGCACGAGAAGGGATTGAGCCCGAGCGAGCCGATGCCGCGGGTGATGATGAGGCGGATATACGCGTCGCGCATGTTGTTTTCGCGCACGGTGAGCACGGTGGCGTGGCGGAGCTCGTCGAACGTCATGGGCATGGCGAGCATGATGCTGTTGGCCGATTCGTAGAGGCGTTTCAGGTGCTCATCGAGCTTGAAGACGCGGCCGTTGTAGACGCGAATGCCTTCGAACACGCCGTCTCCGTAGAGGAGGCCATGGTCGTAGACGGAGATCTTCGCCTCTTCCTTGGTGTGGAACGTGCCGTTGATGTAGATTTTCATGTGGTCCTGTTCAACTCAGTTAGCCGCAGTGGTGGACGCGTTGAGTATTCCGTCGGCAAGGCGCCAGCGGCAGGTGCCGAAGGCGGCGATATCCATGTCATGGGTGACGATGACAAGAGTATAGCCGTAGCGCTGCTGAAGGTCGAGGAGCAGGCGGATGATACCGGCGCTGTTTGCGCTGTCGAGGTTGCCCGTGGGCTCGTCTGCGAAGACGATGCGCGGGCGGTTCATCAGCGCCCGGGCGATGGCGATGCGCTGTTGTTCCCCGCCGGAGAGCTGGTTGGGGAAGTGCGTGCCGCGGTCGGCGAGGCCGATGGCGTCGAGCAGCTCGCGCGCCCAGAGACGGGCCGCGCCGTCCGCGGCGCGGGCGATGAGGCTGGGGAGCAGGATGTTCTCGATCGCGGTCAGCTCGGGCATCAGGTGGTAGAACTGGAAGACGAATCCGAGCGTGCGGTTGCGCAGCTCGGCGCGGCGCGCGTCAGACGCCGCATAGACATTTTCGTCGCAGTAGCAGACGGCGCCGGACGTGGGGCGGTCGAGCGTGCCGAGGATGTGGAGCAGGGTGCTCTTGCCGGCGCCGGACGCGCCGACGATGGTGGCGACGGCGCCGGCGTCGACGCTGAACTCGATGCCGTTGAGCACGCGGACGGGCAGCGCGCCGTTGCGGTACTCCTTGGTCACGCCTGTTGCTGTAAGAATTGGCTGGTTCACTTTGGCTGTGGTCGGTTCAGGATCAATCCGCGGTTCGCGACGCGCGTCACAGGGCGATGGCGCCGTCGAACACGTCGGCGGCCGGGCCGGTCATCCAGACGGGGCTTTGCTCGTCCGGCCAGGCGATGTGGAGCTCACCGCCGTCAAGTTGGACGGAGGCGGCCCGGTCAAGACGCCCTGAGACAATACCGGCAACAACCGTGCCACACGCGCCCGTTCCGCAGGCAAGGGTGACACCCGAGCCGCGCTCCCAGACGCGCATGCGCACGCGGTCGCGCGAGACCACCTGCGCGAACTCGGCGTTGGTGCGCCTGGGGAACGCGGCATGGCGCTCGACGAGCGGGCCGATCTGCGCGAGCGGCACCGCGGCAACATCGTCCACAAAGAACACTGCGTGAGGGTTGCCCATCGAGACGCACGTCATCGCCGGGAGCGGGTAGGCGGATGCCACGCCTGGCAGGAGGGCATCAATGACGCGGCCCGTGAACCCCGTCACCGGGATGTCGGCCGCATCGAGCCGCGGCGGGCCCATGTTGACGCGGACGCGGTCGCCCTCGATCACCGGGCGGATGATGCCGGCAGGAGTCTCGATGGCCTGCGCGCTCCTGGTGACGATGCCGCGGCGGTGCAGGTAGAGCGCGCAGCAGCGGATGCCGTTGCCGCACATTTCGACCTCGCTGCCGTCAGCGTTGAAGATGGCCATGCGCGCGTCAGCGGCGCCGGAGGGATAGAGCACGAGAAGCTGGTCTCCGCCGACGCCGAAATGGCGGTCGAGCAGAAAGGATGCCTGCTGCGCCGTCGGCCGCCAGTCTTTCAGCGTACCGAGTGCATTGATGACAACGAAGTCGTTGCCGCACCCGTGCATTTTTGTGAACGAAAGATTCATACCGAATCCATATGCCCCGGAGGGCCAGGGACTCGCCTGGCCCGTTCCATGCGGCCTCGCCTCCTTGGGGCGGTCATGGCCGTCTTCTGGCAAACATCTCGAGCGACACGGCGCGCTGCGGAAACTTCCGCAGCAGCTCCCTGTCTTCCGTCAGCAGCGGCGCATCAAGCGCTTCCGCAAGGGCCACATACTGCGCGTCATAGCCGGAGACGCCGTGGCTGATGGCGATTCCGAGCGCGGCATCCATGTCCACAGGCTGCTCCTTTCCGTCGAAGGCCGCGACCGTTTCCCGCCATATATTCCGGGCCTCGGCCGCGGTGTAATGCCGGTGCTTCACCAGCTGCACAAGGGCATTCATGAACTCATGCCGCCACAGGGGCGGCAACACCCACACCGGATCGAGAGCCCTGGCCTTCTCGCTGCACACGCGGCGCTCAGGCTGGCACACAAACCCGACGAGGATGTTCGCGTCGGCAACAATCATCAGACGCTGTCTCTCGCTTCCCGGATGATCCGTTCGACGAACCCTGCCGGGATGGGTCTGCCGCTTGGCCTGAATGTCTTGACGCGGCCAAGCGGGGACACGGGCGGTTCGGCTTCGCCAAGTGCGCGCTCAAGGATGGTAAGCACTTCCTTGTTCATGCTGCGATGGTTGCGCAGCGCGCGGGCGCGCAGTGACTCGTGCAACTCGGCCGGCAGGTTCTTTATGAGCAGTGCTGCCATACGGAGTACTCCGTCGGGTTAGATACCGTTGTTATACCACAAGTATAACATTTTGGTATCCATCCGTCAACCGCGCTCGGGCGCCAGCAGGTCGTCCCATGTTTCGCGGCGGCGCACGACACGGTGTTTCGCCCCGTCCACCATGATTTCGGCCGCGCGTGGCCGCGTGTTGTAGTTCGACGACATGACGAACCCGTAGGCGCCGGCGCTCATGAGCGCGATGGCGTCGCCCGCCTTGAGCGCGGGCAGCGCCCGGTCCTTGGCGAAGAAGTCGCCGCTTTCGCAGATCGGGCCGACGACATCGGCTACCAAGCCCTTTCCCGCGCGCCTGACGCAGGGCACGATCTCGTGGTACGCTTCGTAGAGCGCGGGCCTGATCAGGTCGTTCATGCCGCCGTCCACGATGACAAATGTCTTGTGCGCGGTCTTCTTGATGTACTGGACGCGCGTCACCAGGATGCCGCCGCTGCCCACAAGGAAGCGGCCGGGCTCGAACAGGATGGTGGCGCCGAACTCCTTGAGCCGGCCGGCAACGGCATTGGCGAACGCAACGGGCGTGGGCGGCGTTTCATCGCGGTAGACGATGCCCATGCCGCCGCCAATGTCGACGTACTGGACATCGACGCCGAGTGCGCGCAGCCCGGCGACAAAGGCGAGCAGTTTGCCGACGGCCATCTGGTACGGCCTGGTCGTCGTGATCTGCGAGCCGATATGCATTTGGACGACAACGGCGCGGACATTCTTCATTCTTCCGGCCGCGGCGTAGACCTTCCCGGCCGTGGCGAAGTCGAGGCCGAACTTGTTCTCGTGCGTGCCGGTGGTGATGTATTTGTGGGTGTGGGCATCGACGTTCGGGTTGACGCGGATGCAGAACCGCGCCGTGGTCTTCAACCGCCGCGCGACCGCATTGATGCGGGCAAGCTCGACATCGGACTCGACCGAGAAGAACAGGATGCGCTTGCCGAGGGCAAAGGCGATCTCGTCCTCGGTCTTGCCAACGCCGGCGAAGACGGCCTTGCGCGGATCGCCCCCCGCGGCGATCACGCGGTAGAGTTCGCCCGCCGAAACGATGTCGAATCCCGCGCCGGCCCTTGCGAAGGTGCGGAGCACGGCGAGGTTGCTGTTCGCCTTGACGGCGAAACAGATGGTGTGGTCGATGCCGGCGAGAGCCGAATCGAGCCTGGTGAAGTGGTCGAGCATGGTGTTGCGGCTGTACACGTAGAGCGGCGTGCCGTACGTGGCGGCGAGGGTGTCAACGGGTACCTCCTCGCAGTAGAGGCGTCGTTTTCTGAATTCGAAGCGGTGCATGGGGCGGATGATGATAGCTGGTGATGGCGCGGGATACACGCCGCTGCGGTGCGGTTAGCGTATGGCGAATGCGGCCAGTGCGTCCAGTTGTTTTGCGTGCAGCTCGCGGCAGCCTTTCTCGGCGAGTGCGAGCATGGCGTCGAGATGGGCGCGGGAGAACGCCTTGCCCTCGGCCGTTCCCTGGACTTCGACGAAGGCGCCGTCGGCGGTCATCACGACATTCATGTCCGTCTCGGCCGTCGAGTCTTCGCGGTAATCGAGATCGAGCATGGCGCGTCCTTTGACCATGCCGACGGAGACCGCGCTGACCTGGCCGTTGACCGGCGATTTCCTGAGGACTCTGCGCTTGACGAGCCGGTTGACCGCCATGACGAGCGCGACGTACGCGCCCGTCACGGACGCCGTGCGCGTGCCGCCGTCCGCCTCGACCACGTCGCAGTCGATCCAGATGGTGCGCTGGCCGATGGCATCGAGGTCGATGACGGTACGGAATGCGCGGCCGATGAGCCGCTGGATTTCCTGGGTGCGGCCGGAGAGTCTGCCGGCGGTCGACTCGCGCATCTTCCGGTCGCCCGAGCCGGCATAGGGCATCAGGTTGTACTCGGCCGTCAGCCAGCCAGTGGTGGCGGCGTCGCCATTCTGCTGCTGCATCCATTTGGGCACCTTGTCCTCGATCGAGACGACACAGATGACGCGCGTGGCGCCGCACTCGATGAGCACGCTGCCGGCGGCGCTCGGGATGTAGTCGGGCGTGATGGTCACGCCGCGCAGCTCATCGGGCGCGCGCCCGCCGGCGCGGAGGACGATGGAGTCAAGGTCCTTCAGGTTCGTGAATTCAGGCATGATCGGGTTCTTCCTTATCGAGTTCTTCCTCGAGCCGCCGCTCACGGTTGTTTCACGACAATGTTCAGAAGCTTGTCCGGCACGAAAATCCGTTTGACGACCGTCCTGCCTTCCAGCCAGCGCGCCACGGCAGGGTCGGCCATTGCCCTGGCAATCGCATCCGCCTCGGGCATGTTCACCGGCAGCACCAGCCTGCCGCGCACCTTGCCGTTCACCTGGACGACGAACTCGACCGAGTCGTCCTGGACGAGCGCGGGGTCGTACGCCGGCCAGGCCTGCTGGCAGACGAGGCCCGTATGGCCGGCCATCTCCCAGATCTCCTCGGCCAGGTGCGGCGCGAAGGGCGAGAGTGCAAGGACGAGCGCGTCGATATCGGCGCGCGTCGCGCCCTTCTCCGTGGCCTCGTTGACGAAGATCATCATGGCGCTGATGGCGGTGTTGAAATGCAGAGCCTCGATGTCGTCGGTCACCTTCTTTAGCATCTTGTGCCGCTGGCGCTCGACCGCGTGGTCCTGCGCGGCGGCGCGCGGCGCATGGGCAAGGCGCCAGACGCGCTGGAGGAAGCGGTAGACGCCTTCGACGCCGTTCATGTTCCACGGCTTGGTCTGTTCGAGCGGCCCCATGAACATCTCGTACAGGCGGAGCGTATCCGCGCCGTACTGCGTGACGACATCGTCGGGATTGATGACGTTGCCGCGCGACTTGCTCATCTTCTCGCCGTCCTCGCCGAGGATCATGCCCTGGTTGACGAGCTTCGTGAACGGCTCGGGCGTCGAGACATGGCCGAGGTCGTACAGCACCTTGTGCCAGAAGCGCGCATAGAGGAGGTGGAGCACGGCGTGCTCTGCGCCGCCGATGTAGAGGTCGACGGGCATCCAGTAGCGTTCCTTTGCCGGGTCGATGAACTGCGAATCGTTCCGCGGGTCGATATACCGGAGGTAATACCAGCACGAGCCGGCCCATTGGGGCATGGTGTTCGTTTCGCGCTCGGCAGGCCCGCCGCACGAGGGGCAGGTGGTCTTCACCCATTCGGCAGCCTTTGCGAGCGGCGGTTCAGCCGTTGAAGGCGGCGTATAATCCTCGAGCTCGGGAAGCGTGAGCGGCAGCGCGCTTTCAGGCAGCGGGACGACGCCGCATGCCGGGCAATGCACGACGGGAATCGGCTCGCCCCAGTAGCGCTGGCGCGAGAACAGCCAGTCGCGCAGGCGGTAGTTGACGGCGCGGGCGCCAAGGCCGCGCTCCTCGAGCCAGGCGGTGATCTTCTTCTTTGCCTGGGGCGTGGACAGGCCGGTGATCATGCCTGAATTGACGGAGACGCCGTCGCCGGTGAAACCGTGCGGGTCGATCCCCGCGGGCGGCTGGACGACGGTGCGGATGTCGAGGCCGAACGTTTTCGCGAACGCGAAGTCGCGCTCGTCATGGGCGGGCACGGCCATGATCGCGCCGGTGCCGTAGCTGATGAGCACGTAGTCGGCGATCCAGACGGGGATGCGTTCGTCATTGACCGGGTTGACGGCGTAGCCGCCGGTGGGGACGCCGGTTTTGTCCTTGGCGAGGTCTGTGCGGTCGAGCTCGCTTTTCCTTGCGGCGGCGGCCCGGTAGGCGGTGACGGCGGAGCGCTGGGCGTCGGTGGTGAGGGCATCGACCAGCGGATGCTCGGGCGCAAGCACCATGTAGGTGGCGCCGTAGAGCGTATCGGGCCTCGTGGTGTAGACGCGGAGCTTCGCGCCCCTGGCCGTGCCGTCGGCGATGGTGAAATCAACTTCGGCGCCCTCGCTGCGGCCGATCCAGTTGCGCTGCATCTCCTTGATGGAGTCTGACCACTCGACGTGCGCGAGGTCGTCGAGCAGGCGGTCGGCGTATGCGGTGATCTTGAGCATCCACTGGCGCATGGGGCGGCGGACGATGTTCTCATGCCCCTTGCGGTCGCATCTGCCGTCCTTGACTTCCTCATTGGCGAGCACGGCCTTGCAGCCTTCGCACCACCAGACGGGCACCTCGGCCATGTAGGCGAGGCCGCGCTTGTAGAGCTGCAGGAATATCCACTGCGTCCACTTGAAGTACGCAGGGTCCGTCGTGTCCACCTCGCGCTCCCAGTCATACGAAAAACCGAGCATGCGGATCTGGCGGCGGAATGTGTCGATGTTCTTCCGCGTGGTGACGGCGGGATGGGTGCCCGTCTCGATGGCGTGCTGCTCGGCGGGGAGGCCGAAGGCGTCCCATCCCATTGGATGAAGCACGTTGAACCCGCGCATGCGGGAGTACCGGCAGCAGATGTCGGTGGCCGTGTAGCTCTCGGGATGGCCGACGTGCAGCCCGGCGCCGGAGGGATAGGGGAACATGTCGAGGATGTACTTCTTGGGCTTGCCCGACGTTGTCTCCTCGGGAGCAAAGGGCTTGCGCTCAAGCCAGACGCGCTGCCACTTGGGCTCGATTTCGAGATGATTGTATTTGAGGGCTTCGCTCATTGTGCAGCCGGTGTGATGACTTTTTCCAGGCGCGGCAGGTGCCTGACGATAAGCGCGCGCACTTCCTGCGAATTGTCCATTTGCAGCGCCTGGAGCGCGATGGCGCGCGCTTCCTCGTGCGAGATGGCGCGGACGAGCTGCTTGTTGCGCGAGATGGCGGGCGCGGCCGTGCTCAGCTCGTCGATGCCCAGCCCGACGAGCAGATAGGCAAGCAGCGGATTGCCCGCCACTTCGCCGCACACGGCGACAGGGATGCGCTTCGGCGACGTGCGCCTGCGCAGCCGGAACAGCGGCTCGCCCGCCAGCAGCACGTCGTCCGTCTGCGTGTCGCCGCGGTGGGCGATGTGGGCCACCGTGGCCATCAGGCGCAGGACGGCGAGGTTGAGCGGGTCGTAGAGGTGCGCCGTTTTCTCGTTGACGCGGTCGACGGCGAGGGTGTACTGGATGAGGTCGTTCGTGCCGATCGAGAAGAAATCGACGTGCAGGGCGATCTGGTCGGCCGTGAGGGCGGCCGAGGGGATTTCGATCATGGCGCCGACTTCGATGTTCTCGTTGAAGGCCTTGCCTTCCGCGCGCAGCTCCTCCATGGCTTCGTCGATCAGCTCGCGCGCGCTGATGACTTCCTGGACGGTGCTGACCATGGGGAACATGACGCGGACGTTGCCCTCGGCGCTCGCGCGGAGGATTGCGCGGAGCTGCGTCTTGAAGATGTCTGTCCGTTCGAGGCAGAGCCGGATGGCGCGCCAGCCGAGGAACGGGTTCATCTCGCGCGGTATCTTCAGCGAGGAGACGAACTTGTCGCCGCCAAGATCGAGCGTGCGGATGACCACGCTCTTCCCGCCGCACTGGCGCGCGACGGCCGCGTAGGCCTCGAACTGCTCGTCCTCGGTCGGCAGCCCTTCCCGGTTCATGAAGAAGAACTCCGTGCGGTACAGGCCGATGCCCTCCGCGCCGTGCGCCAGCGCGATGGGCACTTCGTCCGGCAGCTCGATGTTGGCCAGCAGCCGCACCGCGTGCCCGTCCTTCGTCTCGGCCGGCAGGTCGCGCAGCGTGTCGAGCAGGGCCTGGTACTTCATCCCTTCCTCGATCTTCCGCTCGTACTCGGCGATGCGCTCGGGCGTGGGATGGATGATGATCACGCCCGTCTGGCCGTCGACGATCAGCGGGTCGCCGTCGTGCACCGCCTCCGTCACGCTTGCCACGCCGACGACCGACGGGATGCGCAGCGCGCGCGCCATGATCGACGTGTGGGACGTCGGCCCGCCCGTCTCGGTCACCATGCCCACCACGTGTTCGCGGTGCATCCCCGCCGTGTCCGACGGCGAAAGGTCGTGGGCGACGACCACCACCCGCTCGTCCAGCTCGGCAAGGGACGGATGCTCGTAGCCGATCAGGTTGTGGAGCACGCGGCGCAGCACGTCGCGCACGTCGGCGGCGCGCTCGCGCATGTAGTCGTCCGAGATTTCCGAGAACGCCATCACGTACTTGCGCGCGACATTGTAGAACACGACGTCGACATTCCGTTTTTCGGCGCGGACATGCGCGGCGACCTCGTTGAGGAACGTCTGGTCGTCGAGCGTCAGCAGTTGCACATCGAGAATCCGCGCCTGGCGCGTGGCGCCCTTCCCGACGAGGTCGCGCTGGGCCTGCTGGATTTGCTGACGCGTCCGCGCGATCGCGTCCGAGAGCCGGCGCAGCTCGCCTGCGACCTCGTCCTCGCGAATGGCGCGCTCGGGCAGGCGAAACCCGTCCTCGCCCGGCCAGGGGGCAAAGACATACGCCTTGGCGATCACCACGCCGTCAGACGAGGCGACGCCCCGGAAAATGCGTTCCTGCGGGCGAATGTTCATATCCTGCATGAAAGGTAATTATACCAACAATGCCCGTTTTGTGCAAAAATGCTATACTAGCGGGCGTTTCCAGGCGAAATGTCCATGATACACCATGAGTTCCGTGATACTGAACGACGTTGACGCACACTGGCTCGGCGAGGCGCGCACGCTCGCCGAACGCGGGCGGTGGACCTGCGCGCCCAACCCGATGGTGGGCGCCATCGTCCTCGCCGGCGGAAAGCCCGTCGGCTCCGGATTCCACATGCGCCGCGGCGAGCCGCATGCAGAGGTCATCGCCCTGCGCGAAGCCGGCGAACATGCCGCCGGCGCCACCCTGTACGTCACGCTCGAACCGTGCAGCACCTATGGCCGCACGCCGCCATGCGCCTATCTCGTCGTGCGCGCCGGCATCAAGCGTGTCGTCATTGGCGCCACCGATCCCAACCCGGCGCATGCGGGCCGCGGCATCGAGATCCTGCGCGAGCACGCGCTCGATGTCGTCTGCGCCGAGGATCCCGCGTGCGTCATCCTCAACGAAAAGTTCACCCATTTCATCACCACGCGCACGCCGTTCGTCAACGCAAAATGGGCGATGACACTCGACGGCAGGATCGCAACGCGCACGGGCAGCTCGCGCTGGATCAGTTGCGAAGACAGCAGGACGTACACCCACCTCCTGCGCTCGGAGTATGACGCGGTGATGGTGGGCGCCGGCACGGTGCTCGCTGACGATCCCCTGCTCAACGTCCGCCTCGAGGGCGACTTCCGCCAGCCGGCCAGGATCGCCGTCGACCATCTGTGCCGGATCACGCAGGCGCACCGCATCGTCACAGGCGCGGATGACCCCAGGACGAAAGGCGGCGCGGCGCCAAAGGCCGGTTCTCCGGCATGTATCGTTGCCTGCGGACGCGACGCGGACGCGGCGCGCATGAAGGCGCTCGAGAAACCCGGCGTGCAGGTGTGGCGGATTCCAGAGGAAGACGGGCCCGGCGTTGATCTGAAGGCGCTGCTCGCCCGCCTCGGCGAACGCGAGATCAGCAGCGTCCTTGTCGAGGGCGGCGGCACGCTCCTTGGCTCTCTGTTCGACCAGCGCCTCGTGCACCGCGTAAGCGTGTTCATCGCGCCGAAGCTGATCGGCGGCGCCGCGGCGCCAGGCCCCGTTGGCGGCGCGGGCATTGAGAGTATGGCCGATGCGCTCAACCTCTCCGGCGTGCAATCGATGCAGATCGGCAGCGACACGTTCATCACCGGGCGCGTGTCGCATCCTGAGTAGTCTGTCCGCCGAGCCGGTCCCCTGCGTCTCCGCGGCCCCGCGGGACGGCGATCACTGCACTGCCGCGCGCAGCGCGCTCACTTCGCGGAACCGGCCGCCCGTGGCGCGCGCAAGGTCGCGAAGGAACACACGCGCCTTCTCCCCCCACGCCGTCTTCGCGGATTTGTACGCCACGGTGTTGATCGTCACACGCTGCGACGCGGCCTGCTGATGGCTCCGCACCAGGTCCATGATCTCCCTGACGTGCGCCTCCTGGTCCACGCCGCTGAGCATCGGCGGGTCGTCCGTGATGAGCACGATTGTGTCAGGCTGCATCGCCAGCGCGGCGCGCAGGGCGGCAAGGGGCGTGCTGCCGCTCGTGCCGGGTTCGTTCCCGGCGTTCTCCCGCATCTTCGTGTGCATCCACGCAACGAGGTTGGATTTTGCCGCGTGTGATGCGTAGACCATCTCGGGGGCAAAGGCGAGCGCGCCGTCGGTGTAGATGATGAGGTTGAACCGCGTGTCAGGATGAAGCTTCGACGCGAGGGCGACGGCTTCCGCGCGCAGGTCGTCGAACGCGCCCTTTTTCACCACGCTCGAGCTGCTGTCCGCAAGGATGATCACCGAGCGCGTCTGAATCCGATGTCCGAAGAACTCAGCCTCGGAGAATCCCTGGAGCGCGCCCGCGCCGCCCTTCCCGATGCCGATGCCGCCAAGGCCGATCTGCCCGAGGTGCCCCCCCGCGGGCGCCATCACCGATGGAAGCGACCGCACATCCGCCTGTGCCGGCTTGATCGCCGGCAGGGGCGGCAGGGCGATCTTCGCCGCGCCTTTCGACACAAGCTTGTTCACGATCTTCGGCCGCTGCGCCTGCTGGTCGAACTGCTTCACGCGAATGCGATGTTCGAGCGCGCGCGCCTGCAGCGCCGGCATCTTCTTCGCAGGCTGGAACATCATGGGTGGCGGGATGATGTACCGCATGACGACCACCGTGCCCGCGATCACAAACCCGCCGCCGACAAGGAGCAGCGCGATGCCCATCGATTGCCCGGTCGCGCCGCACAATGCCGTGTGCAGCCGTGCGAGCCGCGACGCGCGCGCGGGCCGCTCGAGTGGTTGGTGCGGGGCCGGCACGCCCGGCCAGAGTGTCGGAACGGGCGGCACAGGCTGGCTCATGAGCTGGCTCGTCATTCGTTCTCCTCCCCGTCGAAGGCGAACGTGACGTTCGCCAGTCTGGCGTCGGCGCACGCGTTGAGCACGTCCACCACGCGCTGATGCAGCGTGTCGTCCGCGGCGTTGATCGTGAGCATTGCCTCGGTCTTCGCCGCCGCGGACATCTCGCGGAAGCGGACAAGCGTCCTGCGCAGCTCGGGCAGCTCGCGCGAAGACGGCGAATCCAGGTTCGCTGCGTTGAGAACTATCGCGCCGTCAGGCTCGATCTCGAGAATCTGCTCGTCCGGCATCGCGAGCGGCTCGCTCTGCTCGGCCACGCCGGGCAGGCTGAAGCTGATGTCGGCTTCCTGCCGGTGAAACGAGCTTGCCACCATGAAGTAGATGAGCAGCAAGAACGTGCAGTCGATCATCGACGAGATCGGGAAATCGATTTTTGCCTGTGCGCGTTTCCTGATACGCATGATGGTTTCCTTTCCATTCCACGGTTCCGCCCGCGCCCCTGGCGTGGCACATCTCCCATCATTCCATCATTCCATCATTCCTCTTCCCCCTGTTCCTTCGCTCCTCACTCCCCTCCCTCGCCGCTCTGGAACGCGCCGAAGATCACGTCGCAGATGCCTGCCTCGGCGCACGAACGGAGCACCTTCTTCACTTGTTTGAACGGCACGGCGCGGTTTGCGCGCAGGTACAGCTTGACATCCGGCTCCGCCTCGCGTTTCCGTTGCATGATGGCGAGCACCTGCTTCTCGTCAACGTATTCGCCGCTCACCATGAAACGGCCGTCAGGCAGAATGTTGATCGTGCCGCGATTGCGCAGCTCCTCGGGCACCTGCGCCTTCTTCGCCACAGGCAGCAGCACCTCGGGCGTGAAGTCAACCTGCGACAGCGTCGCGGCACACATGAAGAAGATGAGCAACTGGAAGACCATGTCGATCATCGGCGCCATGTCGATCTCCGCATGGTCGTGTTCTTTTCTGGCGGTTTTCATGGCGATGCTCCCCGCATGTCATGAGTGCACCTGCGGCACCGGTGTCTGCGCCTGCACCGCCGCGGCCTGCAGTGGCTGCGGCGCGAACGGCGGCGATGCATACACCGGTTGCGCCGCATAGCCGGGCTGTGCGAACGTCTGCTCATATTGCTGGCGCGCCACGCCCTCGCCGGTGTACAGGTCAAGCAGGCTGGTGATCGTGGCGCCAATCCTGGCAAGCAGTGCATTCAGCCTGCCGCGGAAGATGAAGAATGACAGCATGGCCGGAATGCCGACCGTCAGGCCGTAGAACGTGGTGAGGAGCGCCACGCCGATGTCTCCCGCGAGCACTTCCGGCTTGCCCATGCCGCCGGCGCCGATCTTGTCGAATGCGCCGACCATGCCCTGCACGGTGCCCAGCAGGCCGAGCATCGGGGAGAGGGCGGCGATGACGCTGATGAGATTGAGCCAGAAGCTCATGCGGGTCTCCTGCCGGTCGATCTCCTCGGCGATGGAGTCCTCGGCGGCGGCGCGGCCGTGGTCATCGCTGTCCGGCTTGAGCCGCATGACGCCCGCGCCGAACGCGCGCGCAAGCAGCCCCTGCCGTTGGGCACAACAGGCATACGCGCCGGCGGCATCGCGCTGGTACATCATCGCGCGCAACGCCTGGACGTCCGCGGCGGGCATCATCCTGCCCTCGCGCAGCGCGAGCACGTGATAGATGATCAGCCAGATGACGGCGAAGAGGCTGAGCGTCATCGGGTGCATCAGCACGCCGCCGGCGAAGTAGTAGTCGATGATCGTCTTTGACGGCGCGGCGGCCGCGGCGACCGCGTTCGTGCCGTCCGCGGAAGCGGCGTACACGGCGACGCAGAGCGCCATGCCGGCTGCGGCGTGCGTGATCAACAGCAGTAGTATGCGTGCAAGATGTTTCATTGTGATGCCTCCAGAGGTGAATGGGGAAACGAGACCAGGGACGTCAGATTGCTGCCCGCCTGCGCCGCATGCAGCGCGTTCGTTGCCGTGTACGCGTGAGGGCTGTCAGGGAAGCGGCACAGCAGCGCCCGGCATGCGGCCTCAAACGCGTCGCGCTGGCCGAGCGCCGCGTACGCGGGAAGCGCGGCTGCAAGGCTCTCGGCTTCCCACGGCTTCTCCGCCGCGTAAAACACGACGTTGCGCAGCAGCGAGAACAGCGCGCCCGTGTGATCGCCAAGGCGCGCGCGCGCGCACCCGATGTAATAGTGCGCCTCGGCCCGCTCGGCATCGCTTCGCGCCTCAGCCAGCGCTCCCTCGAGCCGTACGAGCGCGTTGCTCTGCCGGCCGAGGAGAAACGCGCACACCGCCGTGCGCAGCCGCGCCGCGCGCGGCAGATCAGGATGAAACGCCACGCCGGGAAGATTCGTGTACAGGGCCAGCGCCGCGCGATGCCGCCCCGCCCTCTCGAGCAGCCGTGCGCGCTCGAACGCGAGCGGCGCGGCCCACGACCCCCGGATGTCCGCATAGTCAAGCTGCGCCGCGAGCTCGGCCGTCACGTTTGACAGCATGCGATCGAGCGCCACGCCGGCCACGCGCTGCGTCTCGAGCGCCGCGAGCGACGCGGGCCGCGGGAACACGAGCGCCGCAATCTGCTGCGTCAGGTAGTTCTCCGTGGCTGTGCCGCCGCCATCGAGCGTCCGCGCGATGGTGACCGAGCGCGCATCGCGCCCGAGCACGCGGCAGACGTGCTGCCTGCCGCCCGTGACGAGATGGATGCGCGCAAGCTGCGGTTCGTTGGTTGCATCCGGTGGGCGCATCGAGAGCGCTGCGCATGCGGTGATCATGATCGCCATCGTGTTCATCGTGACGTTCTCACTGGGTGTTGCTGGCAAGCAGTGATGAGAGACGCTCCTGCGCCCTGGCCGTCTCGGGCGCGGCGGCGAAGCGTTCGTCTTCAGCAAGTTCCTTGAACGTGCGTATCGCGGCGGAGACGTCGCCCATGCGTTCGAAGCAGCGGCCGCTGTGGTAGTACGCCTGTGCGGCGAGTTGCGCATGGCCGGCATACATGACGTAGATGCGCTGATAGTAGGGAATGGCGGCGCGGAAATCGCGCATGGCCTCGTACGCGGCGGCGATGCCGTACAGCGCCTCGGGCCACAGCGGGCCGCGGGCGGCCTTGTTCGCGAGCACCTCTTCGTACGCGGCGATCGCCTCGCGCAGGCGGTCGGACGCGGCGAGCCAGCGCGCTTTCTCCATGGTGATCTCGAGCGCGACGGACACCTCCTGCGCCTTCGCCGCCGCGGAGGCGACAAGGCGGCCGCACGCGTCAAGGTCTCCCTCCGCGCGCGCGCGTCGCGCAAGCAGCATCTCCGCTTCAGCGCACTGCGCGCTGGCCGGGAACGCGCGCGCCAGCAGGTGCAGCACGGCGGCACACGAGTCGCCGCGGTTCGACACGGCTGTCCGCGTTGCCAGGAACAACAGCCCGTCGGGGCCGAGCACGTTTGTCGTGTACCGCGCGGCAAATGCCGCCGCTGCTTCGCGCGCATCGGCGGCGCGCTTCTCTTTCTCATACAGCCGCGCACGCGCGATGTCCAGCCGCGAACCGAGCGTCAGCCGGCCTTTCGACCGCGCGGCATCGCTCTCGTCTTCTAGCCGCATGGCAAGCTCGGCCACGCCGTTGCTCCCCGGATAGAGCGAGCGCATGTCGCCAAGAATCTGCTCGAAGCCCTGCCAGTCCTTCCTGTTGCCGTACGTCAACAGCGCGGACCAGTATGCTTCGCGCGCAGCGCCGGCATGGCCAAGCCTGCGGTGCGCCCAGCCGAGCCAGTAGATGCCCTCGACCACATTGGGCGAATCCGCGACGTTCGTGATGTATCCTTCGTACAGCGCGACCATGTTGGTGAAGTCCTCGAGCGCCTTGTGGCACTTTCCGCGCTGCGCAACGGCGTAGTGGTAATACGGCCCGCTGTCAGGCCCGGCTTCCGCGTACGCGCTGAGCGCAATGCCCAGCTCGCCCATGGCGGCAAGCGCGTCGCCGCGCAACACGCGCGCCTCCCAGATCATCGGGTGGTCAGGATGCCCGCGCACGAATTTCACCAGCGCCATCGCCGCGTTCCGGTACTGCCCGCGCATGTAGTGGACCACGCCAAGGCGGTACGCCATGTCGGGCGCATAGACCGCATCGGGATGGCGCGAGAGGAACGCCTCGACCAGCGGTTGCGCGTTCGAGTAGTCGCCGCTGAAGACCGCCGCCATGGCCTGCCAGTACTCGACGTCGATGCGCACGGCGCTGTTCGAATGCCCTGGCTCGGCGAGCCACGCGGCCAGCCCGGCGCGCGCCTCGGGGAATTTCTCCTGCATGGCCTGCGAGAGATGAAGGTAGAACGCCGCACGGTCCCGCGCAGGATGGCCGGGATGGCTGTCGAGCAGAGCGATCAGCGCCTGTTCCGCCTGGTCGAAGCGTTCGGCATTCACCAGCGCTTCGCACTTGAGGAACGCCGCCTGCGGCGCCTGGGGGTGGCCCGGATGGCACGCCACAAATGCGTCGGCCTCCCTGATCACTTCGTCAAACAGGCGCATCTGCGCAAGGCAGTACAGCAGGCTCGCGTGCGCGCCGGGCGCGAGCTCGCTGGCGGGGTGGCTGCGCACGAGCTCCTGGAAGGCGATGCACGCCTCCCACAGCGCGCCCATCTCGTAGAGGCAGCGCCCAAGGCGCATCAGCCAGCTCGTGTCAAAGTCGCCCTGCGCGGAAAGCGTGGCGATCTGGTCGCGCGCCTGCGCCTCGAGAAGCCCCGCCCGCTCGAGCTGCGCGAACGCGGCGAGATCGGTGCGCGGCATTCGTTCGAGCCGTCGGCATTCGGCCGCGAGCGCGCCGAGCCGCGCCTCCTGCCTGCGCAGGAGCTCGTCGCGGTGGAGGACACAGCGGTAGGCGTCAAGGGCCTTCTCGAGTTCGTACGACTCGTAGAACGCGTCGCCCAGTTGCAGCGCGAGCGTGCTCAACAGGATAAGGTGGTCCGGCGGCATGCCTTCCGCACACGCGGTGCGCAGCACACGAAGACATTCATCATGCCTCCCCGCGGCGAACGCGGCCTGCGCGTGGTAGGCGCGCGCCGCGCCGGCACGCGCCGCGTCGGCCGTATCCGCGCTCAACGCGGCCAGAAGCGGGATGGCGTTCGAGTACTGCTCCTGCAACAGCAGGGCGACGGCGAGCTGGAACCGCGCATCGTCGCGCACGCCGGCCGACGGGAATTCACGCAGAAGCTGCTGGTACTGCATAACCGCGTCCGCGTAGTTCCGCCCGGCAAACTGCGCGTTGCCGATGCGGAACATGACTTCGGCGCGGAAGGCGCTCTTGGGATCGCGTTTCAGATGCTCGTTGAACGCCTCGATCGCCGGCTGCATCTGGCGCGTGTTGTACTGCGCGCACCCGAGCGCGTAGTAGACGTGCGGCATTGCCTGCTGCATTTCGGGCTCGGCCGCGTAGCGCGAGGCGAATTCACCGAAATGACGCGCGGCAGCGTCGTACTCCCCCGCGTTGAACGCGCGAAAAGCCGCACGGTACAGCGTCTCGGCATCCATCCGCTCCTCTGCCGCGACGCGGACGGCGCATGCGGCAATGACTGCCGTGGCGAAGATGGCCCATCGAGGATGCCGCATTGCTCACTCACGTTCGCGGTTAGGCGCACACCGCTGCCGGTGACTCGATTCACCCGGCCAGCGGCCGCGTTCATGAGGAATACGCAATCCGCAGTATTTTCTTGCAGGGATTTTCCGCCGGTATGGCAGAGATGCGGAGCCATCGGGGATCGTTCGGGCGGCTCGACATGTGGGGGAGGTGCTCCCTCACGCGGTCGTCAAGGCACCCACACGAAACCCAATGGCCGGAGGTGGCTGGTCAATCCAGCCTGTACTCGTGTCGGGAGATGCGCACGACCTTGCCAGTGAGCATGGCGCGATCAATGGCGTTCACCGCGACGGTGCTCTCGAGGCCGCTGCGCACATCGGCGATCGGCTTCGCGCGCAGCCGGACCGCATCGAGGAATGCGTCAAACGAAGCGGTATCACCGCCGCTGTGCCCGCCGGGGCCGGCCGTTGCGTCAATGGTGACCTCCTCGCCCGGGCCGGCCGGGGAGATCACGATCTTCCCGCTCTCGAGCGTGCCGTGCAGATGTCCTTTCTCGCCGGTGATCGTGAGATGCCGCTGGTCTCTCTTGGCGAACAACTGGAGGCTGAACGTGGCGCGAATCCTGTTTTCATACTCGATGATGGCCACTTGGTTGTCGACGATATCCTTGTCGTCATTGTAGACGCACAAGTCCCAGTTGTTGCGCGACGGGTCATGCGTGTCTTCGGCGGTGAGATGGACAAACGCGCCTTTGAACACATACGGACAGGCCGCCTTGACCGCCGCGGGGCAGACGCTGCAGTGCGTTGCCGGCTGCTTGTCGTGCGTGAAAACGTCCAGACCGCCGAACGACGCGACCGCTGCCGGCCGGCTGTCCGCCAGCCAGTTGAGGATGTCAATGTCGTGACTGCACTTGGTCAGGAGGAAACTGCCCGAGTTGGCCCGCTTCCGATGCCAGCGCCGCATGAAGCTCGCGCTGTGGTCAAGCGACAGGTGTTCCGCTGCGGACATGCTCAGCACCTGCCCGAGCGTCCCCTGCTCGAGAATCTTCTTGACCTGCTGGTAGAACCGTATCGCGCGCAGGACAAACCCCATCTGCAGCACTGTGCCCGAGCGGGTCTGCGCCTTGATGATCGCCCGGCAGTCGTCGCCGGTCAGCGCCATCGGCTTCTCCAGAAGAACATCCAGCCCCATCGCGAGGCATTCCTCCGCCACTTCGCGATGGAAGGCGTCGGGAACCATGATGATCGCCGCATCCAACTTCTCCGCTGCCAGGCCGCGAATATCCGTGTGCACATGCGCATCGGCCATGCCGGTGTGCGCCGCGAACTCGCGTGCCCGCTCCCCGTCGATGTCGCACACGGCGGCGACAGTGACGCGATCAGTGTTCTTGCGCGCATAGCGGGCAAAATCGTACGCCCGCATGCCCGCACCGATGACGCCAACGCGAATGCTCATATGCGTCACTCCCTGTGATGATGGTTGCGGTGTCTGTGGATCCTGCCACTAGTCCGCCACTTGGCCCGTGAACTGCGACTCTTTTTCCGCGAAGAGAACGTTGAAGGTCGTCAAGCTTCCGTAGCAGCGGGTCAGGTAGCCTTCCAACTCGAGCTTTTCCTCCGCGGACAGGGCGGGGTGGTTGTTGATCTTCTGCTCGAGCACGCGCAGCTTCTCGCGCACCCCGATCAGTTTCTTGAAAAAGCCCTCGATTGGCACTTCCTTCGACTGCGTTCCCTGCCTGCCCGGCGTGAGGACCAGCATGCCACCCACCCATCGCGGGCTCATCTCCAAGTGGACATCAATCCAGCCGTGATCGCCGAGCACTTCCTCCACCGCGCGTTTCAGCCGGCTGGTTTCCTCGTCGTCGCGCGACTCGACCAGAGCGAGCCCCTCAAACGTCGATGGAATGCGTTGCACCACGCCGTTGCCGAACACCGTCACGTACGTCTCGCCTTCATAGTCCACTATACGTCCGCGCCCGTGCACCGGGTGGCGCACCCAGGCGCCGAGGGGGAACCGTTGCCGCTTTGTCTGCTCTTCGTTCATTGGCTTCTCCCGGCTCTTTCGTGAAAAGAACAACCCAACTGGACAGTATACCAAAAACCACTCACCACTGAATACTGAATACTTGCCTTTCCCCCTCTCGCTTGGTACACTCTTGCTGTAACACATCGGAGCTCCATTATGCGCCCCAACATCCTCTGGATATGCACCGACTCGCAACGGTGGGACACGCTCGGCTGCTACGGCAACCGCTTTGTTCGCACGCCGAACATCGACCGCCTCGCCGCCTCCGGCGTACAGTTCGATCACTGCTATGCGCAAAACCCGTTGTGCACGCCCAGCCGCGGCTGCTTCCTCACGGGACGCTATCCAGTCACCACCGGCCTGCGGCAGAACGGCCAGGATATTAGGGCCTCCGAGAAACTCGTCACGAAAATCCTCGCTGACAATGGCTACGTCTGCGGCCTTGCGGGCAAACTCCATCTTTCCGCGTGCGATCATCGCATCAAGAACTTCGGCAAGGACGAATGGTGGAAGCATCCCGAGGAGCTCTTCTTCAAAGGCACCGAGCGCCGCATCGATGACGGCTATGCCGAGTTCTACTGGGACCACGCACCCAGTGCGCATTTCCGCTCGAGCGCCTACTCCCGCTGGCTGGTCGAGAAGGGCGTCAAACTCGAGCGGCGCGACCGCGAAGACTCCAAAGTCGTCAAACGCGGCATGCCCGTCGAGCATCACCAGACGACATTCTGCGCCGAGAAGGCCATCGGGTTCATCAAAGGCTATGAAGGCTCACCGTACCCATGGCTGTTCTCGGTGAACATCTTTGACCCGCATTTCACCATTGATCCGCCGGACGAATTTCTGGCGCCGTATCTCGAGCGGCTCGATGAGATCCCGCTGCCCAATTACGTCGAGGGCGAGCTCGACAACAAGCCGGCGTACGAAAAGCAGTTCGCCGACAGCGGGCCGTATGCGCGGCAGAAGATGACCGATCGCGACCACCGCTTGTGCCGCGCGGCTTACTGGGCCATGTGCGACCTGATCGACGTGCAGGTCGGCCGCATTCTCGATGCACTTGATGAAACCGGCCAGCGCGACAACACGATCGTCATTTTCACGTCCGACCATGGTGAAATGCTGGGCGACCATGGCATCTACATCAAAGGGCCGTTCATGTATGACCCGGCGATCCGCGTACCGCTGATCATCTCGTTCCCGAATGCCATCGCCGGCGGCTGCCGCACGAATGCGCTGGTCGAGCTTGGCGATCTCGCGCCCACGCTGCTCGATGCCGCCGGCCTGCCGCGCGACCCGGGCATGCAGGCGCGCTCGCTCTGGCCGTTCCTCACCGGCACCGACCGCGCGCGCTTCCGCGACGACGTCTACTGCGAATACTACAACTCGAACCCGAACAAGCCCCGCCAGTACTGCACCATGATCCGCACGGACACGCACAAGATCGTCGTCTGGCACGGCCAGGAACTCGGCGAGCTCTACGACGTGCAAGCCGATCCGAACGAAACGCGCAACCTGTGGGACGACCTCTCGAGCGCAAACGTGAAAATGGCCATGATGAAACGCGCATGCGACCGCATGGCCTACACCTGCGACCCCCTGCCCGAGCGCATCGGGATATACTGAAACGGCGCAACAAAGAGGGAAAGAGACGGCAACGACCTCCTTCACTCTTTCACTCTTTGCTACGGATTGCGCTGATTGACACGGATTTTAGCGGAGCGACAAAGAGAGAGAGGGCATCGACGGAAAAGGACAGGGCTTTGGGGAACGGCAACGGCGTCCGTTTCCGTCCGTTCTCTTCCCCTCTTTGTTATTGCGCTGGAATCCGTTCCAATCCGTTCAATCCGTAGTCCCCCGCACTTCCTTTTTTGATTTTCCCAGCCATCTATGGTACTATACACTGCTTAAGACTGATGCAGAAACCATGAGCGCCGCATGTCTCATGCCCGTGAACAAGGGGAACACCGTGGACAACGACATTCTCATTCCCGTCAGGAAGTTCGCGCAATGCACAGCCGTGTGCAGGCTGCCGAAATCAGCCGTTCTGTGCGGCACAAAAGCCGACAGCGTGCCGCTCAAACAGCTTGCTGACGAGCTGAAGACCGCCGGCGTGGATGCGCGATCCGGCTCAAAAGGCGCCGCGACCATCTCGGTCACACGCGAGAAGGGCGTGGACGGCGCGGAAGCGTACCGGCTCGAGATTTCGCCGGGGCGCATCGACATCGCCGCATCGGCGGATGCCGGCGCGTATTACGGCGTGCAAACGCTGCGCGAGATGATCAGGGCGCATGGCCGCACGCTGCCGGTGTGCCGGATCGACGATGCGCCTGATTTTCCGCGGCGCGGGTATTATCTTGACTGCTCGCGCGGCCGCGTGCCCACGCTCGAGCGGCTGAAGGCGCTGGTCGAGCTTCTTGCGCACTGGAAGATCAACGAAGTGCAGTTGTACATCGAGAATGTCTTCACGTTCAGGAAACACCCGCTCATCGGCCGTGGGTACAGCCCGTTCACTCCTGCCGAGCTGCTCGCGCTGCAGGACCACTGCGAGAAGCATCATGTCCGCTTCGTCGGTTCGCTCTCGAGCTTCGGCCACATGGAAAAAATCCTCCAGATACCGAAGTACCAGCATCTGGGCGAGCTGCAGGGGCACCAGGGCTATCCGGGCGGGACGACGCTCTGCCCGACCGATCCCGGCTCGATCAAACTGCTCGGGGACCTGTACGGCGAATTCGTCCCGCTGTTCAAGGCGGCTGATTTCAACATCTGCGGCGACGAGCCGTGGGAGCTGGGCAAGGGCCGCGGCAAACGCCGCGCAGACAAGATCGGCGTCGGCCGCGTCTACCTCGAGTTCCTGCTGAAAATCCACCGCTTGTGCAGGAAATACGGCAAGCGGATGAATGCATGGGCGGACATCGTGCTCGACCACCCCGAGCTGCTCGGCGAGCTGCCGCGCGATGTCGTCATGCTCAACTGGGACTACGATCCTGACGGCAGGCGCATTCCGCGCTCGCACGAGATCACCGACGCGGGCCTGCCGCTCGTGGTGTGCCCGGGCACGAATGCATGGAACACCCATGGCTGCCGGCTGAAGATGGGCATGGAGAACATCGCCGTCTTCGCCCGCGAAGGCATGCGCCGCGGCGCGGAAGGAATGCTCAACACCGACTGGGGCGACAACGGGCATCGCAACATGCTCGCCGTCAGCCTGCATAACATTGCCTATGGTGCGGCGCAGAGCTGGCATGGCCGCGGCGTGCGCGACGAGGGATTCACCAGCAGGTTCTGCGCGCAGACATTCGGCGTGCGAAGCGCCGCGTTCGCGCAGGCCATCCGCACGCTCGGCTCGCGGGTGCCGCATCACAGCCCGACACACCGCTCGGGGAATTTCCTCTACGAGTGCTTCGTTCCCATGGTTGACTGGGGATGGAACGCCTACCAGGGCGGGCTCGACACCCTGCCGTTCGTGGACGACGCCGACCTGAAGCGCCACGGCGCCGCGCTCGGGAAGCTGCGCTGGCCCGACGGGCGGCTGATGCGCTCGCGCTTCCTGGCCGGGATGATCGAGGAATTCAAGATCGCCGCCGAGCTCGATGCACTTGCGTGCAGCCGCTGCCGCGTGATGAAGCGCGTCGTCGCAGGCGGGAGTCCGCGCGCCGCTGATGTGCGCGCAGTGCTCGAGCAGACGCGCGAGACGGCGGCTGATCTGCGCCGCGTCTGGCTGCTTGGGAACAAACCGTCATTGCTGCGCAGGCACCTTGACGGGTTGGACTTTGTCGTCAAGGAGTACGGGAAGTTTCTCTAGTGTTCAGTGTTCGGTATTCAGCGGAAGATGTTGTTACGCTCTTTAATCCTTGCCAGGGAACCCATGAAAAGGCATCTCTCTCTCCTGTTCGTCACTGCCGCATTCGCGTGTTCATCGTTTGCCGAGCTCAGAGTTGCGCCGCTGTTCCAGGCTGACATGGTGTTGCAGCGCGAAGCCGATGTGCCCGTCTGGGGCTGGGCGGACGAGGGCGGCACGGTGACGGTCGCGTTCGCCGGCACGAGCGCGACGGCGGTCGCCGGCACGGACGGCGCGTGGAAGGTGACGCTCGGGCCATTCAAGGCGAGCGCAGCGCCCGCCGTCCTCTCGGTCTCGACAAAAAGCGCGTGCATCCAGGTCAGCAATGTGCTCGTCGGCGACGTGTGGCTCTGCTCCGGCCAGTCAAACATGCAATGGCCGGTGCGCCAGACAACGAACGCCGAGGCCGAGATCGCGGATGCGCAGAACTGGCCGCAGATCAGGCTCGCCACAGTGCAGAACGTCACCGCGGCCGAGCCGCGGAAGGATGCACAGGTGGCATGGAGCGTGTGCAGCACCGCATCGGCGCCGGACTTTTCCGCCGCCGGCTACTATTTCGGCCGGACGCTGTGCAAGGAGCTGGGCGTGCCGGTCGGATTGATCGACAGCTCGTGGGGCGGCACGCCGGTCGAAGCGTGGACATCGCGCGAGATGCTCGAGACGATGCCGTTTCTGACCGGACGGCTCGAACGGGCGGACATCGCGCGGAAGACGTTCAATCTCGAGGCTGCAACGAAGGAGCATGAGAAACAGCTTGCCGCGTGGGAGGCCGCCGTGGCAAAGGCAAAGGCCGATGGGACAGATCTGCCGCGCAAGCCGTCATTGTGGAACCCAAACACCAATCCCCACCAGCCCGCCTGCCTGTTCAACGCAATGATCAATCCACTGGTGCCGTTTGCCATCAAGGGCGCCATCTGGTACCAGGGCGAGGCAAATGCGGGCAGGGCCATCGAGTACCGCACCGCGTTCCCCGCCATGATCAAGGACTGGCGGCAGCGTTGGGGATATGACTTCCCCTTCCTGTTCGTCCAACTGGCGAATTTCATGGACGTGCAGACCGAGCCGTCGCAGGAAAAGGCCACCTGGCACCTTCTGCGCGAGGCGCAGTTCATGACACTCTCGCTGCCAAAGACGGCCATGGCGTCGGCGATCGATATCGGCGAAGCGCGCGACATTCACTCGAAGAACAAGCAGGAAGTCGGCCGGCGCCTCGCGCTGGGCGCGCTCGCAGTCGCACACGGCAAGCCCGTCGAGTGGTCGGGCCCGCTGTATGCCTCGCACGAGGTCAAAGGCAGCAATGTAGTCGTCTCCTTCACGCACCTTGGCGGCGGCCTGGCAACGCGCGACGGCGGGGCGCTGAAAGGCTTTGCCATCGCCGGCGAAGACAAGACGTTCGTATGGGCGGATGCGCGGATCGACGACGGGCGCGTTGTCGTCTCCGCGCCAGGGGTTGCGAAGCCCGCCGCGGTCCGTTACAGTTGGGCGAACAACCCGATCGGCAATCTGATCAACAAGGAAGGCCTGCCCGCAACGTCGTTCAGGACGGACGACTGGCAGACGGGGATGGCGGACGAGGGCCGGTGAGCGGGAACAGCGTTCGTAGTCGCGTCGCAAGAGACGCGTGAAGGCCGGTAATCGGTGATCGGTAATCGGTAACGACAATCGTACTCGTGCTCGTACTGATGCTCGTACTCGTGCTCGTACTCGGCAGTTACACGCGCCCCTCGGGGGCGCAAGGCTCTTTGTTGATCGCGCCCACGGGCTCAAGCCCGTGGCAACCCACACCCACCCCTTAGGGGTGAACGACCAGTAATCGGTGATCGGTGCGTGTCTTATGGCATCCCCCAAGGCAGTCTCATGGGGGATAATCGGTGATCAGTACCCAGTAACGGCGGGGAATCACGGCGGGCGGATGCGATTGACACGCAGAGCGGGCCTTGCGGCGTTGGCGGGCATGTTCGCCGGCGCGCTCGGCGTGTTCGTGCTCAAGCGCCGGCCATCCAGTCATCGGGACGCCCAATCATCCGACGATCAGTCTATCCATCCACCCATCCAGTCATCCAACCTTCCACACCACGCCACCATGCAGACATCCCTTGAGTTTCTCAGGCCGGAACAGATCATCGCGGCGCGCGACGCGAGCGGCTGCGCGTTTGTGCCCGTATCGCCTATGTTCGAATGGCACGGGCCGCATCTGCCCGTTGGAACCGACGGGATCGTGTCCGAAGCGTTGTGCGCGATTGTGGCTGGGCGGATTGGCGGCGTGTACCTGCGCACGTTGCCGTGCGGCCTTGACGCGACGCGGACGCCCGACGAGCTGAAGCAGTGGGGCCTTCCGCCCGGAGCGGACGTGTTCGGGATGCGGTTCCCCGGCCTGCCCGTGTCATGTGAGTACACGGACGCGGCCGCCATGCGCGCGGCGGTCGAAGCGCGGATCGCCGCGCTGCGGCTCACCGGGTTTCGCCACGTGTTCCTCGTGAATCATCATGGCGGCAAGGGCCAGTTCGCCCTTCTGGATGAGATTGCCGCAGGAGCCACGTCGGAAGCGTGCCGCGTGCACGCGGTGAGGACGTACCAGTTCAACACGCTCGGAGCGAAATGGATTGGGACAGGCGGGCATGCAGGCTACTCGGAAACGCATTGGGTGATGGCGTTCAGGCCCGAGCTTGTGCGCCTCGAGGCGCTGCCCGAAGGCGCGCTTGACGTTGCCGGGACGGGCATCCTCCACTCGGAGCCGGTGGTGCCGGAGAGGTTCAACCCGCGCAACTGCTCCGCCGCGGTGGCAACGGAGCTGCGCGAGGCGGTGGTGCGCGCATTCGAGCAGCATGTGAGGCAGATGATAGGCGCATGATGCAGCCCGTCGCGTCTCGTGCGACGCGACCACCAGCGCGTTGCAGGCGTCCCTCCCTGAAATCTGGTATAATACTTCTATAAAGTAACGAACAAGGTACGGTGCCGCATGAGAAACGCGTTTATCGAAGGAGCCCGTGTTGCCGGTGCAGTCTCGCTGCTGTCGCTTGCAGTGTGTCCCGTCTGCGCCGCGCGTGCCGCGGACGGCCTGGATTTCACGATCCGGCTTGCCAACGGCGTCATCGAGCCAATGGCGGCTGGCGGGGCAGATTCACGTGCCGGCATGGCCGGGCGCGCGATTGCGCCTGACGCGCGGTCGCCCGAACAGCATGCGACAACGCGCGGCACGGTGCCGATGATCGTTCAGTTTGCCGGGCCGGTCGAGGAAGGGTGGAGACGCGCCGTTGCCGGCGCCGGCGCGGCGGTGCACGGCTATCTGCCGAACCACGCGTTCATTGTCTCTGCGCGGCCGGAGAGTGTTGATGCGCTGGCGTCCGTGGCGCCGGTGCGGTGGATTGGCGAGTACAAACCCGCGTACAAGATCAGCAGCCATCTTGATGAGGACGCGATGTTCGGTACGAAGTCGCGGCTGCGCACGAACATTGATGTGGACGTCGCGCGCTCGAATGTTGCAGTGCGCATCATCACATTCACGCCCGCGGACGCAGACCAGGCGGCGGCCTACGCCGCGCACGCGGGCGCCACGGTGCTGCTGACGTCGCGCGGGCCGGCAAAGGGCTACGTCCGCGCCCGGGCGACCGCCGCGCAGATTCAGGAAATGGCGCGGCATGCCGAGGTGGAATGGATAGAGCCGTACATCGCGCCGCGGCTGCACAACGATGTCTCCGCGCAGGCGCCGCGCATGAACGCACAGACGGTGTGGGCAGCCGGGCTGACGGGCCGCGGCCAGATTGTCGGCCACGCGGACACCGGGCTGGACACGGGGGTGAACAATGCGACGCTGCATCCTGATTTCACGAACCGGGTGAAGGCGGCGTTCGGTCTCACGCCCGGCCGCGGAGGCGCCTGGAGCGATCTCAACGCCCACGGGACGCATACCGCCGGCTCGATCCTCGGCAACGGCTCCGCGTCGGCCGGGCAGTTCAGAGGCATTGCCTTTGAGGCGCAGCTCGTCCATCAATCCGTTGGCGACTCAGGCAGCTCGCTCCCCGGGTTGCCGGATCCGATCTATCCGCTCTACCACCAGACCTACACCAATGGCGCGCGCATCCATTCGGACAGTTGGGGCTCGTCCGCGGCAGGCGCATACGATGCCGAAGCGCAGAACACCGACCAGTACATGTGGGACTACAAGGACATGCTGATCCTGTTCTCCGCCGGGAACGACGGCGTGGACGCCAACGGCGACGGCGTGGTGGACCCGGGCTCCGTGGGCTCGCCAGGCACGGCGAAAAACGTCCTGACGGTCGGCGCTGCCGAGAATGCTCGCGCGCCAGGCTCGGGCGGGTTGACCGCGTACACATGGGGGCAGGCATGGCCGGCAGATTATCCCGCCGAACCGGTGAAAAGCGACTATATATCCAGAAGCGCGGACAACGTGCACCAGGGCATGGCTGCGTTCTCCAGCCGCGGCCCCTGCCTTGACGGGCGGGTCAAGCCTGAGATTGTGGGGCCGGGCACCGACGTCGTCTCCTGCCGGTCGTCAGCGACGTCAGGAACTGGCTGGGGCGTCTACAACGCACGCTATCTGTTCAGCGGCGGTACGAGCATGTCGTGCCCGCTCTGCGCGGGCGCGGCGGCCGTGGTGCGCCAGTACTATGCCGAGCGCTCGTCGCACACCAATCCCACCGCCGCGCTGGTCAAGGCAACTCTCGTCAACGGCGCGCGCACATTGTCGTACGGCCAGTATGGCTGGCAGCAGTACCGCGAGATTCCGCCCCTGCCGCGGCCCAACAACGTCGAAGGCTGGGGACAGGTTGACCTTGCCCCCACCCTGCTGCCCGGAACCGGACGGACCAACATCGCCGTCGACCGCGTCACGCTCGCCACCGGCACAGAGCATTCATATTCCCTTGCCGTCGGCGGGTCGAACACGCTGAGTGTTACGCTGACATGGACTGACTATCCCGGCACGTTTGCCGCGGAAGCGAAGCTGGTAAACGATCTCGATCTGTTCGTGATCGCGCCCGACGGGCGGACAAACCATGCGAACGGACTGGTGTACGGAGACCGCGTGAACAACGTCGAAGGCGTGGACTTGGATCCCGCCGCGGCCGGCGTCTACACCATTGTCGTCAGGGGCCACAATGTGCCGCAGGGCCCGCAGCCCTACGCGCTCGTCATGCGTGAAGGTGCGCCGTTCACCGGGCCGCGGCTGAGCATCGAGACGAACATCGTCATCGTCGCCATGGCCGGCTCGACCGCGACGGTGAATGCCGTGATGAACAACACGGGCGACTCGAATCTGTCGTTCAGACTCGAGAAATCGGCCGCGCGCTATTCCTGGACGGACAGCACGCAGCCGGGCGGGCCGGCGTTCGAGTGGATCAACATTGTCCCCACCGGAGCCGACGTGACGCCGTTGAGCGACGACGGCGTTGCCGGCCCGTACGCGATCGGGTTCCCGTTTGTGTTCTACGGGACGACGAACACGCAGTTCTGGGTGGGCATGAACGGCGGCATCATGTTCCAGCCGGGCCCGCTGCCGTACCTCAACGAGCCCCTCCCCACCGCGTCGGTCACGGGATCGCTTATCGCTGCCTTCTGGGATGACTTGGACCCGAGCAGCGATGATGTCAGCCCCGCGATCAAGCGCCTCAGTGATTCGAACCAGTTGGTGGTGTCGTATCTCCATGTCCCGCGCTTCGGCTCGCCCCTGTCGAACATCTTCCAGATCGTCCTGAGGAAGACGGGCGAGGTGCTCATGCAGTACAGGACAGTCACAGGGACGCGGAATTCGTGCACGGTGGGCATCCAGGGCTCCGCGCCTGGCGACAAAGCGGTTGAGGTGGTGTACAACCACGCCTATGTGCAGAGCAACCTTGCCGTGCGGTTCGACAGGACACCGGACAGCCAGTGGCTCTCGGTCTCTCCGCAGAACGGCACGATAGCCGCCCACGGGTCGGCCATGGCCGTCTTGACCGCCACCACGGCAGGATTGACGGACGAAGTCTATACAGCGTCATTCACGGCCTTTCAGAGCAGCCCATATCCGCCGGAGACGGTGTCTGTCACGCTGATCATACCGGAGCCGTTGACGCTGTTCGCGGCAATCGCCCTGCTCATGCTGCGACGGGCAGACCGCCGTTAGCGCACCGGATGTGCCGTAGAACCGTGGCGCACTTCAGTGCTCAAACGGCTCGCGCTCGCCCGGCCTTGCGACGCCTCAACTTGGCGCGCATGCGTGTGACGGGATTGGGCATCCCGCTGCGCACGAACCCAACCACCAACTCCCAACTCCCAGCTTAAAGGAAAAGCCCCGCACCGTGAGGTGCGGGGCTCGTGCTTCAAACATCAAGCGTGCGCAGGGAGCTTACGGGGTCACGAGCGTGACGCCCTTCGTCTTCCAGTTGCCGCCGCCAGCGTTGACGACCGTGCCGCCGACGCCCTGAATCTTGGACTTGCCGTCTTTCGCGGGTGTGGCTTCCAGCACGCCATTGACATTGGCTTTCGCCTTGATCATGCTGTAGACGGAGCCCATCAGATCGTCGCCGAGGAAGGCATCCGGGCCGCCCAGGTCGCCAACCTTCGACATGACCTTGCCGCCTTTGCCGGCGACGCCGTCAGTCGCGAAGTTCTCGATCGAGTCCGCGAAGGCAAGCTTCGTGTTGTTGCCGAGGACGGTGCCGATCGTGGCGCCTTTCATCTTCACGAGCACGCCGTTGGCGAACACGAGAACAGGTTCGAACTCCGCATCCGGGACAACGGCGACGAACGCGAGCTTCTCGATGACGCCGGCAGCCTTTTTGGTCTTGATCAGCTTTGCGCCGTTGACAACCGCGATGTCGGTGTC
>JAAYZF010000073.1 GCA_012514975.1 bacterium
GCTTGGCGGCGTTGGCAGCGGCTGGTTCGAGCTGCGGCACGACGGCCGGTTCTACAACTGGAGCATTCTGAACAACGAGCCGTATGGCACCGGCCCGCGTCTTGGCGCCATCGGCGAGAACGCGTTGTTCTTCCTCGTGCGCTACGAGGTGAAAGGCGAACAGCCGCGCATCAAAATCCTCGAGATACCCGACAGGCACAACGTCGCCGCGCAGTCGAGCCAGTTGTTCTCGTATCCGTTCATCACCGGCATCGAGCGGATCGGCTACGATGCGTCCTTCCCGTTCAGCCGGCTGAGGTTCACCGACGGCGAGATGCCGCTCGTCATCGAGATGGAGGCCTTCAGCCCGTTCATCCCGCACGATGTGAAGAACAGCTCGCTGCCCGCGGCCGTCTTCAATTTCAAGATCACATCCACGTCTGCCAGGCCTGTGCGCGTCGAGCTGATCGGCTCGTTCGAGAACATGATCGGGCATGACATTTCGCGCAAGCGCTTCACGGGCCGGGTGGATCGCGGCGCGGGTCATACCATGCTCGAAGTCGGCGCGGAGCTTGTCGACCCGGCGCACGACACGTGGGGCACGCAGGCGTTTTCGCTGCTTGACGGCGACGGCACGTTTTACATGGGCTGGGACCATCGCCATCCCTGCTGGGAACACGTGATCGAAAAACGTGAACTGCCGAACATCGACGACGTTGCCAACCGCAATTACGGCAAGGATCCGGAGACGGGAGGGAAGCTTGCGCGCGGCGCCATGCGCAGCCTCCTCGCCGTCTCCCGCGAGCTCAAGCCGAAGGCGGCGACCACGCACACGTTTCTGTACACCTGGTTTGTTCCCAACCGCTATGCCGGCATGACGCACAAGCGGAAGGAGCAGGGCGCAACGCTTGATGAGAGGCGGCTCGAGGGCTACTACTATGCCAATTTCTTCTCGTCCGCGGCAGACGTTGCGTTGTACGTTCGTGACGATCTTGACGGTCTCACGGCGCGCACCCGCCGCTTCCAGCGCGAATTCTTCGACAGCACCGCGCCGGCGTTCGTGCTCGACCAGATCAACTCGCATCTCAACACCTTCCTCACCAGCGCCTGGCTGACGAAGGCGGCGGATTTCGGCATCCAGGAAGGAATGACCGACGACCGCAACTGGGGCCCGCTCGCCACGATCGACGTCAGCATGTACGGCGCGGTCCCGATCGCGGCGCTCTTCCCCGGGCTCGAGCAGAACACGATGCGCGCCCATGGCCGCCTGCAACGGCCGAACGGGGAGATCGGCCATGGCATCGACCGGAATTTCGGCATGATCGACACGCACGAAGCGGTGCACAGCCGGCTCGATCTCCCCAGCCAGTTTGTTCTTCTCGCCCTGCGCGGGTACTTCTGGACGGGCGACATGGGCTACCTGCGCGAGATGTGGCCGCATGTCACACGCGCGCTCGAGTACGTGTTGCGCGAGCGCGATGCGAACGGGGATCTGCTGCCTGACATGGGCGGCGCGATGTGCAGCTATGACAATTTCCCGATGTACGGCGCCGCGTCGTTCGTCGCCTCATTGTGGCTCGCCGCGCTCGCCCATGCGGTGACGGCGGCAAAGGCGCTTGGAGACAACGAGGCCGTCACCCGCTACAGCGGCATCCTTGAGAAAGCCCGCGCGGTGTTCGAGGAGAAGCTGTGGAAGAAGAACTACTACATCCTCTACAACGATCTAGGCGGTCCTAAAGGAGACACTGATGAAGGCTGCCTCACCGACCAGATCATCGGCCAGTGGGCAATGCATCTGAGCGGCCTCGGCTATCTGCTCGACCGCAGACGCGTGCGCACCGCGCTCGCGCAAATTCTCAAGCGCAACAGCCGGTACTGGGGCCTGCGCAACTGCACGTGGCCGGGAGATACGTTCGTCATGCCTGTCGCGCCGAGCAACTGGGGCGACCAGGGCAACAC
>JAAYZF010000074.1 GCA_012514975.1 bacterium
CCGCGATGCCGCAGACGTGTCAATTCACGAATTAGGGCCTGACCCCGGAGTCCTGATCAGCGAGGCAAGGTGGTCGGCCTTGCGTTGTTGCCTGGCCGCCTTGTTGCGCAAGGCGGAGAACATTCCATCGGCTGTCTCACGGATCGTGAGGCGCGAGTTAGTGTACGGATTGTTCCTCGTCCCTTCCTCGACCTGGTCGACCCACTCCGCCGGGATGGTGTCCGGGCCGGCAAGCGCGGCGACGAGCCCGGCGGCGCTGGCGGCGGTGCAGTCGGTGTCGCGGCCGAAGTTCACGCCCGTGATGATGGCCTTGCGTACATCGCCCGTGCATTTCATGAAGATCGCAAGGGACTTGGCAACATTCTCGTCGATCCACGACATCGGGTACGAACCCGACCGGTTGTTGTACAGCGTGTTCACTTCGCGCCGCATGTCCATGGGATCGCCGTACTTGCCCGCGATGCCAAGCACCTTCTCGATGTGTTCGCGGATCTCCTTGTTCGCATGGCTGAGGCCGGCATTAATGACGCCGTCCGCCGTCGCATCGGGTTCCAGAGCGGCGACCATTGCTGCATTGTAGACTTTTCCCCACGGGAACGCGAGGCTGTTGGGATGCTGGTAGACGCCGCCGATCTCGTAGAGGTCCTCGAGCACGCCGTCGATGTCGCCCGCGTTGATCAGTGGGATCGCATGGAAAGAACGGGCGGTGGTGTTGATATGGAAGTGCGGCGACAGCTTTCCGAGCTCCCGCGCAGGGATCAGCCCGCTTCTCGCAGCCATGAGCAGATCGCGGTCGAATTTCTCGGTCATGAACTTCATCTTCCCGGGATCGAGCGCCTCGAGCCACGTGGCGACAAGATCTTCGGCCGTGATCCGGTCCTGCTTCTTGATGATGGCCGTGCACATGAGCTTCTGCCGCTCGATGCCGTCCTCGGTGCATCCGGCCGGATGGTCCCAGTCCACGTCATAGTGGTGGTAGGGGATCAGTTTGTCAAAGACGCCATATGTCTTCTCGATCCTGTCGACGGACCAGCACTCGACCACCGCGCCCATCGAGGAGGCGATACGCGTGGCGGCGAGAACGGCGTAGAGTTTGTCGTAGAGTGATGTCATCGCGGTGCTCCGTGAGTGTGCGCAGGATTCAGGCACGGCTCTCCTTCTGGCGCTGGGGCGCCATCGCTCCGATCAGCCGGTTCAGGAGTGTCCAGCCTTCGGTAAGAGAATCCACAAGAAGGAATTCATCCTCGCGATGGACATTGCCGCCCCGGGCGAGGCCCACGCACAGCGCCGGCCAGCCGTGCGCCAGCGGGACATTGATGTTGGTGCTGCGGCACACGTCTCTCGGCGCCACGCCGTTGAGTGTCCATGTCTCAAGAACGAGCCGCTCATACCAAGTATCCCTGGGAGCCATGACGGCGGGCCGTTCGCCTATGATCTCCAGGCCGATTTCGCATCCGCACGCCTTGTGCATCTCGATGGTGTCATTGAGCAGCCCGGTCATGGCGGCAAGCGTCCCGGGGCTGGCGCTGCGGAACTCGAACTCGGCGTCCGCGGCGCGTGAGATGCAGTTGATTCCTTCGCCGCCGCGGAGTGTGCCGATGTTGTACGAGACGGGCGTCGCGGCATCTGCGGCTGCATGCCGGTAACCAGCTTTGACCGCCGCAAGAAAGTCAACCAGTTCCTCCGTGGCGCTCGCCCGGCCAAAATCCCCCCACGAGTGTCCTCCGGCCCCCTTGAAGGACACACGATAGCGGACAGAGCCGAGAGCCGCGACAGAGTATTCGGCCGGGGACATGTCGAAGCTGATCAGCAGCCTCGGCGGCCGCGGCCGGTCAGCCACCATGCGGCGCATGCCCTTGAGATTGCCCAGTCCTTCCTCGCCGACGGAGAACACGATGGCGATGGGCGTATCGACGGTTGAATGGGAGAGGCGGACGGCGAGGAGCATGAGCAGCGCGGCCGCGGCCAGGTCGTCAAACACGCCGGCGCCAATGATCTTGTTCTCGGAGCGCTGCACGTGATGCGCGACTCCCTGTCCAACGACATCGATGTGGGCATCGAGCACGATCGTACCCGGCCAGTCATCGGGGCCGAAGAATGCCCAGAGGCTGCCGGCGGAATCCGTCGTGCATGCCACGCGGTGCGAGTTGAGGAAGCCGGCAATGCAGGCGATGCGGGGCCCTTCATTCAGGGACGGCCCGGGGGTGGCCGCAAGCTGCATCACGAGCTCCTCGCAGAGCTGCTGGTCAAACATCGGGGTCATCGGGTCTGCGTCTCCTGGTGCGTCGTGCATGCGGCGAGCCGTGCGCGGTCAACCTCGATGCCGAGGCCGGGCGCTGAGGGCACACGCAACTCGCAGCCGTTCCGCGTCTCTAAAGGGGTGGTCAGAAGATCGTCTGCAACGTAGGCTCGTTCAGCCCCGGCATCCGTGGGGAACGACGCATTCGGCAGCGAAGCCGCGGCAAGCCTGGCGGCAGTGGCCACGCCGGAGCCAAGCCGACTTCCGATCCAGACGGGTATCTGATGCTTGGCGCAGAGGTCGTGGATGCGGAGCGTGTGCGTCAGGCCGCCGACGCGGCAGACTTTTATGTTCACGATGTCCGCGGCATGCATCTTCATGGCGCAGTCGGCAAGGTGCGGCGTCTCGATGCTCTCATCGAGGCAGACGGGCGTGGTCATCCGTGCGCACAACTGCGCATGGTAATGGAGGTCGTGCTCATTGAACGGCTGTTCGATCATCAGCAGGTTGTACTGGTCCCATTCCGCCAGGCGCGCCAAGTCCGCGGGGTGATAGGCGCTGTTGGCATCGACCATGAGCGAGACCGCGGGGAACGCCGTGCGGACGGCCTGGATATACTCGTCGTCCTTTCCGGGCGCGACCTTGATCTTGATCCTGTGGAATCCCTGTTCGAGCTCGTGTGCCACGGCTTCCACAAGCCCGGCGGGCGACGGCTTCATTCCCACGCTCGGCCCGGTCTCCACCCACGCACGCGTGCCTCCGAGCATGTGCGCCACGCTTCTGCCGCCCTGCTTTCCGCGGATGTCCCAGCACATGGCTTCGAGGGCGGCCTTGGCAAACCGGTGGCCGCGATAGCAGTCGAGCGCGGCCACAATCTCAGAGATGCCCGACCATGAGCGGCTCAGGAGGAGCGGGCAGAAGACCTGGCGGGACACATCGAGCACGCTGCCGACCGTCTCAGTCGTGTAGAAGGGAATCCGGTCAACCGCCGCTTCTCCCCATCCGCAGATGCCGCCCGAGCGGCCTTCGAACAGGATGCCCTCCTTGACCGTCATCTCACCGACGCTGATGCGGAAGCTCCTGGTCAGGGGAATCCGGAAGGAGTAGGCGGTGATGGAATCTATTCTGATTGTGGTGTCCACGCCTGTCAGGCCTCGAACATGGCTGGTTATCCGCGTCCGAGTATGGCGCGGAGCAGAGTGCCACACTGCCCTGCGGGATGCGCGATCGAGGTTGACGCATTCCACCGCCATCTCGGACGCTGCTCACATCGCAACGAAGTCATACGGCAACTTTGACGTGGAAAGTATACGCCGCGGGCCTGCATTTGTCAAGAAGCCGTCGCGTGTGATCGCTGTCGCGCCGGTGCGGCGGCGTGAGCGAAAAAGAGCAGCCACGCGCCGGGACGCGTGGCTGCAAGGACGAAATGCCGGCAGGACGACGACAGCCGCCTACTTCCTGTTCCGTACCAGCGCGAGCAGCCCAAGGAACGCCAGGCCCAGCAACCCCGGCTCGGGGATGAACGCGATGCCGTAGTTCCCGCCGCCAAGGTTGATCAGGCCGCCGCTGCCGTCAGTGATGGCCGACCAGTTCAACGGCAGATCATAGGCGTACCCGCCAGCCGGCCCGGTGTACGTGCCCGTCACCTTGAGCACCACCTGCGTGCTGGCCGTTGGCGTGCCGCCGACATTCAGCACTTTGATCACCGGCTGCCCTTGTGCCGAGAAGTCGCCGTTGACGACGATGATGTCATTCGTCACGCTGTCGCTCCACTCGAGCTCGACGACCGAGGCGTTCTGCAGCACTGCGCTGCCGGAAATCGTCATCACGCCCACGCTCGCGCCCGGAGCGAGCACCGCGCCCGCCGCGTTCGTCAGCGCGAGCACGGCGCCATTGCCCTTTACCGTGCCGTTGTTCACCACGGCGTCCGCCAGCTCGCCTTCGAGCGCCAGCGTGCCACCAGTGTTCACCACGGTGAAGTTGGTGATCGAGACGCCCTGGTCTATCTGGACGGTGCCGGTGTTGTTGATCGTCACGGCGCCAGTGCCCAGCGTGCCGGCGCGCTCGATCGCGTCCACTGCCGCGTCCGGCGACACATTCATCCGGTTGGCGCCGTTGCAGATGACCTCATAATCGCTCAGGACGCGGAGGACCGTGCGGCCGGCGACGATGCTTGCGCCGGAGATCGGCTGGCGCACCACCATGCTCCCGGCAACAGGCGCATTGAAGACCACGAGGGCCTGGCCCTGGCCGGAGGAGCTGGTGAACGCAGTCAGGCCGCTCTGCGCGGGCGCGCTGATGCGCGAGACCTGCAGCACGCCGCCGTCAACCGTCGTGCCGCCCGTGTAGGTGTTGCGGTCGGTCAACTGCAGCGTGCCCGCGCCGGTCTTGGCAATGCTGCCGCCTGCCGGGCTGCCGGGGATGATCGTGGTATCCACGACCATCTCGGGCACGCCGTTGGCCAGCGTGGTCGAGTCGGCAATGTTGAACGTGCGGTTGCCGCCGTCAAGCTCGATGTTGCCCGCGCCGGTGCTGTAGCGTTCAAAGCGGGCCTGCGTGGTCGAGCCGGCTGCGTAGCCGACATCGGTCTGCAGGTTCAGCGTGCCGGTGGCTGTGGAATTGTGGCAGATATAGCCTCCATTGAACGCAAGGCCCGTACCTGCTCCGCTGAGCACCGGCGTGGTGTTCATGAACAGGTACGTGCCGCCGTTGATGGTCAGCGTTCCGCCGAACGTTTGTGCGCGCGAGACAAGCAGGCCGCCGGTATTGATGGTGACGCTGGCCGTGGTGGCGATCTGGTTGCCCTCACCGAGGCCGACCGACGCGCCGTTCTGGATCACCAGGTCTCCCGGGATCGCAACGGCGCCGCCGACCTTGGCGGTGTTGAATATGCCTGCATTGGCATAGGTGGTGCCGCTGTAGGTGTTGGCGTCAGGCCCATCGAAACTGACCTGGCCAAGGCCGGATTTGATCACATCCATGCCCACGCCGGCGACTGAAGACGTGATGGTAAGCCTTTGCCCGGCGCCCGAGTCGGTTGCGTTAATGTAGAGGTAGCTCTTGCCGGAAGCGATGCTGCCGCCGGCGATGATCTGGTTGTTGCCGCCGGCGGCCGGATTGAACGCCAGCGCGCCGTCAGCCAGCGTGAGCGTCTTGCCGTCGGCGATGGTGAGCGTCGTCGCGGCGGTGTTGTTGAACGCCAGCGACTTGACCGTGGTATCCTCGTCAACCGAGCCTGTCAGGGAGACGGCCGTGCCGTTCCCGATGCGCACGTTGCTGGTGTTGTCATACGTGGTATCCCATGTGGTCAAGTCCGTTGCGGCGTCCGTCGCGGCGATCCTGGTCAGCGTGTTGTTGTTGGCGCTGTCGGCCATCATGAACTCGGCGCGCGAGGTGTATATCCATGGCAGCAGCGTGTCCGTGGCAATACCGTTCGGCACGCGGACCCTGCATTTCGGAATGCCGGTGCTCTGCGCAATGATCACCAGCGTGCCCACGCCATACGCGCCGCGCGTGATGCCCGCGGTGGCATCGGACAGCGTGAGAATGCCCCCTTCCGAGCCATCGGACGTCCCCAGCGTGCCCCACGGATCGAGGACGATCCTGCCGATGGTCTCCGTGCCGGTCGCGGACGTCCAGTACGGGAATCCTCCGCGGCTCAGCGTGATGACCGCATCATCCGCCAGCTTGTCGTTTGCGCCAGCGGCTGCGGTGACGCGGAAATCGCCTTTGGCAAAATCGTTGCCGCCATACCCTGACGAGTTGGCCATCACAACCCGGCCGACGCAGTTTATGGTCTTGGCCCCGCTGAGCGAGCCGGAGGCGGAGAGCGCGAGGGTCCCCTGACGCGCATTGACCGCGCCCGTATAGCCGTCACTGTTGGCGGTAAGCTCGAGCACGCCGCCGCCGAGCTTGGTGATCGGGGCTGAACCGCCTATCGAGACGTTGTTGCCGATCCGTACTCCGGTCGTGCCGTTCTGCGAGATGATGTTTGCCACGGTGCCGCTGCCGCCTGGCGTCAGCGTCTGCGGGCTCGTCGCAAGGATGTTGAACATGTAGTTGAAGCCGCTCGTGATGCTGTTCATGGACGCCTGCACCATGGACACATCGAAGTCCGATTCGAGCGTGATGGTTGTGCTGTTCAGGTTTGTGTAGTACCCGAGCTGCACGTTGTCGCCGTCGGCGAACGTGGTATACGTCGCGCCGTCGGGGCTGGCCGCCCAGTTCTTGATGGTCGCGTTCCACGTGCCCACAAGGGCGTTGGTGTCATACGGCACGGGCGTGCCATCCGGGATGTCTGTAGTGCCGCCACCCCAGTATTTGTCCGCGGCGCCGAGCGGCGTGGCGACAAGAGCTGTGAGCAGGAGGCTGAGTACACAGGCGAAACGAATCACTCGGGTCATCATGGTGGTACTCCTGCGGATTTGGTTACACTGGAAACGAGCTTCCATCAAGTGCTGAGCCGTTCTTCTTTCCATGGCGCTCCTCCAGGTTTGGTGGTTGCGGGCATCAGGTCTGACGCGCCGGCCTTGCATCGCCACGACACATCCTCACGATGCGGCGCTC
>JAAYZF010000008.1 GCA_012514975.1 bacterium
CGCGGACTATGCGGCGGGCGTCTCGAGCCTCGACGGCACGGTCTACAACTCGGTGATCGCGGACAACGCGGCAATCGGCCCGAAAGTCGGCCGCAGCGGCGGCATCGAGGCCAACCGCGGCGACGTGCGCAACTGCCTCATTGCACGCAATACGGCGACGAAGGACGGTGGTGGCGCCACCTTCGCCGCCGGCACGTTCTATGTGGGCTGGACGACGATGTTCGCCAACTGCACCATTGTCAGCAATACCGCCGGCGGCAATGCCGGAGGGCTCTACTTCCAGCCCGGTGAAACCTGTACGCTGTATAACACGATCATCGCGCACAACATCGCGCCGGTGACATCAAATCACTTCTTCTCAAGCACAAACTGGAGCATGGCCGGCTGCTGCGCCGAGCCGCTGCCCGCCGGGCCGGGCAACATCGCGGATGATCCCCTTTTCGTCGATCCTGCCGGCGGCGACTGGCGGCTGGGCGCCGCGTCGCCGTGCCGCGATGCCGGCATCAATGCCGGCTGGATGGATGAGTTCAGCGATCTCGCCGGCGTGCCCCGCATACTCTACACCATCGTCGACATCGGCGCGCTCGAGTATGCCGAAGGGCTCTGGTGCACCTTCGCCGCGACGCCGACCCAGGCGCTTATCGACACCGACGTGGCGTTTGCGGCTGTGGCGGGCGGCACGAACCTGAACGAGTTGTTCTACCGGTGGGATTTCAGCCGCGACGGCGTGATTGACGTGCAGGGCCCCGGCTCGAACGCGCCGGTCTGGCGCTATGCTGACCAGGGGATATACGGCGTGGCGCTTGTCCTGAGCAACGCGGCGGGGGAAACGGCCTCGTTCGCGCGCGATGCGTATGTCGTCATCGTGCCCGAGCCGGGCGCCGTGGCCGCGATGGCCGCGGGGACAATGCTCATTTCGCTGCGGCGCGGGCGCGAACGTCGATGGCGTAGAGGCTTGTCCGGGCGGTGATGAAGAGCGTCGCGCCGTCTGTGCCGCCGAAGCAGATGTTCGCCGGCGTTTCGGGCACGGGAATCTTGCCGACGAGCGTCGCATCGGAAGCAAACACATGCACGCCATCGCCCGCGGTCGACCAGACGTTTCCCGCGCGGTCGCACCGGATGCCGTCGGGCGCGCCGGGCGCGATGACGCAGAAGATGCGGCCGTTCGCCAGGGACGCATCGGGCATCACGTCGAACACGCGGATGTGATGCGGCGTGCCCGAGTCGGCGATGTAGAGTCTGGATTCGTCGGGGGAGAAGCACAGGCCGTTCGGCATGTCAAAATCCCTGGCGACGATGGTCAACTGCGTCCCGTCGGGCGAGAGTCTGAAGACGTAGTTCCCGTCAAGCTCCCTCTGTGACTTGTCCTTCAAGCCATACGGCGGATCTGTGAACCAGACCGAGCCGTCGGACTTGACGACGGCATCGTTGGGCGAATTGAGCCGCTTGCCGCCGAAGCGCTCGGCCAGCGTGAGCACCGTGCCGTTTGTTTCCGTGCGGGTGACGCGGCGGCTGCCGTGCTCGCAGGTGATGAGCCTGCCTTCGCGGTCGCGCGTGTTGCCATTGGCGTTGAAGCTGGGCGCGCGGAACGTTGAGAGGCCGTCATTTGCGCTCCAGCGTTTGAGCTCGTTGCCCGGGATGTCGCTGAAGACGAGGAAGCCGCCGGCGTGGTCGTCAAACCACACGGGGCCTTCCGTGAATTTGAGCCCCGTGGCAAGGCGGTCAAGCGTCGCGCTGTCCGCGGGAAGCTGGGCGGCGGGTGTCCTGACGGTGCTCATCGCATGTGCCTCCTGCGTGTGAATGATGTCAACGGCGCCGAGCGCGGCCACGAAGGCTGCAACGGCGGGCGCGGCGCACAAGGCGGGTGCGCACCGCGGCCGTTGACTGCGCGTTTGGGTCGTGTGTTTCATCAGAGCGACAGCAGGGCGCGGCCGACTTCAGCCGGGCGGTTCCATCTCGTGCCGACCAGCGGCACGGCAGTTTTGAACCCCTCGGCGTAGTCGCACCAGGCAAGCTTGCCGGCGGCCTGCGCCATGGGGATGGTGCGTTCGGCCGCTGTGTCTTTCCACTGGTTGCGATAGCAGTTGCTCACCGCGGTCTTCACGTCCATGACGTCCGAGATGTTCACGTAGAGCTCCGGCAGGAACATGTCGCCGGTGCCGTAGATGTCAGCCATGTAGAACTCGGTGGTCCAGTTGAGCTTGGCAAGGGAGAGGGCTTTGAACGCGATGGAGAAGGCGGCCGAGTGATCCGGCTTCTCGAACGGCCAGTGCGCGATGGCCACGGAGGGCTGGATTTCGGCGAGGCGCGCGGCAAGGGCTTCACAGATTTCGCGGCGGGCGTAGAGCGCGCCGTCAGGCTCGTCGAACATGGTCAGCTCCGCGCCGAGGAGGGCGCAGGCGGCCTCTTCCTCCTTGCGGCGCACGGTGACCGTGTCCAAGCCCTGGCCGGGCGGTCTGCCGCCTTCGCCGCGCGTGATGCAGATGTCGAACAGGCGGTAGCCCTTGCGTTTGAGGAGGGCGAATGTTCCGGCGACGGCTGCCAGGTCGTCGGGGTGCGCGGCGATGAATATAGCGGCTGGTTCGTTCATGGCTGTTCCTTGTTCAGTCGGCGGGGAGGCCCAGCCGGGTGATGATGCGCCGGAGATAGTCGCGCCCCGTTTCGAGGCGCGTCTCAAGCTCGTCCTTGTACGGGATCGCCTCGTATGCCGCCGGGTCGGGCACTGCGCCGGAAGCGATGCGCTGCTGGCATAGCCAGGCGGTGCGCACGACGCGGGCGAGTTCGTCGCGGGTGAGATCGGGATGCAGGCTGAGCCAGTGCTCGTCAAAGATGTGCGCCTCGAAGAACCATTTGTGGTCTTCGATCGAGAGATGGAGTGCCGGCGCATGCTCGGCGAGAGCCGGCAGGACGGTTTCCCAGGGAATCGCGCCGCGGCCCGCGGGAAGCGTCTGGCGCCTGAGGCCGGTGTCGATGAAGAAGACGATCGCGTCCTTGATGTGCGTCATGTGCGTGTAGGGCGCGGCGCGGCGCGTGGCGAGCACGGGGTCTTCGGCGTGGCAGAAGACGTTGGCGGTGTCGAGGCAGATGCCGAGGATGTCCGGGCCGGCATGCTCGATAAGGCGGATGAGCTCGAACGTGGTCGTGTCGCCGTGCGTTTCGAGGTTGATGCGGCAGCCGCTGGCGCGGAGCACGGGGCCGAGCGCGCGGATGAGCGCGTCTGATTGTTCGAGCTGTTCCGTCCAGGGAACGGGCATGGTGTAGCGTTCGTCGCCGTTGCCGAGTGCCGCGCGGATTTCGCGCCAGCCGTGCCGTGCGGCGCGCTCGATGCGCCGGGTCGTGCGCGTGATGAGATCATCCCGGCTCATGTCGCTGCAGCACGGGTTGATGAGGCCGGCGTCGACCTCGGTGTACAGCCCGTGCTGGCGGGCGTACGCGCGGATGTCGGCGAGGCGCGCATCATCGTCATCGAGGCTTATCCCGCCATGCAGCCCGTCGAATCCGTGCCGCCGTGCGAACGCCATCTGGCCGAACACATCGAGGTCCAGCGGATGCAGGCAGAAGCTGTCAATGCCTAGTTTCATTGGCTCGTGCAGCGTCAGACGGCGATGTCGCCGAGCGGCAGTGAAATGGTCCTGCCCGCTGTCTCGGACCGATAAGCGGCCTCAGCCACTTCGACCGTGCCGCGGCACGCGCGGCCGCTGGTGCGCACGCCCGCCGGTTCGCCGCGCAGCATTTTCACCCATTCGCGGATGCAGCCTTCATGGCCCGGGCAGGCTGGCGCGGGCACGGGGGCGAAGTCTGCAAGCGCATCGCGGCCGTAGCGTTCGACGATGGCGGGGCTGGCGCCGTCATACAGGCGGAGCATGACGGGGTCGCCCTTGTAGGCCCTGCTTTTCCAGAAGACTTCGCCTTTTGTACCGCAGACCTGTATCAGTTCGTAGTGGAGGCCCTGCGGCGAGTTGCCCGTCATGGTGCACCAGTTGATGGACAGTTCGGCGAGCGCGCCGGAAGCCATCCGGGCGATGATGACGCCGACCGTTTCGCCTTCCATGCGATCGGGGATGGTCTTGGACATGCTGGTCACCGCGACAGGCTCGCCGCCGTACCAGCGGAGCGCGTCGATCTGGTGCGTCAGACAACTGATCACCGCGCCGCCGCCCAAGCGCTCGCGCGAGCGGATCCAGTGGCCGGGCGGCACGGCGACGTTCTGGTTGTGCGAGAGCTTGTAGAAGAACACTTCGCCCAGCGCGCCCGAGTCGATGATGTCCTTTATGGCCACCCACGCGCCGTCGTACCGCCGGTCGTGGCAGACGGTCAGCGAAACGCCCGCGGCGTCGCATGCAGCGATCATCGTGTCGCACTCGGCGACAGTGCGTGCCATGACCTTCTCGACAAGCACATGCTTGCCCGCCCTGGCGGCGTCGACGGTGACGGGCATGTGCAGGTCGTGCGGCAGGAGGATGTCCACGGCGTCGATGGCGGCATCGGCAAGCAGCTCGCGGTAGTCCTTCACAATGCGCACCGCGGGGCCGAACAGCTCGTGGATCGCGTCTGTGCGGCCCGCGTCGGGATCGGCGACGGCGACAACCGAGCAGAGGCCGGCGGCTGCCTTGAAGCCTTGTGCGTGCGAGCCGGCAATGCCTCCCGCGCCGATGATGCCGATGCGGGGCTTCCTGTTCAAGGCAGGGGTGTCCGCAGGCGAATGTCTGGCGTTGATCTTCATGGATGCTCCAAAACCTGTTGAGTGTCACCCTCTGGCCGTGCGGGGCATCGAACCGATGCTCTGCACAGCGCCGCGCCCGCGATGACAAGCGCGCAGCCCGCCCAGTGAACCGGGCGGAGCGTGATGCCAAGACAGAGCCGGCTCGTCAGAAGCGAGAGGACGGGTATGGTGTACGCCAGCACGGCGAGCATGGCCACACTGCCCTGCCGCATGCCAATGTCCCAGAACACATACGCGAGCAGCGTCGGGCAGAATGCAACGTAGGCGGCCGCGAGGATGATGCTGATGCTCCAGTGCGACTGCTCGGGGAAGGCGAGACGCAGGCACAGGAAGCAGACGCCCGCGGCAAGAAGGAACAAGGGGACCGCGCTGACCCCCGCGTTGTGCGCCCACCGGCGGCTGAGGTTCGAGTACAGCGCCCACGCGGCCGCCGCAGCCGCGGCGGCAATGACGACGCCATGGCGAACGCCCGCCGTCATGCCGTCCCTGGAAGCCGGCGTGCCGTCGAGTGCTGCAAGCGCCACGCCGCACGTGCAGGCCGCCATGCCGAGCAGCAGCGGCGCGACCCGCGCCCGGTAGTTCAGAAGCGGCAGCGAGAATACGAGCGTCAGCCCGGGCCATAGATAGTTCGCGACAGTGACGCCCACGATCTCCTGGCGCGACGCCGCGCCCCCCACCGCCCAGTAGATCAGCACCATGTACAGAACCAGCAGTGCGCCGCAGCCGAGTACATAGGCGGGCCGCAACGCGCGCAGGCTGCTGATGCGGCCGGACACGGCAAGGAACGCGGTGCCGGCAATCCCGGCGCCGGTGCAGATGGACGCGCCCGTCGTGAAGGCGCCCAGATGCTCCGTCAGCCTGCGCGACATGGCGACCATCGTGCCCCAGAAGAGGATGGCGAGCACGCCCAGCAGTGTCGCGCGTGAAGTGTTCATGCGTCTTTGCCGCTGCCGGCGCGCAACGCCAGCGCATCGGCAAGCGTGCGTGTAATGTCCTCGACGCGGTACGGCTTGGCAAGCGCGCCTTTAAAGCCGTAGCGTTGGTGCTCGGCCATGACCGGGTCGATCGAGTAACCGGTTGAGACAAGGATGACTGCCTCGGGGTGCAGATCGAGAATGGCTTTGGCCGCGTCCTTGCCGCCCATGCCGCCGGGAACGGTCAGGTCGAGAATGACGATGTCGAACGGCGTGTTCGCTTCCTTGGCATCGGCATACAGGCGGACGGCCTCGGCGCCATCGTGCGTTGTGACCGGCTCATAGCCGAGACGGGTGAGCAGCCGGGCACACACATCGCGGACAAGCTCCTCGTCGTCCATCACAAGCACGCGGCCGCAGCCCCGGATGTCCCGGGCATGCGCCGGCAGCGCGGCTGGCGCAGCCTTGGTGGATGCGGGCAGGTAGAAGGTGATCGTCGTGCCCGCCCCGACCTTCGAGCGCACGTGGATGTAGCCGCCGTGTTGGCGGACAACGGAATACGTGATGGCGAGCCCGAGGCCGCTGCCCGTCTGCTTGGTCGTGAAATACGGGTCGAATACCTTGGCAAGATGCTCGTCGGGAATGCCCACGCCGGCATCGCTGACCGTCACCTTGACATAGCGGCCGGGCACGAGCGGCAGGCCCGTGTCCGTGCCGGCGGCGCCGACGTATGTGTTTTCGGCTGCAAGGGTGATGATGCCGCCTTGCGGCATCGCCTGTTCGGCGTTGATCAGCAAGTTGTTGAGCACCTGGGAAATCTGCCCTTCATCCACTTCCACGGTCCACAACTCCTCGGCCAGGTGGCATTCGCACCGGACGTTGCTGCCGCGAACGGCGAATGACGCGGCATCCTTGAGCAAATGCCTGATTGACTGCGGGCGACGGACGGGCACGCCGCCTTTCGAGAAGGTCAGCAACTGCTGCGTCAGGTTCCTCGCCTGCTGCGCCGCCTCCTCCGCCTCGACAAGAGACCGCGTCACAGGGCTGCCGGACGCCAGGGACATCTTCGAGAGGCTGATGTTGCCGAGGATGCCGGTGAGAATGTTGTTGAAATCGTGGGCAATGCCGCCGGCGAGGATGCCTATTGATTCGAGCTTCTGCGCCTTGAGCATCTCGCGTTCCATCATCCTGCTCTCCGTCACGTCGCGGAAGACAAGGACATAGCCGATGACCGCGCTCTCACGGTCGCGAATGGGCGCGACACTGCCGGCGACGAGGCGTTCAGCGCCGCTGCGCGCGAGGAGGATGCAGGGCTCGATCCCGCGCACTTCGCCGGCATGGCGCTCGGACGGCGCGAGGATGCCGGGGAGCATCTCGCGCGTCGTCTCGTTCATGGCGCGGAACACTGCGCCCGCGTCGCTGCCGCACGCCTCGGCCTGACGCCAGCCGGTGAGCTCCTCCGCGGCGTGGTTCACGAGCAGGATGCGGCCGAGAACGTCCGTGGTGATCACCCCGTCGCCAATGCTGCGCAGGGTGACGGCAAGGCGCTCTTTCTCGCCCGCAAGCGCGTCCTGCGCCTGAAGGCGTTCGGTGATATCAAGCGCGGAGGCAAAGGCATACTCGACGCCGTGGTACTCGAGGTAGCTGGTGGTGACTTCGGCGGGGAACGCCGTGCCGTCCTTGCGCCGGTGTATCATCTCCCGGCGCACCGTGCCCTCGCGCGTCAGCCGCGCCCAGAACCGGCCCCATGCAGCCGGTGACACGGTGGGATCGATGTCCTGCACGCGCATGCCGAGAAGCTCACTGCGCGCATAGCCGAGGGCCCGGCACGCTGCTTCGTTGACATGCAGAAAGCGCGCATCGCTTCCAATCCAGTACGACGCCACCGTCGCGTGGTCGATGGAGAACTGGGTGAGGCGGAGTTTCTCTTCCGCCTGTTTGCGCTCGGTGATGTCCTGGACCATCGCCTGCTTTGACATCCGGCCGTCGGGGTGGCGTATGGGGGTGTTGACGATGTAATACCAGCGGCCGTCGTTTGGATTGAGCGCCTCGATGTCGACGACTTCGCCGCGCAGGACGCGCTCGTTGACGCACCAGGGGCAGACCGTGTCGCGGCCGTGCAGCGCGCGATGGCACACGTCCCCCGTCGCATCGCGGCCCGTACGGCGCTTGAGCGCCTCGTTCATGAACTCCAACCGGCGGTCCGGCGAGCAGATGTAGATGAAGCCGTCGAACGCGTCGACGATGGCGCGGTAGCGCGTCTCGCTCTCGCGAATCTCCTGGTGTGACGTGCTGAGCGCCTCGATCATGCCATTGACGGCACGCGAGACGCCGTCAAGCTCGACCGACGCCTCGACAGGCACCCGCTGCGTCAGGTCGCCGCTGGCGCTGATGCGCGCAATCGCGTCGCTTGCCCGCGCCAGCGGCGCGACGATCTTGCGTTCGAGAAAGATGAGCATCATGACGACGACCGTGCCTGTGATGCCCAGCAGGGACACCAGCAGGCTGATCAGCGTCTGCCGCATCTGGTGCATGATCAGGCGCGGCTGCGTCACCCCCACCGCGAACAACGGCGCCCCGCCCACGTCCCGCACCAGCAGGCAGCCGCGTACCTGCTCGCCGTCAATGGGCGCGATGTACACGTCGGCGCTGTACGCGAAGCCCTGCGTGCTGGACGCCAGCGGCGTCAGCGCGAGGTCAAGCCCGAGGACTCCCGCGAGGCGTGCGAGCTCGTTGCTGCTGATCAGCCGCCCCATGATCATCGTGCCGCGCGAAGGGCCCTCCGCCGAGCTTGTCAGTATCGGCCGCGCAGCCATGAGCAGCGGCCCCTCGCTCGTGCCAACGAATCCGGCGAGGCCCTTGCCCGCCCCGGCCGTCACATCACGCACCAGCGGTTCTGGAAGCGCGGCCGGCGCGTCACGCTCGAGATCGTACGTGCCGCCGGCGGCCACCCGGCCCGCGTTGTTGACGATCAGCAGCAGGTTGAGACGCAGCGTCTTGTACGTA
>JAAYZF010000075.1 GCA_012514975.1 bacterium
AGGTTCCTCAGCACGAGCACGGAGGGAACGACGAACTGGTTCCTGTACTCGACGTCGGGCATCGAGGGCGAGTTCGCCGGCGTGACGTTCGCGCCCGGCTCGCAAGGCGCGGTGATCTACGACTATGCCAACGATCGTGTGGGCGTGGTCATCAGTTCATCGGGAATGCTGTTCCGCCTGCCACCCACGGCGGAGATCGTCGCGGCGCCCCAGGATGCGACACCCGACGCGGAAGTCCTGTTTGAAGGCGTCGCCGCGCCCGGTTCGTACGCGCTTGCGGCATGCACATGGGACTTCGGCGACGGCGCGGTCGAGCAGGGCGATGCGTCATTCACGCGCGCGGCGCACACGTACACCGCGGCGGGCAGCGTGTGCACGGCGACGTTCACGGTTGTCGACGCAGGCGGCGGAATGGCACGCGATTCCGCGGTGATCACGATTCTTCCCGAGCCGTTCCTCGTGCTCATGGGCGCTGTCGCGTTGCTGCCTGTTCTGCGGCGCGCGATGTCGCGGCGCAGGGAATAGCGCGCCGTTGCGGCAGCAGCGAGTGAGGCAGGCGTGCGCCCGTGTGCGCGCGCCTGCCTTTTTTCATCACGCAGGCGCGCTGTTGCGGGCATCGCAAATCCGCCGGGCTCCGCCCCGCGGATTTGGTTTGCATTCCGCGCGTGTTTGTGCTACACTAGCTATTGATTAGGACGGAGACATTGTCGTATGCGCCGCGCGCGGTTTCCGCGGTCAACCTCCACGAGAAGATCTATGAAGAGCGCCGCAGCATCGATGCGCGCATTCAGTGCTGTCCTTGCACTTGCCGGCGCCGCGTGCGCCGCGGAGGAACAGCAGGCGTTCAGCGCGCTGATCATCGACCAGCAGGACGTCACGACGCACGTGCGGAATGTGACCTTCAGGCCCGACGCGGTGAACCAGGGGATCGCCCAGCCAGGCACGCTCAGCGGCTGGAGGGGCTATGCCGAGGTCACCATCCCCTGGCAGAAAATCCGGCGCATCGACCTGCTCGTCATAGACCAGCGGTACAATGCGTGGGTCACCATGCGCGACGCCACGCGCATGCCGCTGCGCATCGAAGCCGCGAACACGTCGTACATGGGCACGAACGACTACGGGGGCGTCTATGTGATCAGCACCGCCCGCGTCAGGTCCATCATCTTCGACGAGCCGGAGAAATGACGGGCCTGCCGCCGCTGATCGAGGGGCTGATCGGCTACGCCTGCCTCGTCTTCGTCATCACCGTGCATGAATCGGCCCATGCATGGACAGCCGACCGGTGCGGCGACCCGACGGCGCGGATGCTCGGGCGGGTGACGTGGAACCCGCTGCCGCACCTGGACATGATCGGCACGGTGCTGTTGCCGCTGCTGATGTTTGTCGGCCCGGCGCTCGGCATCGGCGCGTTCACCGGCCTGCTGATCGGCTGGGGCAAGCCCGTGCCCGTCAACCCGCGGAATTTCCGGAACGGAGAGCGGGACGACATCCTCGTCAGCTTCGCGGGGCCGCTGTCGAACATCGTGATGGCTGTCGTGGCGCTGGCAGCGGTGCGCGCGGCGCTGTTCATCGCGCCGGGGGCGGAGCTGGTGGCCGTTGCGTGCGCCTATGTCCTGGCGCCGATGGCGCACCTGGCGTTCTTCCTGGCGTTCTTCAACCTGATCCCGCTGCCGCCGCTCGACGGGTCGCATCTGTTGCGCCCGCTGCTCGGGTTCCAGGGCCGCCAGGTGTATGACCGCATTGCGCAGTACGGGTTCATCGTGCTGATAGTATTGGTAAACACGCCGTTGTTCGACCTCTTCGCCACTGCCGTAAGCAGGATGTTCAGGGGACTGGCCATGGTGTTCGGGCTGTAGGGAAAGGCCAACGGGTAACGGGTCAAGAGTCAACAAGGGATCGCGCCCGTACTCGTAATCGTACTCGTACTCGTAATCGCAACCGACGCCGTCGTTTGTGATCAACCATCGAGCATCAACTGTCGAGCACGAGAACGAGCACGAGAACGAGAACGAGGACGAGGAGCACCAGGGGCGACTGGCATCATACATGGCTGAGCACACGAAATATCTCTTCTTCATCACGACGCTGCCCTGCGGGCTGCGCGTCATCACGGCGCCGATGCCGTACATGGAATCAGTGGCAATCGGCGTGTGGGCCGCGGTGGGCGGGCGGTATGAAGCGCCTGCGCAAAGCGGCATATCGCACTTCCTCGAGCATCTGACGTTCAAGGGGACGCGGCGCAGGACGGCGCGGCAGATTTCGCTGGCGATCGAAGGCGTGGGCGGCACGCTCAACGGCTTTACCGGCGAGGAAGTCACGTGCTACTACGCGAAGGTGCGGTACACGCGGTTCACGTACGCGCTGGATGTGCTGCTCGACATGTACCGCGGGTCGACGTTCCCACTCGACGAGGTCGAGCGCGAGCGCAGGGTGATCAAGGAAGAGATCAAGATGTACCTTGACGTGCCGCAGCAGGTCGTGTACGACGATCTGAACACGACGATGTGGCCCGGGCAGCCGCTGGGCCGGGCGCTTCTGGGCACGTTCGAGACGGTCGACGCGATGCGCCGGAGCGACATTGTCGCGTTTCACGACGCGTACTACGCGCCGGGAACGACCGTGATCAGCGTCGCGGGCAACGTATCGCACGACGCCGCCGTCACCGCCGTCGCGCGCGCGCTGCGCCGCGAGTGGAAGCGGCAGGCCGCGCCGGCCTATGCGCCCTGCACCGAGCGCCAGCGCCGTCCGCGCATCCACCTGCGCCAGCGACAGACGGAGCAGGCGCACCTGCTCATCGGCCTGCGCTCCTTCGGCAAGCTCGACCCGCAGCGCTACGCCCTGCGCCTGCTCTCGACCGTGCTTGGCGAGAACATGAGCTCGCGCCTCAACCACGAAATCCGCGAAAAACGCGGCCTGGCCTACGACGTCGACTCGAGCATCACCTACTTCTACGACACCGGCGCCATGCGCATCAGCGCGGGCACGGACGTCGCCGCCATGCCCAAGACGCTCAAGCTGACCATGGGCATCTGCCGCGACGTGCTGCGCAACGGCGTCTCCAGCCGCGAGCTGAAGCATGCCAAGGACTACATCCGCGGGCATATCGCCCTGACGCTCGAACGCACGGCCGAATACATGCTCTGGCTGGGCGAGAGCCTGCTGACCACGAACAGCGTGATGTCGGTCGAGGACATCCTCGCCGCCTATGACGCCGTCACGCCCGACGACATCCAGCGCGTCGCCGCGCGCGTGTTCAACAACCGCAACCTGTCCGTCGCCGTCGTCGCGCCTGCAACGGATGAACGCGCCGTGCGCGACCTCGCCACCTTTGAATGACATGGCCGCACAGGATCTCCAGCCCGGCATGATGCTCCACGGCTTCCACGTCGACGCCGTGACGCGCCTGGATGACCTGCGCGCCACGCTCGTCGAGCTCGGCCACCAGGCCAGCGGCGCCCGGCTGTGCCACCTCCGCGCCGAAGACCAGGAGAACGCAGGGCTCATCGCCTTCCGCACGCCCCCCCCGGACGACACGGGCCTCCCGCACATCCTGGAGCACACCGTGCTCTGCGGCTCGAAAACGTATCCCGTCAAAGACCCGTTCGTCGAGCTCCTCAAGACGAGTCTCGCAACGCATCTCAACGCCTTCACGATGCCCGACTGCACGGGCTACCCGTTTTCGAGCATGAACCGCAGGGATTTCTTCAACCTTGCGGACGTGTACTGCGACGCGGTGTTCCATCCGCTCCTGACGCGCGAGCACTTCATGCAGGAGGGGCACCACCTCGCGTTCGAGACGCCGGGCGACACGGCGTCGCCCCTCGTGCTCAAGGGCATCGTGTACAGCGAGATGTGCGGCGCGTACGCAAGCCTCGAAGGCCGCATACACCGCGAGATGACCCGCACGCTCTTTCCAGACACCGCGTACGGCAGGGACTATGGCGGCGATCCGGCGGCGATTCCCACGCTGACGTACGAGCAGTTCGCCGCGTTCCACAGAAAGTATTACCATCCGTCCAACGCGTGCATCTTCGTGTTCGGCGCCATCCCCACGGAGGAACACGCGGCGTACTTCGGCAGGCTCCTTGCCCCCTACACGCGCCAGCCCGTCGTGGCCGAGACCGGCGTGCAGCGCCGCTGGGCCGCGCCGGTGCGGCGGACGATCCCCTATCCTGTCGCGGCCGGCGAGGGCACCGAGCGCAAGACTGCCGTCATGCTCGCCTTCTTCACCAACGAGATCACGAACCCGCAGCATGATTTCGCGATGAAGGCGATTGACTACTACCTCCTGGGCAACGCGGGCGCGCCGCTGCGCAAGGCGCTCATCGATGCACGCCTGGGCGAGGGGCTGACGCGGTCCGGCTATGTCGATTACCAGCGCGACGCCTATTTCTGCGTCGGGCTGAAGGGCACGGAGCCGGAGCGCGCCGATGAGATCGCCGCGGTGGTGACGCGGACGCTCGAGCGCCTTGTCGAGCAGGGGCTCGACAAGGCCGAGCTTGCCGCGGCGTTCCACCAGATGGAGCTCGCCGCGCGCCGCCGTGTCAGCGTCAACCCGGGCTATCTCCTGCACTACTGCCTCCACGGCTGGCTCTACGGGCTGCCACCCGCGCATTTCCTGCGCATGAACGAACATCTCGCCGCGCTGCGCGCAAGCGCGCAGGACGATGCGCGCTGCTTCCGCGAGCTCATCCGCTCGGTACTGATCGGGAATCCGCACCGCGCGCTCCTGACGTTCGTGCCTGACGCCGCGTGCCACGAGCGCGAGCGCGCGGCCATGGCCGCCTCGCTCGAGGCGCGCAAGCGGCGGATGACCCCCGCCGAGCTCGAGCGGACAGCGGCGGAAGCTGCCCGCCTTGACGCCCTCCAGTCAACGCCCAATCCTCCCGAGGCGCTCGCAACGCTCCCTGTGCTCTCCCTCGCCGATGTCCCGCGCCAGCCGCACGACCCGCCCGGCACGGTCGAGTCGTTCAACGGCACGACGTTCATCGCCACGGACCTGTTCACCAACGGCGTCACCTACGTCACCGCCGCCTTCGACCTGCGCGTGGTGGACGAATCGCTTGACGAGTGGCTCCCGCTCTACGCCGAGGCGTTCACCAAGATGGGCGCCGGCGGGATGGATTACGCCACCATGGCGCGCCGTGAGGCAGCCTGCTCGGGCGGCACGGTCGTGCGGATCGACGCGGATGGCCGCGTCGGCGACCCGGCGTGCCATCAGCCGCTGTTCATGACGTCGTCAAGCGCGCTCGACACGCGCCTTGACGACATGCTCGCCATCATCCAGGACCGGCTGCTTGCGCTCGACCTCGGCGATACGCGCAGGCTTCGCGACGTGGTCCTGCAGAAGCGCGCGCAGTTGCGCACGTCGCTGAGCGACTGGGACACGTTCTACGCCTGCTCGTTCGCCGCGCGCGGACTGACGCCGAACGCACGGTTCATCGAGCGCACCCAGGGCGTGTCGCGCGTACGGCTGTTCGACCGCATGGCCGACGGGTTCGACGCGCACGCTCCCGAGGCGCTCCGCGCGCTCGAACAGTTGCGCGCCGCGGTGCCCCATCGCGGCCGCCTCGTCATCAGCGCCACAGGCGACCGGGCGCAGCTTGGCCGCGTGCGCGACTGGGCGCGTGCGCTGTCGGCGCGGCTGCCGTGCGCGCCGCGGCACAAGGCCGCCGCGCATCATCATACCGTTGCGCCCGCGTGCGAAGGCCTGGCGATCCCGACGAGCGTCGCCGCCAACGCCACCGTCCTCCCCCTCGGCCGCGTGCCGCAGGAGCTCATGCCCGCCCTGCTCTTCATCTCCTCGCATCTGAGCTACGGCTACCTCTGGGAGCACGTCCGCGTCAAGGGAACCGCCTACCACGTGCGCGCATCCTACGACCTGCTCAACGGCCTGTTCAGCTTCGTCAGCGGCGACGACCCCCAGATCACCGCCACGCTCGCCGTGTTCGACCGCGCGATCGACCATGTGCGCACGGCGATGGACCTCTCGCCCGCGGCGCTCGAAAAGGCCATCGTCGGCACGTTCAGGAAACTCGACAAACCGCTGCGCGGCGCCGACGCGTGCGAGGAAGTCCTCCTCCGCCACATCAGCGGCGAGTCCCATGCATTCCGCTCGGCCTTCCGCCGCCGCCTCCTCGCCCTCACGGCCGGCGACGTCCGCCGCGCCTGCGACGAAGTGCTCGCACCCGCGCTGGAACGCAAACGCATCTGCGTCGTTTCATCGAAGGAGAATCTTGAGCGGTTGAACGCGGACGCCGCATCGCCGCGCTTCGCCGTGCAAACCGTGTAACACAGGGAGGACCGCATGATCCTTCACTCTCTCATCGCCGCGCTTGTCTGCACGGGAACGGGAACGGGCGCCCCGGCGGCCGCCGTCGGCGCGCCGGCTCCGGCGTTCCAGGCAGCATGCACTGACGGCACGACGAACACGCTGGCAATGTTCAAAGGCCGGTGGCTTGTCCTGTGCTTCTATCCCAAGTCATTCACGCCCGGCTGCACCAAGGAGGTCTGCGCCCTCAGGGACGGCTACCAGGCCATCCAGAAACTCGATGCGGTCGTTCGCGGCGTCAGTTTCGACCCGATGGACAAGCAGAACGCGTTCAAGGCGCAGTACAATCTGCCGTTCGAGCTGCTCAGCGATGAAGACAAGAGCATCGCCAGGGCGTTCGATGCCGTCGGCCTGTTCGGCCTCGCGCCGCAACGCAAGACGTTCATCATCGCGCCCGACGGCGCCATTGCCCACGTCTTCGACCGCGTGAACGTGGCGGATCACGACAAGGAAATCGCCGCCGCGCTCGAACAGTGTGTAAGGAAGGCCGCCACGCCCGCCGCAAAACCGCCTGGAAAGTGAATAATCGCGCGCCCGGAGCGTCAATAAGGTTGATTGGGTTGCACTGCGGCACACCATGCCGCCTAACGCCACAAGGCAGGAGTCGCCCATGAAAACCAGATTCCATCCGCTGTGGGCCGCCGGAGCCGCCGCTGCAACGCTCGTCCTTGCCCTCCCCATGCTCTTTGCGTCGCCGGCCTGCGGCGAGGATTCATACGGCGATGCCGTCGAGGAAACCGCCCCGCTCACATTTGAAACCGCGTTCGATGCGCTCCGCCCCCACGGCCGCTGGCATGGCGTCGAACCGTACGGCCAGATCTGGGTTCCCGCCGGCATGCCCGCGGGCTGGCGTCCCTATGTGCACGGCGGCCACTGGGTGTACACCGATGCGGGCTGGTACTGGTACAGCGCATATGAATGGGGATGGCTGACGTTCCACTATGGCCGCTGGTACAACGACCCCGAGTACGGCTGGGCGTGGGTGCCCGGCTACATCTGGGCGCCCGCATGGGTAACGTGGTACTGGAACGACAGGTACGTCGGCTGGGCGCCCATTCCCCCCGCGGGATATGACGAAACCTACGCCGTCGATCCCGGCTCATGGTTCTTTGTCGGCTGCGAGTATTTCGTGAGCACGGATGTGGGCGGGTACTACGTGCCGCCGGTAGTGGTGGCGCCGGTTGTCTGCGTGCCGTACTACGTCGTGAACAGGTACTACTTCTTCTTCGGCAACTACTACTGCGGCGGCGATGGCGTCACTATCGTCTGGTATGGCCCGACGGTGACAGTGATCGAGCGCGGCGTCGGCCGCAGTCTCCGCCGGTACGTCATCCGCGAGACGAATGTGCGCGAACGGAACAACCGTGTGCGCGAGGGCGGTGTGGTCGAGGTCTACAGACCGCCAACCGACCAGATGAGACGGGTCGCGCAGCGCTTCGACGAGCACCGCGTCCGCAGGGAGGATGCCGGGAACGCAGGCGCCCGCGATGATCGGCGCGAGCCGGTCCGGCGCCCCGCGCCGGATGAGCAGCGCATGCTGCCCGCGCAGGCGGCGCCACGCACGCCCGGCCGCGAGAAGATCGTCGCCGCGACCGGCCCTTCGATCGAGCCGGCCACGCTCATCAGCAGGACGCCCGTGGAATCCGCGCCGCGCCGCGTTGAAGACGGGAACACGCCCGCACCGGACCGCACGCCGGTCGCCGCGCCGCCCGCGCGCACCATCATGCGCCAGACGCCCCAGCAGCCATCACGCCAGACCGTACGGCCGCAACCGGCCGCGCAGGCTGCGCAACGCGTCCGCCGGGTCGAGCCCCAGCGCTCCACACAACGCACGCCGGACACCCCGCGCAAAGCGGCGCCGCAACGCACCCCGTCGCGCGTAACACAGCCGCCGGCTCAGCGGACCGTGACCGTAACGCCTCCTGCCGCGCCACAGGCCAGGCGTATCGAGCAGACGCCCTCCGTGCAGCAGCAGCCGGCAGTACGGCAGGCGCCCGCTACTGTCACCACGCCGGCATCACTGCTTCCATCCGGCGCGGCCGAGGCAGACGCCAACAGGTTGGGGGGCATCAGGGCGCGCTGAATGCATCCCCTGCGTTCTCGAATCGAACATTGGCCATCATGGAGTGGAAACGAATGCGCTCACGACTCTGCGTAGCAGCCCTCTCGATCACCGCGGTATTCGCCGCGGCGGCTCCACGCGCGATTGCGCCGGCGACGGCGCGAACGCCACGCCAGCATGACGTGCGTCCCCCCGTCGAGAGAATAGCCGACGCCACGACCGGACGGCCGGATGCGCTGGTGAAGGACGCCGCGTGGTCCCTTGCGCCCGACACGCGCGCCTCGCTCGTCAGGGCCGACCTCCATCTCTATGCCTGGCGGGTCACCAGTGCAATCGACGGGCTCTTCTCATTCAGGCTGTTCAACTTCGGCCCTGATGCCTGCAGGCCCGGCACGTACGAGATACGCGTCTTCGTCGACGGGTTCGAGGACAGCTCGGCGCTCAACCAGTCAACCCTCGGCGTGTTCAACCTGGCGATATGGGAATGGCAGCTCGCGTACATCTATCCCGCGGGCCTGCATACCATCACCGTCACCGCCTACCCGATCGGCTCTGATCCGTACACGCCGGACAACGTGATGAGTTTCTCGATGCTCGTGCAGGGCCCGGCGGTCAAGATGACGCTGCCCGGCGGCGACACGGGTGTCGTCAACGAGGCATACAGCAGGCTGTGCGAGGCGATTGACGGCACGCCGCCGTACCGCTGGAGCGTGTCGAGCGGCTGGCTGCCGCCGGGCGTCTTCCTTTCCACGGACGGCACGCTCGCAGGCGTCCCCGCCGCCACCGGCGCCTTCAAAGTCTCGCTCAATGTCACCGACAGCGCCGGATCGTACGCCTACGGCCAGATGGCGATCACTGTCTTCGACACCAACGACCTCGCCGGGCCGGTGATTGCCGACCGCGTCCTGCCTGTCGGCTTCGTCGACGCAACGTTCAATGCCCAGCTCTCCGCCGTGGGCGGCCAGGCGCCATACGCATGGGCGCTCGTCACCTCGCTGCCCGACGGCCTGGGCCTGGCGGCCGATGGCGCCGTCTCAGGCTCCCCGCTCAATGCCGGCTGGTATGCCACGTCCGTGACTGTTCAGGACAGCCTGGCTGCCCTTGCCGACACCGAGATCATCACCACGATCCGCTGGGCCGACCAGTTTGTCAACCCGTTCGTCAAAAAACTCAAGATCGGCATCAACTGGAAACGCCGCGACGCCGGCGCGCTCGACAGCGATACGATCTCCCTGCACCTCAGGTTCCCCGTGCCGGACTTCTTCGTGGTCGACCACTACACCTATGGCACGGTCTCGATCGGCAATTACACCGTTCCCATGAATTTCACGAAAAAGGCGTCATGGCGCAGGTACGCAAAGTTCAAATACCCGAAGAAGGACCTCCCGACGGGCACTGCCAACGTGCGCTGGAAGCGCAACAACGAAATACGCGTCAGCGTCAACCTGAGCAAGGCGCGCATCGTCGAGGAACTCGAGCGCCTCGGCCTCGAGCGCGCGACTGAATCGACCTTCCTCCTTCCGTTCCGCGCCGTCGTCAACGAGAATGACACGGGCGGCATGATGCTCAACGTGCGGTACACGCCCGTCGGCCTCTCGCGCGGCAAGGTGAAGCTTGACCAATAAGGAACGCCGTGCCGCGCACCGTGATGACGGCGCGCGGCACGGCGTTGCCCCTTCCACGGCCCGCCCGGTCATTCCCCGAGAGTATATATCGTCGCCGCCGGCGTGCGCGTCACGTTCATGCGCACGCCGCGCGCCTGCGCAGCCGCATCGGCCGCGAGCGTCGAGTGCAGTTCAGGCGTGAACTCCTGGCAGACGGTGTCGTGCGTCGCCGGTGTGAAACGCGGCGGCGCGGGCACGGCCGCGCGCCCGCCCGCGCCGGCAACCGGCGCGCCGGCGCCGGTCACCAGCCCGCCGCCCGTGAAATTCAGGTTCTTGTAGTTGTTCTCCGTCACCAGCCACGTCAGCTCGTTATCGTACGGGAAGTTCAGAAGCAGCGGGTAGCGCCCGTGATCGATGATGCCGTTCAGGTTCCAGTCCACCTTCTTCGCCACGCTCGGCGGAAAGACAACCACTGGAGGATAGTTCACCTGCGTGCCGAAGTCTTTTGCGGGCCCACCCACTCCCTTCTTCTCCTTGATGGCCGCTTCGTTGATCGGCCTGCTGTAGAACGTGCTGTACCAGTACTGCGCCGCAGAGGGAATGCCGTACACGACGCCGAAGAACTGGAAGTGGTAGTTCATGATGCTGATGTAGTTCGGCTTGTAGTTGACGTGGTCGTACCCGCCGTGCGTCAGCCCGAGATTGTGGCCGAATTCATGCAGCACCGTGCCCGCCGTGGGCCCGGCGTACAGGGCCTGGCTCTGCAGGCTCTGCAGGGAGAGGATGAAGTCCGCCGCGCCCATCCGGAATGCGTCGTACGTGGCGATGTTGTTGCGCGAGATGCCTGACGAGCCGCTGCCGCCGTAGTTGTGGCACGACAGGCAGTAATGGTACATCTGCGGCGCCGCCCCGATGCCCATCCGGTCGATGCAGTTCGTCTTGATGGCGTCGACATCGCTCCAGTCGTAGTTGCCCCCTGCAAACGTGCCGATGCTGGTCGTGCTCGGCGCGTTGTACCCCTGCGCAGGCACGATGACTGTCGCGGCGATCCCCCTGTTGGCCGCCTTGCCGTTCGCGCCCTTCACCGGCGCGTCCGCAAGCGACCCGAGAATCAGGGCGATCGACGCGGGCGTCGGCGTGTTCAGCCCGTTCGTGCCGACGTAGTCGATGATGATCACCACATCCTTGCGCTCGGGGTTGAGCGTCACCGTCCCGGCGCCGCCGAAGGGGACCGGGCTCTGCTCGAGGGTGTCGGGGAGCGCGTCGCCATCCCGGTCAGTCTTCGTTTTCTTGTTTGCCCACGGTTTCGGCGGACGCGGCGGACGGGGGCCGCGGATGGCGCTTGGATCGTCCGGCGACACTCGCGCCGCGCTGCCGCTCTCCGCGGCGAGGACAAGCATTGCCGCGGCGGCCGCCATGATGAATGCATGCGTGTTCATGTCAATTCCCACCTGGTGTTATACGGCGTCGCGCGCCGCGCGTTGCGTCGGTTCTTCAATCTGGTACCAGTATACCAGTTTCTCGGCGCGCTGTCAACCCGCGATGCGGATTCGCACTTGACGCCCCCGCGCGCATCTGCGATAATGCTTCAGCCCCGCGCACGCGCGACGATGCACGAACACACCTTCCATGGCTGCCCCGACCGCCCGTGGTTCTTCCGCTTCTGGAGCGGCATGGTCGTCTCCGGCTGGCTCGGCCTTCTCGCGCGCAACCGCTTCGACATTACGCCCGCGCGCATCGGCATGGGCGCGCTCGGCCTCGTGTTCGCCTGCATCAACTCGTTCCTCGGCTGCGCGCAGCGCGTCCGCCATGGCAGCCGCATCGCCCGCTGCGCCCTTCCCGACGATCCCGTCTTCATCATCGGCCATTGGCGCGCCGGCACCACCCTCGTCCACGAGCTCCTTGCGCGCGACACGCGCCTGTCGTGCCCCGATACGTACGCCTGCTTCGCCCCCGCGCACTTCCTGCTCACGCGCCGCTGGTTCACGCCGTGGATGACGCCGTTCATCCCTCAACGCCGCCCGACGGACGACTTGCCCGCCGGATGGGACCGCCCGCAGGAGGATGAGTTTGCCCTCTGCAATCTCGGCCTGCCCTCTCCCTATCTCACCATGGTGTTCCCGAACCGTCCGCCTGCCTGGCCCGAGTACACCGACCTCCGCTCCCTCCCGCCCGCGCTGCGCAGGAAGTGGACGGATGCGCTCCTGCGGTTCTACCGCTGCGTCCTCGTCGAGCGGCCCGGCATCCTCGCCGCGAAATGCCCGCTGCATACCTGCCGCATACGCATTCTGCTCGATCTCTTCCCCCGCGCGCGCTTCGTGCATGTCACGCGCGACCCGTTCGATCTGTTCTCCTCAACTCTTGCCCTGTGGCGCAGGTTGTACCGCGACCAGGCGCTGCAGCGGCCGCGGTATGACGCGCTCGAAGAACGCATCCTCGCCACCTTCGCGCATGTCTACGAATGCTACAACGCCGACCAGCCGCTGCTCGGCCCCGGCCAGTTGTGCGAAATCACCTACGAGCACCTGGCGGCAGACCCTCTCGGCCAGATGCGCCGCGTGTACGCCGAGCTCGGCATTGGCGACTTCGCCCGCGCGGAGGAAGGCATCGCCCGCGAGCTCCCGCGCCTGCGCGCCCACCAGCCCGCCCGCCATGTCCTCACCAGCGCACAGCAAGCCGCGGTGGCCAGCCGCTGGAGCGGCTACATCGCCCGCTACGGCTACCGCCTGCCGGGATGAGGACCACCCGCACGCGTCCGCGGCGGGAGCAAGGAACGGGCTGTTTGCATTGGACCGCGGTTCTTTGGTATACTATACGAAGGATCGGATGTGTAGAGGAACGTGTGCTACCGTTACCACCAAGGAGATGTGCCATGAAGACACCACCAATGTCCCGAGTGCTGTTCGCATCGCTTGTCGCCGCACCGTTGCTTGTAGTCGCCTTCACCGAAACACGCGCACAGCGGTGCACCGGCGTGCGCATCCCGTCCTACGCCGAGATGCTCGTCGGCGGCACCCAGGAGTTCACGCTGACGAAGGCCATCGGCGCGTGGAAGTACAAGGCGCCCACGGTCGAGCAATCCGACCAGATGTGCATCATCGGCGGGAAGTGCCCGACGGCGCACCAGAATCTCGGCGATGTCCCGAATTTCACCGTCAGGACATTCGCCTACCATGCCTATACACCCGACTACACCGGCGAGTTCACCGGGTTCGAGCACACGTTCGCCCTTGACCCCGCGGGGATCAACAGCAAGGGCACGCGCGCCAAGATGAACTTCTACCAGGGGCGTGACAGGAGCGGCGCCGGCGGAGGAGCGAAGTACGGCAGCTTCAAGGCCTCGATCAAGAACGGCGAGATGTCCTTCCTGTACAAAATCCCCAAGGGCAATGCCTCAGGCATGATGGTCGAGACGGGCCACTATGCGTGGGTGCAGGACTGCCGCACGCAGGACTGGTTCCGCGAATACTCGCACGAGAAAACGATGGGCGGCACGCGCATCATGTTCGGCGCGGGAGACGAGGTGTTCTACAGCGAGGTGGACTGCAACGTGAAGATCAAGAAGAACAAGGGGAAGGGCAAGCTCGCAAAATAGCCCGCGGCCGCCGCGCGCATCACCCGCGCCGGTCAAGCGTCGCGGCACGCAGACGCCAATAGCCGAATGCATAGCCCGCCGCTGCCCAGAGGACAAGCGCCAGCACGTCCCTGGGCAGCGCTGTGTCCGCACCCGTCATCACCGCGCGCATCATCCGCACGGCGTAGTACGTCGGCGTCAGCGCCCCCAGTATGCGCGCCCAGCCCGGCATGGTCTGGATCGGCGTCAACGCGCCGCTCAGGAAGACGAGCACCAGCACGAGTATCATGCTCACGTCCGAATACAGCGCGAACCGCCTGCACACCATTGCCAGCGCGAAGAACACGCCGCCCATGGTCACCATCTGAAGCACCGCCGCCGCCCACCACGCCACCGGCTGGCCCCCCATGTCCCAATGGACAAAACGCCGGCACAACGCCACGGCGGCAATAAACGTCACCAGGATGACGGCGAGCGCGCCAAGCGTCCGCCCTGCCACCAGCACTGACCGGCGCGCGGGCGCGGCGAGGAGCGTGTACAGCGTGCCCTTCTCGTAGTCGCACAGCCAGAACAGCCCCAGGTTCACCGACGCGAGCGCGAAGATCAGGAACGGCAGCAGCCCGGACGTCATGAACGTGGTCATCACGTCCGGCGTGTACCGGTTGTTCTCCATCGTGATGCGCGTCCGGTGCGCCGCATTGGTCGAGATCTGCGAGGCGACGCGCAGCAGCACCGACGCAAGCTCGCGGTCGACCAGCGGGTTGCGCCCGCTGAAGACAAGATGCACCGACCGCTGCTCCTCCGTCGGCAGCGACATCAGCCCCACGATCCGGTCGTTCGCGAGATCACGCCTGCCATCTTCAAGCCGGTCATACCGCAGCATCGTGATGTTGAACACGCCGAACTCGCGCTCGGCGAGCCGCGCCGCCTCGGGGTTCATCGTGTGCACGCCAACGCTCATGTGCCTGCCCAGGCGGATCACCATCACGCGGTTGGCGATCACGAGGAATGCGATGCTCAGCGCGATGCTCACCAGGATGTGCTTCGGCAGCCGCAGCCACAGCCGCACCTGCATCCATGCGATCGCCAGAAGTTGTCGCATCGTCGTCATCATGGCGTCAAGCGGTGTCCGCCACCCTCAGCGTGGACGCTCCTGCTTCACCTGGGTGAAGTACTCCTCCTCGAGCGCGCGCGACGCCGCGCCGTCCGTGCCCGGCGCCAATGAGCGCGCGATCGCCCCGGCGACCAGCAGATGCACATGCTGGCACAACTGCACGGCCTCGTCGAAGTAATGCGTGGTGAGCAGAATCGCCACACCGCGCGCCGCAGCCGTCGCAAGGCACTCCCAGATGTGGCGCCGCACGTCGGGATCAAGCCCCACGGTCGGCTCGTCAAGCAGCAGCACCGCCGGGTCGTGCAGCAGGGCGCACGCAATCGCCGTTCGCTGGCGCATCCCGGTCGAGAGCACGCCGACGCGCCTGCGCGAGAATTCGTCCAGGCGGTATTCATCGATCACGCGGCTCACCGCGTCCGTTGCCGCACGGGCGGTCATGCCCTGCAGCACCGCATGCAGCCGCAGTGTTTCGATGACGGAGAATTCGTCGTACAATGGCGCGTCGCGCGAGACGATACCCATGCAGCGCCGTGTGGCCAATTCGCTTGGCGACTGGCGTATTCCGTTGATCTGTGCGTCGCCCTCGTCCGGTTCGAGCCAGCCGGCGCAGATGCGAATCAGTGTGGTCTTGCCCGCGCCGTTCGGCCCGAGCAGCCCGACGATGCTGCCGGGGGGAAGGTCGAGCGACACGCCGCGCAGAGCCCACAGCGGCCCATACCGCTTGCCCACGCCGCGAACGCGCAGGGGAAGGGGCGCGCCGTCACTCTGTGTGGCGGGCGCCGTCATCGCGCAAGCTCCTCCTTCCACACGCGATCGGCAATGGCGCGGTACGCCGCCGCGTTCGCATCGAGCGGCGTTGCCATGCCGTCGAGCAGCAGCGCCGCCGTCGGCTGCGTGGGCCGGGCATTGCCCGCCGCGACCGCCTCGCGCAGCCACTCGGGATGGTCGATGACCGGGCAGGGCGCAAGCAGGTTCTCCGTCTCGCGCTGATGTGCACGGATCGCCTTGAAGAAGGGGGATTCGAGGACCTCGACGAGCGTGCGATCGCGAATGGTGTCAGCCGCAAACGGATAGAACGCGCACGGCTCGACGCCGCCCGCCGCGTTGATGTGCAGGTAATACCTGCCCGCGCACAGGCAGCCGCCAACGAGCGGCCCGTCGTTCACGAAATCGTACAGATTGATGTCCTTCGTCCTGCGCAGCTCCGCCAGCCGCTGCCGCCGGCGTTCGCGCTGTGAGGGATCGGGAATCAGCGACGCATCAGGCGCGCACCCCACCGGCATGTACTGGTAGTACCAGCCGTCAAAGCATCCGTGCGCCATCATCAGGTCCACAAACTCATCCGACACGACAAGATCGTTGTTGTCGCGCGTCACCGTCACCGAGTAGCCAAAATGCACGCCCGCGTCGCGGCAGATGTCCATCGACTCGAGCACTTTTCTGAACACGCCCGCGCCGCGCCGCCGATCGGTCTGCTCCTCGAACCCTTCGAGGCTGAACCCGAGCTGGCCGTTGCCGAGCGCGGCGAACCGATCGGCCATTGCCTTGGTGACGAGTGTGCCGTTGGTGTAGATGCCGAAGGTGCATGACGGAAAGCGCTCGAGCAGATCGAACAGCGGCGGCCAGCACAATGGTTCGCCGCCGATCAGCACGAACAGGTAGACGCCCATCCCGTTCGCGTCGGTGACAATCCTGCTCACCGTCTCAAGCGAAAGTTCGTCGGTGGAATTGCCGCCCTCGAAACAGCCCGGGCAGGCGAGATTGCACCGCCTCGTCGGGCTCAACGCGAGAAACCCCGGCGGGTAGTAGCCGTGCCGCCGCTTGAACCGCCAGCGCTTGTACGGAATCAACACCAGCGGCTGCGTGACGAAAAAGCCGAATGTCGCACGCCGTGTCGCCTTCGAGAACCTGCCCGCCTTCTTCAACCGCGCGAACATGCCCTGCAGGAACTCGATCCCCGCCTCGGAATGG
>JAAYZF010000076.1 GCA_012514975.1 bacterium
ACGTGCGGTTTCGTCCGTTTGAACACTTCTTTTGCCATGGTCGTTCTCCTTAGCGAATTAGAGTCGTCAAAGCACCTGCGCCTGAAAGAAAGTCCAGTCCTGCACAGCCGGTTACAAGAGACAAAAAATCTATGGACACATCCGGCTGGAGCCCGAGACGGGAATTGAACCCGTGACCTCATCCTTACCAAGGATGCGCTCTACCAACTGAGCTACCCGGGCAGCGCGAAGCGCGGATGCCCATTAAGTATTTCATCCACAACTACTTATGTGCATTTCAGCCGCGGCAAACCCTTGCCGTCAAGCCCGCGTTATGCCATAACGCGAACGATAGTATACCAAATCAGAGGGGCAAAGTCAAATACGGGGAAAAACTGGCGGGAAATGACCCGCGGAAACGCGAAGACGCAGGGAACTTGCATTCCCTTCCCCCGTCATTCCATCCAAGCGTCCCGCGCGGCAAGCTCTCCGCCTTCTCCATCCGCCGTTGACCACCAACCGCCGTTAGCCGGTATCACAAATTCCTTGATGAGCAGCAGTTCGCTCATCAAGGAATTTGTTGGCGGAGAAACTTGACCGCATCGGCCGCCTGCGCGGCAAGGTTGCTCCACCCGCACTCGATTGACATGTCGCCTGTGTAGCCGGCCTGCTTGAGCGCGTTGAAGTAGGGGCGGAAATCGTCTCCGGCAACACCTGGCGGCGTGCGCTGCGCCTTCTCGGCGATGTGCGTATGAGCGAGGAGATGGCCATACCGCGCAATATCATCGGGCGGCTGGTTGTCGCGGAGCATGTGGTAGATGTCGGCGAGGAGGCGGACGTGCGGATGATCGCAGCGTTCGACGATGTCAGCGCCCTCGGCGAGCGAGTTGATGAAGTTGCATTCGGCCGAGTTGAGCGGTTCGATGACGATGATGACCCCGTGGGCGGCAGCGATGGGGCCGAGGGCTTTGAGCAGGGCGACGAGCTGGCCGCGCGCCATGTCACGCGGGAAGCCGTCGGGGATTTTCCGCGAGCCGCCGCTGCCGAAGACGATGCGGGTGATGCCGGCTGCGCACGCGCGGCGGAAGGCGGTGTCTGCATAGCGGAGGATGTCTCCCTGTCTGGGCCCCGGGCCGACGCAGGGCAGCGAGCCGGGCAGGAAGCAATTGGCCGCTGTGACAGGCAGCGCGGCGGCCCTGAGGGCATCGAGTCGTGGGGCGAAGGCCTCCTCGGGTTCGAGAGGCACGAGGAAGGTCTGGACGTTCTCCTCGATGTAGTCCGCGCCGGCCTGTTTGAGTGCAGCGGCGTTGGAGAGCGAGGTGCAGATGCCGATGTTCATCATAGAGCCTGTGTTTCGGGGAAAGTCAACTGGCGCTGGACGCGCAGTTCCTTGAGATGCTCCTGGAGGGGCTGGGGATCGAGCCCGTGGCGCATGAACGCGTCGATGCCGGCGACCGTGGCGCGTGCGCCGGCGATGGTGGTGATGACGGGGATGCCGCGCTGGACGGCCTCGTGGCGCATGTCAGTCTCGGCGCGTTTGTTTTCCTTGCCGCCGGGGGTGTTGATGATAAGCTGGACGTCGCCGTCGATGATGCGGTCGACGACGTTGGGCCTGCCTTCATGCACTTTGCACACGGTCTGAACGGGCACGCCCTGCTCGTGGAGGCGCGCGGCCGTGCCTGCCGTGGCGAGGATGGTGAATCCGATGGCGCGAAGCTGCTTCGCCACGGGAACGATCTCGTCCTTGTCCCGGTCGGCCACGCTGATCAGCGCCATGCCCTTGGTGGGGATGGGCGTGCCGGCGGCGGACTGCGCCTTGGCATAGGCGATGCCGAATGACGGGCTGATGCCCACGGCCTCGCCGACCGAGCACATGACAGGGCCGAGCGATGCGTCGCTTCCCGGGAAATGAGAAAACGGGAAGACCGGCGCGCGCACTGCAAGGATCGAGCTGACGACCTCGGGGCACTCGAGATCCCTGAGCTGGCTGCCCAGCACGACCCGGGTGGCAAGCTGGAGCAGCGCGCCGCCGCACAGCCGATGGACAAACGCCATGCTCCGCGTCGCCCCGGGCACCACGTCGAGCACGAACAGCTTGTCGTCCGCGACGACGCATTTGACGGATACAAGCCCGCGCAGCCGCAGCTCGCGCACAAGCCGGCGCACGATATCGCCGCACTCGTCGAGCACGCGTGACGGAATCGAGCGCGGGGGCCACACCGTGCCGCTGTCCGCGGCATGCACGCCCGCCTCCTCGATGTGCTCGAGCACGCCTGCCACGTACGCCTCGCGCGTGTCGCCGATGCAGACAAACTCGAATTCCTTGCCTTCTTCGAGAAACCGTTCGATCGAGAGCGGATAGAGCTCGGAGAGGCTTGTTGCCTGTTCGAGGAAATTCCGTGCGTCCTGGCTGTCATACCAGATCGCCACGCGCGGCAGGCTGATTGCCCGGGCGGGATGGGCCATGACGGGATAGCCGATGTCCGACGCGGTGACGTACGCGTCCCACGCGTTCTCAGCCATGCCGTGGGGCGGCTGGCGCAGGTCGAGTTTCTGGGCGAGGGTGTTGAAGCGCTCGCGCGTCGCCAGGCGGTCGAGCGCATCGATGCCCGTGCCAAGAAAGGGAATGCCGGCCTCTTCGACCGCGGCGATGGCCCCGCGCGCGTCGCGATCGACGAACTGGAGGATGACGCCGCCGGGCCGTTCGGCCGCGATGACCTGGCTGACGGCTTCGCGGTTGAGCGGCTCGATGTACTGCGTCAGCCGCGCGCCGAGCGCGTCGGCGAAGTGAAGCGGATTGCGCGCGATGAGCACGCACCGCCTGCCCAGTGCATGCAGCTCGCGCACCATCTCGGCAAGGCAGTACTGCACCTCGATCAGCCGCTCGAACCGGATCGCCCCGGGGCCGATCAGCAGGACCGGCGCATCGTCCCGCGCAGGCGCGGCAGATGCCTCCGGCGTGCCGGCGAACGTGAACCAGCGGAACTCGGTGCCGCTGTGGCCCGCGCCGGCCTGCGGGGCGAGCGTGCGGACGCGCGGGACGACGCCGCGTTCGGCGCGGTGCTCGTGCAGCCTCTTCTCCTCGATGTTGAGCGAGCGGGCAAGCTGCTCGTCTCCGCAGCCCGACTGCTTGGCCTCGATGAGCACGTCGCGGCCGACGGTGCTCCGTGCCACAAGGTCGCGCGGCTGAAGCGAGACCCAGCGCCGCTCGAATGCCTGCAATTCGCAAAGCCGTTCGAGGAAATGCGCCGCGATGCCGGTGATCTCATGGATTTCCCCCGCGCCGGCGCCGAGCTGCAGCGCACGGTACGCCTGCCAGAGGCGCAGCGGCGTTGCGTTCTTCAGCTTGGTGCGCAGCTCATCGAGCCCGGCAGCGGCAATGTCCTTCGGCATCGCGCCTCCAGGGCCGAGCGGCGGAAGGCCGCCCGCGGCGATCGCCCGCTGGAGCGCGCTGATGAAGTCATGCCCTGCGCCCGCAACGCCGCCGATCGACTTGGTATACGTGGTGAGCTCCTCGCCCTGCCGCATCAGCCGCGTGCCGGGGAAGAGGGGCAGGCGGCACCAGCACTTGTCGGCCTCGATCGCCTGCGCATCAGGCGCGGCACACGCAGTGCCGGCAACAAGCGCATCGAGTGGCTGGCCCGCCGACAGCCTGACGTGCCACTCGATGAGCGGCAGCCCGGTGAACCGCGCGCACCACACGGTCGTTCGCGTGACGCGCGGCGTGACGCTGACGACCGCAAGCGCGCCCTGGCCGCCGCAGTGGGCAAGCTGCACCGTGGCCGTGCCGGTGAGCTGCAGCCGCCGCACCGCCTGGCATGCAAGCGCCTGCGCGGCCTTCGCCTCGTCAGGCCGGAGCGACTGCACGGGCAGCACGGCCGGGCTGTCCGCCGAGTGTATCCCCAGCGGCTCGATGTACTCGATGCAGCCCACCGCGCGCACATTGTCCCTTCCATCGCGCACGATTTCCCATTCCGTCCGCTTCGAGCCGGCAAGGGATTTCTCGACGACGGCCTGCTGGACCGGGCTGACGGCAAGGGCGATCTGCACCGCGCGCTCGAGCTCCTGGCGGTTGTACGTGATCGCGGTGCCGATGCTCCCCGGCGCGAGCACGGCGCGCACGACCAGCGGAAAGCCGAGATGCCGCACAAACTCCATCCCCTGCTTCTCGCGCGAGATGACGAACGACTCGGGTGCGTGCGCGCCCAGCGTGTTCATCATCCGCGCAAACTGCTCGGGGCTCTGCGTCGTCTCGAGCAATGCGGGCGCCGACCCGAAAAACGAGGCGCGCTGCCCTTCCGACGCAGGCAGCCGGTGCAGCATCAGCGCCGCGTTCAACGCCGTCTGCCCCCCCACCGTTGCCAGCAACGCATGCGGCCGCTCGCGCCGGATGATCTTCTCGATCGTCTCGCGGTTCAGCGTCTCGACATAGGCTGTGTCGGAAAAACGCGCGTCGATGGAGAAGGCCGCTGCATGGCTTTCAAGCGCGATGACGTGATGCCCAAGGGAACGCAGCACGCGGCACGCCTCCGCTGCCGCGAGGATGTATTCGGCGCCCTGCCCCATGACGATAGGCCCAGCGCCTATAACCAGTATCCGTTGTCCGGGCATTCCTCAGCCTCAACATCTTGTGGTAGCGTATTATACCGAATACCGCCGGAAAGGGCAAGAAGGGAACTGCGAAGTACGAAGTACGATGGACGAAGTACGAAGTGCGAAGGTGACCGCTGTCAGGTCATCCCCCAATTCCGTTCTGGGGGAACGAAGTACGAAGGTGACCGCTGTCAGGTCATCCCCCAATTCCGTTCTGGGGGAACGAAGGACAAAGTACGAAGTATGGAGTACGAAGGTGACCGCTGTCAGGTCATCCCCCAATTCCGTTCTGGGGGAACGAAGTGCCAGGGACAAGGCATCAGGCACGAGGGACAAGGGGGCAAGGGAATACGGTATTTGACATTTGACATTGGGCATTTGACATTGGACATTTGAGATTTGCGCCGGGCAACTGGCGCCATCTGCATGTCGTTCCCGCCTGGCGCGCACAGATTGGTTGCGTGTGGCGCTGGGATCCGGCCAGCGACAGAACAATCAACGGTCAAAGCCCGTTGCCACACAAACGGCAACGGCCTCGCTGAAGCGAGCACTCCAGATCCCCCATGAGACGGCGTTGGGGGATGCCAGACCACGGGCACCAACCCGCGGCGCACGGTTAAGGTTGTTGATGCCGCACACAATCGCGATCACGCACCACGCGGCTTGGTTCGGAGTTCCACCTTTAGGTGGGCCGTTGCCGGTGTAGCACTGGCATCCGGCCAGTGAGGGAAAGATCAACGGCCAGAGCCCGCTGCCGCACAAACGACAACGGCCTCGCTGAAGCGGGGCACAAGAGAAGACAACCAGGCGTCCACCGGCGTGCCGTCTGCCGCCCAACGCCGTCTCATGGGGGATAGACGCGGACCCGGTCGTTGGGGTCCGCGGTCGTTAAGGCCACGACAACGGCCGTCGATCCCGCTGGACAACGCGGGACTGCGCGGAATCGCCGTCTACGTTGGCGCGCGACCTGGTGCCCCCACTCTGGCATCCCCCGGCAAATCGTCGTTCCCCAAGAACCCCGTACCCCAAAATCCGTTGCGCCGTTCAGCAGCGGATTTTGCGACAGATCCGCTCGATGCCGAACCCGCCAATCAGGCCGCACCAGGCGATGACAACAGCCCAGCCAAGTACCCGGCTCCTTCTTGATCCGCCCGCGGCAGCGGCCTCTTGCTGTTCGTCTTCGTCCGCCTCAACGCCCGCATGCTCATGTTCGCACCCATCCCCGCACGCGTCGTGTTCATCCCACACTACCTTCCGCCAGTTCGCGTCGAACGAACCGCTCATCCC
>JAAYZF010000077.1 GCA_012514975.1 bacterium
CACGGTGTTGTTCCCCTCAAGCTCACTGGAGATCACCGCCTTGTCCCGGCTTTGAATTGAGCCGCCCGATGTCACGGCGATTGTCAGCGGTCCGCGTTGCACGGTGAAGACGGGCACCTGTTCACCCGCCGCACCGCCCTTGCGTGTGAACAGCCAGGCTGCTCCCACCAGCACAACCGCAAGCGCGCCGATGATCCACTTTTTCTTTGACCGCTTCTTACCCATGATCCTCCTCGCTGGTCTCAAGCCACATGCCGGCATCCGAAATCTTCAGCACCCCCATGTCGCGCTGCAGCTCGAGATCGCTTACCTGCCAACTAATCAACACCGAGCACAACGCATTGCGCGCGGCCAACAAATTCTCCTGTGCCTCAAGCACGTCACGCATCGACGCGCGCCCCGATTGCAGGAAGAGCGCATTACTCTCCACGCGCAGGCGCGCCACCTTGACTGCCTCGACCTGATTCACGTACGAGGCACGCGCCGCGATCAGGTTGCGCAACCCGCTGCGCACCGCCTGCTTGACGGCATCTTCGCGCTCCTCCAGCGACCGCTTGGCCTGCTCCAAGGCGATCAACTGTTTGCGGAACGCATTACGCTCCCGCCGACGGTTCCAAGGCCAGTCGATGCGTACACCGGCGTCCCACGTCTCCTTGCCATCAAAACCGCTTTCGCCGGTCGCGCGCGCCCGATCCAGCCGCGCACCGCCAGTGAGCGCGACATCCGCGCGCAACGCATCCGCCGCGATCTTCACGGCGCGCGCCGAATCTTCGACACGGCAGCGCGTGACAAACAGGTCATGCCGCTCAGCCAACGCAATGCGGCACGACTCCGCCTCGTCCGGATAGGCCGCCACAGCGTCGTCGCTGGCCTGTGCCCAACGTTCCATCTTTTGCTCTAGCCGCTCAATTTCCGCTAAATCCACTTCAATGCGCGCCTCCGGCGGTAGGCCGAGCTTGAGCTTGAGCGCATCGAGTCTGACCTCATAGCTCTTGCGTGCATCAATTACGCTCTTGTTCGCCGCCAGCAGGTCCGAACGCGCCTGGTCGACCTGAATGCGCTGCATGCGTCCAGCTTCAAACATCATCTCGGCACGGCGGCTGTTCTCGGCCAGATTGCGCTCATTGTCCAGCGCGTTCTGCACCCGCTGCACATACTCAATCACATCGAAGTAGGCAACCGCCACCGAAACCGCATACGTCTGCCGATAGTGCTCAAACGCACGAATCGCGTAAACCAAATTCCGCTCCGCCTGTGTCAACGGCTCGCGCACGATGTCGCGCCCGGCACCGCGCATCAGCGGCAACGTCATGGTCAGGTCGCCGGTTATCCCGAGCGAGCGCCAATCATCGCGCAACAGACTCACGACATCAAGCGCCAGACTGCCCGCGACCTCCGCGCCGCTCTCAAATTTGCGTGCAAAACCACCCGCCGTGCGCCCGGTAGCCTTCTCCACTTCCGGCTCGCCTGAGAGCAGCCCCAGCATCATACCGCTGAAGGTGGTGTCGAACTGATACTGCTGATAATCAAGATCAAGTGCGGAGGTAAACACCGCCTCCTTCATGTTCTGGTAGGTGCGGTCATTACGCGCGGCCA
>JAAYZF010000078.1 GCA_012514975.1 bacterium
CGTGGGCGACATCAACGGAGATGGCCGCGAGGAGCTTGTCGTCGGCGACGGCATGGGCTTTGTCTGGGTCTATCCTCTCGGGCCGCGCGGTAAGAACCGCGACATCGGCGCCGCCACCTTCATCCGCACCTTCTTCGGTGACTGCACCACCATCTCGCTGGCCGACTGGGACAACAACGGCACGCTCGACATCGTCTCGGGCAACAGCATCGGCCTGGTCGCGTTCGTCAGGAATCGCGGCAACGGCGTCTTCGTGACCGCGGACAACAAGCCCATGCTCAAGGACGCGGACAACCCGTTCCCGCTCGTCAGCATGGGAGCGAATCCGATCCACCTCGGCAATTACACCGCGCCGTGCGCTGTCGACTGGGACCGCGACGGGAGAAACGATCTCATCGTCGGCGACGGGTCCTACTCGGCCAATGCCATCTACCTGTTCCGCAACACCGGCTCGCCACACGCACCTGTCTTCTCTCCCAGCGAACGCTATTGGCTCGTCTATGGCATGGGCAAGGAGCACCTCACGCCTGCGGTCGGCGATCTTGACGGCGATGGCGGCCTCGATGTGGTGTTCGGCGAGCGCATCGGCTGTGTCAACCTCTGCCGCACCGCGCCGCGCCCGCCCGCCGAAGACCGTGGCGAGGCATTCCTTCTCGAGTTCGCCGGCCCGATCACCTTCGGCAACACCATCACCAACCTCGGCCCCATGGTCCGCCCCGCGCTGACGGACTGGGACGGTGACGGGGATCTCGACCTGCTGCTCGGGCTGAACGACGGACGCGTCCACCTGGCCGAGAACACCGGGACGGCCCAGGAGGCGCGCTTCGCCGCGCCGGCGCCGCTGCGCGCGCGCGACGTGCTCAAACCCTATCCCGTCCCAGGGGGCTGGAGCATCTCACACACGGGCGACAGTGAAACCGTCCACCGCCACAGTGGCGCATATCTCCAGATTCTCAGCGAGACGGACGACGAGGGCAGGGCGCGCCCTTTCATGCGCTATTCCTTCTTCTCCAACTACGTATGCAGCTTTGCCGGCGCGACGGGCATCGGCGCCGAGTTCACCGAGAACACAATGTACACTGTGGTCGCCACGGTCCGCGCGCGGAACACCGATCTGCTCCGCATCACGTTCCGTCACAGCGAAACCGCACACAGGGGATCCGACACACTGGCCGAAGGATCTGTCGGCAACTCGGTCGAGCTCAAGGCAAGCGCCTCATGGCAGACCGTGCATCGCTCGTTCCGCTTCAAAACCGCATTCGGCAGAGATCGCATCAGAAGCAGCGGCGCCGACACGATTCGCGCCGGCCTCTCGCTCCAGGTTCACGGCACGCCGGAGATGCAGGTCGACTTCGCTTCCCTCACCCTGGAAGAGCGCGGCGCCGGGAAAGACCCCGATGCCGGCGCTGACGGCGCACCCAACGAACCCGCACCCACGGAACGCACACCATGAAAGTCACACGCCGCTCGTTCGCTGCGTTGGCGGCCAAGGCCGCCGCCGCCGCGTGTTCCCTCCCGATCCTCACCGCCATGTCGCGCGCCATCCCTTCGAGGACGCGGCGGCCGAACATCATCTACATCCTCGCTGATGACCTCGGCTATGGCGACCTGGGCTGCTACGGCCAGCGGAAAATCCGCACACCGCAGATCGACCGCATGGCGGCTGAAGGCATGCGCTTCACAGACCACTACGCCGGCAGCGCCGTCTGCGCGCCCTCGCGCTGCTGCCTCGTCACCGGCATGCACGCGGGCCATGCGCGCATCCGGAACAACGCGGATGTGCCGCTTCAACCGGGCGATCCGTCGATTGCCGCCGTGCTCAGGGACGCAGGCTATGCAGCTGCCGTGATCGGCAAGTGGGGCCTGGGCGAAGCCGAAACCACGGGCGCGCCGTGGCACAAGGGCTTCGATTATTTCTACGGATTTCTTGACCAGACGCACGCGCACGGCCACTATCCCTCGTACCTGTTTCGCAATGCCGACAGGATCGAGATCGAGGCGAACAAGGGCGGGAAGCGCGGCGCATACGCGAACGACCTGTTCACCGACGAAGCGGCCAGCTTCATCGAGAAGAACAGTGCAAAGCCGTTCTTCCTCTATCTCGCCTACACCATTCCGCACGCGGAGCTGCTCGTGCCCGAAGACTCGATGAAGGAGTACGAGGACCTCGGCTGGCCGGAGAAACCGTTCCCTGGCGGCCATTACGCCGCGCAGCCCAAGCCCAATGCGGCACGCGCAGGCATGATCACACGGCTTGACCGCGACGTCGGCCGGCTGCTCGCATTGCTCAGGACGCTGGGCATCGAGGACGAAACGCTCGTCATCTTCGCCAGCGACAACGGGCCCGCACCCGGCGCCGGCGGGACCGACCCGGCGTTCTTCAACAGCTCCGGCCCGCTGCGCGGCACGAAGTTCAACCTGTACGAAGGCGGCACGCGCGTGCCGTTCATCGCCCGCTGGCCTGGCCGCATCAAAGCCGGCTCGACCTGCGCCCTCCCTTCAGCCTTCTGGGACATGCTGCCGACATTCGCCGATCTTGCGGGCACGGCAGCGCCGCCGTGTGATGGCATCTCGTTCGCCCCGGCTCTCCTGGGGATGGAAGGGCAGAAGGAGCACCCGTATCTCTATTGGGAACTCGGCGGCAAGCAAGCCGTGCGCATGGGGCAATGGAAGGCGGTGCGCCAGGGCGTGGACAAGCCCATCGAGCTGTACGATCTTGCGGGCGACATCGGCGAGCAGCACGACGTCGCAAAGGACCATGCTGACGTCGTGGCGCAGATGGGGAAGCTGCTGCAGGAAGCACACCGCGACGATCCGAATTGGCCGCTCGTCCCGAAACCGAAGCCAGCCAAATCTGTTGCGAACGGCGCAACAGATCTGTGACATCGAATGTGGCTGGCCTCTTTGAGGCCGGTATACGCATATGAACGGGCGCCAAGCGCCCGTCCACACTGCCCGCGTCTCACGCGAGCGAGTGCAGAATTTCAATGCCCTTGTCGATCGTCTCGTCGCTCGCGGCGTACGAGATGCGGAAGTGGGTATCTTTGTCCGAGAACACGCTGCCGGGGATGACGAGCAGTTGTTTCGCGATCGCCTTCTCGACGAATGCGGCGCCATTCCCGCCGGGCGCCTTGGGGAACGCATAGAACGCCCCGCCAGGCTTCTTCAGCTCGAACCGGTCCTTCAGCCCCTGGTAGAGCCTGTCCCGCTTGCGCCGATAGGCGTTGAGCGCTGATTTCATGTCGTGGCCAAGCGCGACAACCGCGGCATGCTGCGCCATGCTTGGCGCGCAGACAAACGTGTACTGCTGGAGTTTGTTCATCTCCTGCACCACGTGCGGCGGGCCGACGGCATAGCCGACGCGCCACCCGGTCATGGCATGCGACTTCGAGAAGCCGTCAAGCAGCAGCCCGCGCTCGACGTGCGGGAAGATCGACCAGCACGGGCCATCATAGCAGAACGAGCTGTACACCTCGTCCGACAGGACCCAGAGGCCGCGCTTGTTCGCCAGCGCGGCGATCTCCTTCAGGTCCTTCTCCGTGATGACGTTGCCCGTGGGATTGCACGGCGAGTTGATGATGAGCAGCTTCGATTTCTTCGTCAGGTGCTTCTCGATCCGCGCGGCCGACAGCTCGAAATCCGGATAGGTGTCGATGGCCACGGGCACGCCGCCGATGAGCTTGACGAGATGCTTGTACATCACGAAGTACGGATCGGCGAACAGCACTTCGTCGCCCGGGTTGACCAGCGCGAGGATGGCGAGGAACAGCCCGCCGGTCGTGCCCGAGGTGATGACGATGTCGTCGTTCTCGTGGTGCTTCGTCCTGCCCTGTTGCGCGAGTTTCAGGCGGACGGCGTCGCGCAGTTCGGCGGTGCCTTGCGTGGGCGTGTATTTGTTGAACCCGCGGTTGATTGCCGCGACGGCTGCCTCGCGCACCGGCCCCGGCACGTCGAAGTCAGGCTGGCCGATGCTCAGGTTGACGGGGTTCTTCATCTGCGCCGCAAGATCGAAGACCTTGCGGATGCCTGATGCGTCGATGTCCTTCATGCGGTGTGCAATCATAAGAGCGACTCCTGCGCGGGTGAAGATGTACCGAGATCGAGTTCCTGCTTCGACGGCGCGGGCGGTGGGGCGACCGGCGCGGCTGCATCGCCTGCCGGGGCCTGCGTGGCCGGCTTGTAGAACGCGCGGTCGAGCCCGAAGATGCGCGGGGTGAACGCCGCGTCCCTGTTTGTGTCCTCGGTGATCGCCTTGCGCGCCTGGAACAGCTTTGCGTCAAGATTGTCCACGGCATGCAGCACCAGCGCTTCGAGCGTGGCAGGCCGCACGGGCGAGCCGAATTCGAGCTCACCGTGATGGCTGAGGACAAAGTGCTGGAGCTGCCATTTCAGTTGGTCGGGGAATCCCTTGATGCCCGCGGCGGCCGAAGCCACCATCTCCGCGCCGATCGAGATATGCCCGACAAGCTGGCCGGGGATGCTGTAGTCAATGGTGAGCCCTGCGGCAAGCTCCTTCATCTTGCCGATGTCATGGATCAGCGCGCCGGAGACAAGCAGATCGCGGTCGAGATAATCGTACTGCTTCGCCAGTGCATCGCACGCGCGGGCGACGCTGAGCGTGTGTTCGAGCAGGCCGCCGACGTAGGCATGGTGCATTGATTTCGCGGCGGGCTGGTCACGGAACTGCTTGGCGAATTCCTCGTCATCGAAGAAGGTGTCGAGCAGCGCGCGGGCAAACGGCTGTGCGACGCTGTTCTTATACTCGAGTATCTGGCGGTAGAGATCCGTGATGTCGTGCGGCGTCTTGGCAAGGAAATCGCCGAGAGTGACCTTGTCCTGCGGCCGCACGGCGCGCGCGTCGCTGACGTTGAGCTGGAGCTCGCCCTGGTACGAGTCGACCACGGCCTCGACGCGCACGATCGTGCCCGGAACGAGCACGCCGGCGATGCGGTCGGCATTGTTCCACACCCTGCCTATGATCCTGCCCGTGCGGTCGGAGAACTGGACATCGAGGTAGGTCTGTCCCTTGCTCGATGTCTTTCTGACGCACTGGGCGACGGCGTAGAAATCGCTCGCGATGTCCTTCTCGCGCAACTGCTGTATGTACATCTTTTTCATGCGTGCTCCTTAGCGCGGGAGCGCCAGCTCCCAGTACCACTCGATGATCCGCGGGCCCCAGAAATACGCGATGACCGCCGCGGCGGCGATGTAGGGCCCGTAGGGAATCTCAAACCGCCAGTGCTTTCTTCGCTGCGCGAATTTCGCCGCGATCCCGCCGATGCTGCCGAGCACGGCCGAGAGGAAGATCGTCAGCAGCGTCTCACGCCAGTTGATGAACATGGCAAGCATGACCATCAGATGCACGTCGCCCAGCCCGAGCGCTTCGCGTTTGAACACCCAGCCGGCCACCATGCGCACCACGGCCAGCAGCGCCGCGCCGGCGAGCAGTGATTTGCCCGCCTCGGCCACGGCAAGGAAGCGCGTGTCAACACCGCGGAACGGCGGCCAGACCAGCAGCAGCGCGAGGCCGATGATGAACCCGGTGGCCGTGATGTGCAGCGGAATGATGAAATGCTCCGCGTCGATCCATGTCATCGCCAGCAGCAGGCTCAGCAGCGAAACGTCGCCCAGCCACGGTATCACTGCCTGGAGAACCATGTCGTTCGTCACGACATCGCCGGCGACGAGATGGCCGACCAGCCCCTCAAGCCTGAAATAGCACGTCACGGCAAAGAACAGCGCAGTGATCAGCTCGACGATGGCGTACTGCGCGCTGAACCGCGCGCCGCAGTGCCTGCACTTCCCGCGCAGGATCACGTAGCTCAGGATCGGAATGTTGTCATACGCCGCGATCGGCGTGTCGCACGAAACGCAATGCGACATGCGGCGCCACAGGGATTCCTCCTTGGGAATGCGGATGATCACCACATTCAGGAACGACCCGACGCACGCGCCAAAAAGTAACGCGCAGAAGCAGAACACCAGTATGTCCATCGTGCGGGAATTGTAGCATAACGGCGCGCGAGTGGCAAGGGACGGCCGGTGATCGGTTACGGCAACGGCGAACGGATTCAACGCAAAGGCGCAAAGATGCGAAGACGCAAAGAACGGCAGGGAACTGGGTAAACGACAAGGGCGGACGGCACCGGATGTAACGCAGAGACGCAGAGACGCAGAGAACGGCCGGGGATCGGTGCCCGTCGTTTGGGCATCCCCCAACGCAGTTTCATGGGGGATAATCGGTAATCGGTA
>JAAYZF010000079.1 GCA_012514975.1 bacterium
ACGTCGCCCTACTGGAAGCCGACCACGGGCGAGCTGTTCAAGGCGACCGTCGTCCGCGCGCGCGCCTTCAAACCGCAAAGCATCACGAGCAGGATTGCCACGCACACGTTTTTCGTCGACCCGGCGATCAGGGGTATGTACAGCTTTCCCGTGATCTCCCTGGCCACTACGGCGAGCAATTTCTTCGATTACAACCGCGGCATCTACGTGCCGGGCGTGTACTTCAACCCAGGCAACGACCGCTGGACAGGCAATTATTTCCAGCGCGGCGACGCGTGGGAACGGCCCATCCATCTCGAATGGTTCGAAACGAACGGCGCGGCTGCGTTCTCGCTTGATGCCGGCGCGCGCATCAACGGCGCGCTCACACGCAACATCCCCGCCAAATGCCTGCGTGTCTTTGCGCGCGACACGTACGGCACAAGCTGGATAAAGCATCCGGTCTTCCCTGGCGGGGGCGCCTCCGCGTTCAAGCGTCTCCTGCTCCGCACCGGCGGCAATGAGTACGCGGGTTCATTCCTCAGCGATGTGATCGCCGAGGAGGCTTTCAACCACACGAGCATTGATTTTCACCGGTACCGCCCCGCCATACTGTTTGTCAATGGAGAGTATTGGGGCATCCATAACGTCTGCGAATATCTCAACAAACACTATCTCCAGACGAAGTATGGGTTCACCGATGCGCAGATCGAGCAGTTCGACATCATCGAGGGAGTGGGCGCCGGCTACGCAACGTCGGGCAACATGGCTCACTACACCGCCATGCTCCGATGCATCGAGACGAATATCCTCGCCAACAACCATGCTCTCAGTCCCGGCACGTACGCGCATGTGAGAACGCAGATGGACGTGGACAACTACATCGACTACATGGCCGCGGAGATCTATGCGTGCAACTATGACTGGCCGGGCAACAACGTCGAACTCTGGCGCCTGCGCACGAACTCGAATGCCACCGCGGCTGCCGGCCACGACGGGCGGTGGCGCTGGTTCTACTATGACCTGGATGCGTCGCTGGGCGGCGGATGGAACGCCGCATACACGGCAAGCTACGACTCGGTCGCCCATGCGACGAGGTTCGACTCGAACGATGTGTACAAGGGGCTTGCGCCCATCTCCAGCCCGACACTCCCGGGCCCGTTCGGCCGCGGCACGTATCTGTTCCGCGCCCTGCTCACGAATCCCCAGTTCAAGTACGCCTTTGTCAACCGGCTGGCGGACCACATGAACACATCGTTCAGGCGCGAACGCATGGCCGCCCTTGTCGACGCGCTCAAGGCGCAGTACCAGGTCGAGATGACGAATCACATCGTCCGCTGGCTCGCGCCATCGTCCATCTCGTCGTGGGTGACGCGTGTCAACCGCACACGCGATTTCGTGACGGGCCGTCCACCGCATATCTACCAGTTCGTGATCAGCAACTTCGCATTGCCGGGCGCCGCCGATGTCGTGCTGGACGTCTCGGCGGCCACCGCGGGCTGCATCCGCATCAACTCGCTCGTGATCGACACGAACACCGTCGGCGTGACGGGCATGCCCTATCCATGGACAGGCACCTATTTCCGCGGCATTCCCATGACGATCAGCGCCGTGCCGCGCGAACGCCATCGCTTCAGGCAATGGGCTGGCCTGCCCGGCGTCACCTCCGCCGTTGCGACCGTCATACTGGTCTCGAACCTGGCGATAACGGCCGAGTTCGACGTGTACACGAACCCGCCGGCCATCAGCGCCGATGCGCTCGTGTTCCCCGCGGCGCCCTGCGAGATCATGCCTGCCACATGGACAAACATCGTCTGGCAGCCCGACAGGATTCACGACGCCGTGAGCGGCACGCAGTGCTTCCTCACCGTGTGTCTCGTCAACGCCAGTGATGGCGCTGTGCAGGATGTGATCGCCACCAACGCGCCGAACGGGCTCGCGTCCGCGGCATGGTGGCCCGCACTGCGGCTTGTGCGGGAAGACCCGTATTGCATTCGTCTTGACGCGCGCTCACAGGCGGGCACGATGAACAGCCGGACCTTCACGGCGTCCCCCGTGTACGTCATTCCCGAGCCCGCGTTCGCGCTTGTCGCATTGGTCTTCCTGTGCCTGCGAACGCAACCGCCCCGCACGCTGACCAATGACCAATGTCAAATGTCAAATGCCCAATGTCCAATCGCCGTTCGCCTCTCCCCTCCGTCCCTACGCCGCCTGCCCCGCCGCATATCCTGACGCCCATGCCCAGTGAAGATTGTACCCGCCGAGCTGGCCTGTGACATCAACTACTTCGCCAATGCAGTAGAGCCCGGGCACCGTGCGCGCCTCCATGGTCTTCGACGACAGCCCGCGCGTGTCAATGCCGCCGCCTGTCACTTCCGCCGTCGCGTACCCTGCCGCGCCGGCTGGAATGAATTCATGGCGGTGAACAGCGGCGGCAATCGCTGCAATCGCCGGCGTGGTGCACTGTGCGGCAACGACTGACTGCTGCTCCTCGCTCAGCAGGCAGTCGACGACCCTGCGCGGCAGATGCTGCTGCAGAAGCGCGCCGGCGCGCATGCCGCCCGCGCGTGCGGCGTTGATACGCTGCGCGGCATCCTGCCCGGGCAGGAAGTCAACGCTCACCGGCGCGCCGGCGCTCCAGTAGAGCGACGCCTGCAGCGCAGCAGGCCCGCTCAGCCCGCGATGCGTGAACAGGAGGCTGCCGTGGAACGCGTGGCGCCCGCATGTCACCACAGCGTCAAGCGCGATGCCGCTCAGTCGCTTCCATGCGGCGTCGCCGTCGCCCAGCAGCAGCGCGGTCAATCCCGGGCGTGTCGGCGCAACGGCAAGGCCTAGATGCCGCGCGATCGCATACCCGATCCCTGTCGCGCCGACCCGCGGGCACGCCAGCCCGCCCGTGGCGATCACCAGTGACGGTGCAGCCATGACGCCGCGCGGCGTCCCAACACGGAATTCGTCCGCGCGGGATACTGCGCCGATCCGGCAGTTCAGGTGGAACACAACGCCCGCCGCGCGCGCCTCGCTGACCAGCATGTCCGCAACGGCGTTCGCCCCGGCATCGCAGAACACCTCGCCGATGTTCTCGGTGTGCCACGCAAGGCCGTGTTCGCCAAGCAGGGCGAGGAATTGCTGTGGCCGATAGCGCGCAAGCGCCGATGTGCAGAACAGGGGATTGAGCGAGGCATAGTTCTCCGGCCGCACGGAGAGATTCGTGCAGTTGCATCTTCCGCCGCCGCTGATGCGCAGTTTCTCGCCCGGCCGTTCATTGTGGTCGATGACGGCGACACGGCGGCCGCGGCGCGCGGCTTCGATCGCGCACAGCAGGCCCGCGGCCCCCGCGCCAAGTACGACCACATCGCTGTGCGTCCCGGGCTTTGTCACGGCTGACCCATCTCGCGGGCGATGTCAGGCAGATGCGTTTTGATGCATTCGGGGCAGATGCCGTGCGAGAAATCCGTTTCGGTATGCTGCTTCACGTAGAGATCGAGCTGCTGCCATGAGCCGTCATCCGTGCGGATTCTCCGGCAGTAGGAGCAGATGGGCAGGAGCCCGCTGAGTGTCTTCATTTCGGACATCGTTTCACGCAGCTCGGCGAGCGTGGTGGCAAGATGTTCCTCTGACGCGATGAGCTCCGTCTCGAGCCGCTGGCTGTTCATCATCAGGAAGCTCAGCGCCACGCCCACGTCAACAAGCGTCACGGCGGTGAAGTACACGATGTTCACCATCGTGGCCTGGAACAGCTCGTACTCAGGGTTCCTGATCCACAGAATCGCGCGCGCCATCTGCACGCACACAAACACCAGGTGGAGGCCGCCGGTAACGCGGTAGACTGCATGGCGCCGTGCGGGCGCGCCGGCCAGGCACACCCAGGCAATCGCGCAGCCTGCAATCGACATGACAACGCTCAGCAGCAGGTTGCGCATCGCGCCCGAATCCTGCACGGCCGTGAAGTAGATGTTCACCATCCCCATCGCCGCAGGCACGAGATACCATGCGCGCGGCAGCGTCACGCCCCGGATGAACCGCAGCGACCCGTCCAGCCGCAACAGGACGACCGCGGCGAAACACACGTTGGCCGCCAGCACGCTGGCCCACAAGGGCGCCGCGCCCCGCACCGCCATCGCAAGGTAGCCGGCCGCGATGAGGAAACTGCCGGCCATCCACTGGTCAAAGCCGCTGTAGGTCTTCTGGTGCGTCTTGTAGAACAGCAGCGCGGCGCCCAGAAACACACTCGTCACCATGTTGCAAAAAATGAACGTCCGTATGTCCAGCATAACCACATTCCGTTCGGTTCCTTCCACCATCGGCGACCGGCAGGCCGCCGGTCAAAGCATAGCACATTCGCCCCTGCAACGCAACACTATCTTTCTTCGAGGGAAAGTGCTATAATAAGGACGAGGGCGAGTGCCGTTGCATCCCTGCCGTCCACGCTCCCCGCACGGCGGCAAAATCAATGACATCAAGGGTCGGGCCCGCGTCGTAACCACTCTTGCGGAGGTGTGCCATGCACCCTTTTCATCGCTCGCGACTCTTCGTCTGCGCTGCGCTGGTGTGCGCTGTCGCGGCACGTGCGGATTGGGACCTGGGCGGCCCGCACAAAATGCATTTCCCGCAGTTGCCCGACCTGAACGGCTGGGACGTCAACGTCTCCGACTACGTCCTCGCCGACGACTGGCAGTGCTCGATGTCCGGCCCGATCCCCCAGATCCATTTCTGGATTTCCTGGACCAACGACCTCCAGTCCCCCATCACCAACATCCACCTCAGCATCCATGACAATGTTCCCGAACCGCCCTTCAGCCGCCCCGGTGAACTCCTGTGGCACGATGACTTCGACCCGGCAAGCTTCCAGATTCGCAACTGGGAAACCGGCCTGCAAGGCTGGCTCGACCCCCTCTCGAATTTCTGGCGCTGGCCTGACCACATGACGATCTGGCAGGTGAATGTCGGCATGCACCCGGGCAACATCTTCTTCCAGATGATCAGCAACATCTACTGGCTCGACATCAAGCTCGATGTGCTCCCGCCTGGAAAGGCCGGATGGAAAACATGCTTCACGAATTTCATGGACGATGCGGTGTTCTGGACGGGGGAAGGATGGCAGGAACTGCGCAGCCCTGAAGTCCCGTTCCCGTCGCTCGACCTGGCCTTCGTGATCGACCCGATGCCCGAGCCGGCTGCGGCGGCGCTGGTTGTGAGTGTGTGGCTGGCAGTGCGGAGATTGCAGAGGTCTGCGGCGCGCCCGGCACGGCAGCACGCATAGAACAGCGCCGTTGTACTCGAAAACGACTGTCTGCTCCCGCACCAGCGCGCTTGCATCGGGCCGGTCGTCTCCCGCGTGGTCTGTCGTTTTTCATGGTGCCGGCAGTATATCGCACTACCGCAGCGAGAACGTGCCGGACTTGCTGACAGGGACGACCGCGTGCTTCAGCAGGGGCGACGAGGTGTTCACATCGAGCGACGCGCTCAGATCATAGTCCAGCGGCTTCTTGTCCGAGAGGGACTGGAAGACTGTCCTGCCCATCCTGACGAAATCGAGCGACACGGGGAGCGCCATGGTCGCCTCGCCATCCTCGCCGATCGAGAGCGCGTTCCTCGTCACGCCGTTCGCCCACTCCTGGCCGTTCACCTTCAGCCCGTACTGCATCTTGTTGAGCAGCACGCTGAACGCGTTCGGATTCGAGACGTGGAGGTTGAGCAGCAGGTCCGCGCCGGTCATTCCCAGCTTCTTCACTTCATAGGAATCGAGCGAAACGGTCGGCGGTTTCACCACCGGCAGGACGCCCTCGTGCTTCAGCGGCACGGTCATCGTTCCCACGACGGGCGCGTCGAACTTCAGCCCGCAATCGGCGATGTACTTGAAGGATTTCTGGTTCTTGAGCGTTTCATAGAGGCTGTACACCGCATCGTACTCGAGCGTCATGGGAACCGAGACGGTGCTGTTGGTGTTCGCGCCGATGGCCGTCTTCGTCTTCTGCTCGCCGCTGACAACGGGCGAGCCTTCGACGAGGAGCTTGTAGTCGTATCCTCTGAGCTGTGCGCCGGCGTTGTTGGGATTGTGCACGTCGAGATCGAGCGCGAGGTTGACCTTCGTGAAATCGGCGTCGACGAAGCGCACGCTCTTGACGGTGACCGCGGGGTCCTTGAACCCGGCGAGCTCGCGCACGGATGAGCAGCCGGCCAGGACGGCCGCGGCGCCCGCAATGGCGAGAGTCTTACTTGTGAGCATATGCTTTCTTTGCCTCCTGTGCGATGATGCGCGCGCCCTTCTCGACAATCGCGTCATCAGGCGAGTAACTTATGCGGATGCACTCGTGCTTGTGACGCCATGCGCCGCGCACGCCGGGAAAGAAGTAATGGCCGGGCACGACGAGCACGCCGCGGCGCTTCAGCCGCTCGTAGAGCTCGGCGTTCGTAATGGGCAGGCCCTTGAACCACAGCCAGAGGAACAGCGCGCCCTCGGGCTTGTGGATGCGGTAGTCGAGCCCGTCAAGCGCCTCGTTGAAACAGGCGAGCGTGTGCAGCGCCTTCCGCTGGTAGTACGGCCTGATGATCTCGCGGCTGATGCGCAGGATGTCGCCGCTGCGGACGAGGTCGTGCGCGAGCGCGGGGCCGATCCCGCCCGGTGCGAGCCCGCCGACTGCATTCATGTTGCTGAGCACGCCGATGATCTTCTCGCTGGCGACCACGATGCCCGTGCGCGCGGTCGGCAGGCCGAATTTCGAGAGGCTCATGCAGACGATCGTGTTGTCGTCGTAGTACGGTGTCGCGCCGGTGAAGATGATGCCCGGGAACGGCAGGCCGTACGCGTTGTCGATGATCAGCGGGATGCCGCGGTCGCGCGCAATGCGGGCGAGGCGGCGCACTTCATCGTCCGTGACGACATTGCCCGTCGGATTGGTCGGGCGGGAGACGCAAAGCGCGCCCGCGTCATCCCCGACGCGCAGCGAGTCGAAGGCGATGCGGTACTTGAACGTGCGGTCGCCGAAGCAGTCGATCTCGGGCCTGTGCGCGGTGAAGATGTCGTGGTTCAGCCCGACGTCCGCATAGCCGATGTACTCGGGCGCGAGGGGCAGGAGGATGCGTCTGCGCCTGCCGCGCCGCGCGTGGCCGGCGAACATGTTGAACAGGAAGAGGAAGGCGTTCTGACTGCCGCCGGTGAGGGCGATGTTGCGCTCGGTGATCTTCCATCCGCAGGCGGAGCGGAGCATCGAGGCGAGCGAGCTGATGAAGGCGGTGTTGCCGCGCGGCCCGTCATAGTCGCCGATCATGCGTTCGAAGGCGCCGGGCGTGGCGAGGATGCGCTCCATGCGGCTGCGCAGAAGCTTCTGCACCGCGGGTATGTGGCTTGGGTTGCCGCCGCCGAGCATGATGATGCGGCGGTCGCCGGCGAAGGCGGCACCGAGATCGTCCATCAGGCGCAGGATGCCCGAGGGGCGCGAGAAACGTTCGCCGATAGAGGAGAAGCGCATGCAAACCCTTGTCAGTGGCAACGCTCCATGATAGCGAAACGGATGCCTCGTGTCAACTGGGTGAAGGCGCTTGCGCGGTGCCTGCGCAGGTTCATCAAGGGTAGCAGATGCGCAGGATGCAATCGGTGAACTCTTCGCTGCCGGACTGGATTTTGATGGCGATCTTGAGGTACCAGACGGGGCAGGGACGCATCTTCGCGCCAGCTTTTTTCGAGAAACGCACGGCGTCCTTCTCCGTCACGAGGATCGCATCGGTGTGCCAGTTCGCGGCGCGCTTGTACACATGCTCGATCTCCTCGACGCGGAAGCGATGGTGGTCGGGATAGGTGTAGACGCGCTGGACGATCGCGCCGAGGCGCCTGACGAGGTCTATGAAGCCCTCTGGCTGGGCGATGCCGGTCGTGATGAACACGTTCTGGCCCTCGATCTCGGTGAGCGGGCGTTGCTCGCCGGTGTGGACGTTGACGAGACAGACGGGCTCGTAGACGCAGGCGATGATCTCAGCCGTCGGATTGAGCTCCTTGATGCGCGCGATGATGGGTTCGAGGTCGCGGCCTTCCGTCTTGGTGAGGAAGATGTGGCTGGCGCGTTTGAGCCCCGAGACCGGCTCGCGCAGGAGGCCGCGCGGCAGCAGATAGCCATAGCCGAACGGGCATGAGGCGTCAATGAGCACAACCTCGATCTGACGCTGAAGCCGTATGTGCTGCATGCCGTCATCGAGGATGATCGTATCGACGCCGAACTCGCGTATGGCGTAGCGGCTGCCGCGCACGCGGTCGGGGTCGGTGATGACGACGACGTTGCCGAGGTTGCGGGCGAGCATGTAGGGCTCGTCGCCCGCCTCGCGCGCGCCGAGGCGGAGCTGCGTGCCGTCATGCACGACCTTGGTGCCCGTGCCAAACGTGCGGTTGCGCCAGCGCCAGCGCCAGCTCGGCGAGCGCGACTTGTAGCCGCGGCTGATCACCGCCACCTTCCGCCCGCCGTCGGCGAGCGCGCGGGCGAATGTCTCGACCACGGGCGTCTTGCCGGTGCCGCCGACCGTGATGTTCCCGATGCTGATGACGAGGCAGCCGGGCCATGCGCGGTGCAGCAGGCTCTTCTCGTACAGCCAGAAACGCAGGCGGACGATCAGGCCGAATGCCAGCGACGCGGCGCCCAGCACGCGGCGGAGCAGGCGGGCGGACCGTGTGGTCAGCCGGCCGGATATGGTGGCGCGCCAGAAATGTTCGAAGCGGGGCCGTGGCATGGCTGGTCAGGGGAATCGCGGTGTGCGGATTGATGAATGCGGAGTGACGGTTGTCGGGCGGGGATTCATGGCCGCCATGCCCGCCGTGCGCCGGCGCGTTTCCGCTCGACGAGCATCTCGGCCTGCTCGATGATGAACCGGCCGAGCCGCGCCTTGGTGACGACGCCGAGCGGCTTCTCCGCGCCGTCGCGGAACAGGGCGGCGGCGTTCGCATGTTCCGCGGCGAACCCCACGCCTTTCCCGCCCACGTCGTTCGCGATGATCATGTCGAGCCCTTTGTTCTCGAGCTTCTGCCGCGCAGACGCCATGTGTTCCTCCGTCTCGGCGGCGAAGCCGATGAGCACCTGGCCCTTCGCCTTGCGCTGCACCTCGCGGATGATGTCAGGGTTCAACTGCAGCTCGAGCGTGAGCGACGGGTTTGACTTGTGAATCTTGTGGTGCGCGCGCTTCGAGGGCCGGTAGTCGCTCACCGCGGCGGACATCACGAGCACGTCGCACGCGGGAAATGCCTCGAGAATCGCGTCGCGCATCTCGAGCGCGCTCACAATGCTTATCACCGCGGCGCCCACCGGTGGCTTCAGATGCGTCGGCCCGGTGACGAGGGTCACCTGGTGCCCCGCCGCCAGCGCCGCGCGCGCGATCTCGAACCCCATCTTCCCCGTGCTCGGATTCGAGATGAAGCGGACGGGATCAATGTACTCACGCGTGGCGCCCGCGCTGACCAGGATGTGAAGCTTCGCCCCCACGGTCATTGCCTCCGCCCCGGCGCGCGCAGGGCGCGCGCAACGGCATCGAGCACGCTGTCGAGCGCCGGGAACCGGCCTTTGCCCACGCTGCCGCATGCAAGTTCCCCTTCCTCCGGTTCGACGATGGCCGCACCGCGCGTCCTCAGCGTCGCCAGGTGCTGCTGCGTGGCCGGATGATCGAGCATGGCGGTGTTCATGGCCGGCACGACAACGAGCGGGCCGGTGAACGCCAGGGCGAGCGACGTGAGCGCGTCGTCCGCGAGGCCCAACGAAAGCTTCGCCACCACGTTCGCCGTCGCCGGCGCGACGACGAGCACATCGCCGCGCTCAGCCAGCGAGATGTGGCCCGGCTGCCATTGCTCGACCTCGTCGAACAGGCCCGTGGCGACGGGATTGCGCGAGAGCGTCTGGAACGTGAGAGGCGTGACGAACTGGGCGGCGTTGGCCGTCATGACGACATGGACGTCCGCGCCGGCGCGAATCCACTCGCGCACGAGCTCGCATGCCTTGTACGCGGCGATCGAGCCGGTGACGCCGAGGAGAATGGTCTTTCCCTCAAATGGTTTGCCCGCTGTTTTCATGCCCCGCCTTTCCTCTCTAGAATCCGCGCCGCCGCCTCTGGCGCGGATTCTGGATACATGATCGCATCGAGTGCGCGCTGCGCGTTCTCAAGCGTGTCGTTGACCACGGTATGGTCGAAGAAGTCCCGCTGTGAAATCTCGTGCCTCGCCTCGCGCAGCCGGCGGTGAATCACTTCCTCGCTGTCAGTGCCGCGCGCGCGCAGCCGGCGTTCGAGCTCGGCGACCGAGGGGGGCATGATGAAGATCAGCGTCGCCTCGGGCAGGGCGTCCTTGACCTGGCGGGCGCCCTTCGTGTCGACATCGAGCAGCACGTCGGTGCCGCGTGCGAGCCGTTCCTCGACGGGCTGGCGGAGCGTGCCGTACAGGTTGCCGAACACCTCCGCATGTTCGAGGAAGTCGCCGTTGCGCAGGTGCTCCTCGTACTGCGGGCGCGACATGAAATGATAGTCCTTGTGGATGACTTCGCCGGGCCGCTGCTGGCGCGTGGTGGCCGAGACGGAGAAGTAGAGCGCAGGATGCGTGCGGAGCAGGTAATCGCGCAGCGTCGTCTTGCCCGCGCCCGAGGGGGCGGTGATGACGAACACGCGACCGCGCCGCGCCGCCTGGTCTGATGCCTTCCTGTTCATTGCGTGCCAGCGGACGCGCCATGGGGCTGCAAGGCGGTCTCGTGCTCCTGCCACATGGACTCGATGTCATAGTACTGGCGCGTTTCCGGCGTGAACAGGTGGACGATGCAGTCGAGGTAGTCGAGCACGACCCACGTGCTCAGCATGCCGCCGTCCCGGTGTAACGGCCGGACGCCAAGCTTCTTGAGCTGCTGCGTCAGGTTCACCGCCGCCGCCTTCATCTGCCGGCTGTTGCGGACCGTGCCGACAAGATAGAAATCCGTTATGCTCGATCTGCCGCGCATGTCGTATGCATGCATGTCAAGCACGTGCTTGTCGCCCAGGAGAGTGGCGCACAGCTCGAGCAGTTCCTGTCCTTCCGGTGGTGTGCGTTTGGTCAAATGTCGTTTTCCTCTTGCGTTATGCGTGTTCCCGCTCTCGATGCGCGGGCCGGCGAACGTGGTAACCGTTCATCGTTCATCGTTGCCTGAAATGTCCGCGGGCTCACCGGTACAACTTGTGCCTCTCGATATAGGCGCGCACCGGCTCGGGCACGAGATACCTGATGCTGCCGCCGCGGGCCGTCTGCCTGCGGAGCCACGTGGCCGAGATGTCGAGCAGCGGGCCGTCGAGCGCGCGAATGTGCCTCGGCAGGCTGCCGAGCGGGCAGCCCGGCCTGGCGTACACGGCGATCGAACACAGACGCGGGATTTCCCCGGCTTCGCGCCACGTGTCGAACTGCGCGAAGTTGTCCGCGCCGATCAGCAGGCTGAATTCCGCGTCAGGCCCCTTGGCCGCGCGCAGGGCGCGCAGGGTGTCGATCGTGTACGACGTGCCGCCGCGCGCCACCTCGATGTCCGAAACGGCGAATGCCGCGTTGCCTTTCACCGCAAGGCGCAGCATGGCCAGCCGGTGCTTCGTCCGCTCGGTCGCCGCGCGGTTCTGCCCCTTGTGCGGCGCGATCCATGCAGGGATGAACAGCACACGGTCAAGCCCCAGTTGGCGTACCGCCTGCTCGGCTATGGCCAGGTGGGCCGTGTGCACCGGGTCGAACGTTCCGCCCAAGATACCGATCTTCACGCCTAGAGGATACAGAAAACCCGCGGTTTTTTCAACTTATGGAGGGAAACACGGGTGGAAGAAGCAGCGGATGACACGGATGGGACGGATACGGCACTCTCAACCACAGAGCCACAAAGGCACGGAGAACGGCTGTGCTGTGGCAGACGGCAACGCCTTTAACGCAGAGGCGCAGAGACGCAAAGGCGCAGAGAACGGCGTCAGAACCGGTAAGTGCGGCACCTCGAGTGTCGACCATACCGCGCGCACGCGCTGCCTGTGCGTCCCTCCACCCGCCGCGGGTGTGCCCGTACCCGTTTGCCCGTCGTTCGGCATCCCCCAATTCGTTTCCGGGGGATAGACGCCGGTTCCGCCGTATTGAACCGGCGGCCGTTTCTGCCGTATGTGGATGGGTGCTTCGCGCCCGTTGACCGGCCTCAAAGAGGCCAGCCACATCTGTCGGTGTGGATGGGTGCTTTGCGCCCGTTGACCGGCCTCAAAGAGGCCAGCCACATCTGCCGGTGTGGATGGGTGCTTCGCGCCCGTTGACCGGCCTCAAAGAGGCCAGCCACATCTGTCGGTGTGGATGGGTGCTTCGCGCCCGTTGACCGGCCTCAAAGCTGTCAGACCTCCGTGGCCTCCGTGGCTCCGTGAGACATGAGGCTGTCCGATCTCGACAACGGATGATCTCACACGGAGGCGCAAAGCGCACAGGGACGGTTTTGGGCCGCCGACGCCTGCCGGCCGTTCGACATGCCTCGCGCACGAGTCATACATCCGTTGCGCCGTCCAGCAACGGATTTACTGCGGTTCCTTCTGCTCGAGCGGGAGGACGAAGCCGAGCACGCCGAACGTCACCCAGCCGCGTTCGTTTTTCGTGACCGAGAACAGGCCGTAGCTCTTGTACTCGGTTACCGCGCCGGCGAACACGCTGCCGATTGCCGCAACACCTTTTTTCGCAAGCGGCTGCTGCACCTCCGACTTCGCGACAAGCCAGTCGGCGATAGCCTTCTTGTGCGTGTCGTAACCGGGGTTCGTCGCGCCGAGCAGCACGACCGCGCCGACAAGTATCGCTATCCACATGAGCTTCTTCATACGCGTCCAGTGTCAGGAGTGAGCGAAGAGGGAACAGTGGAATGATGGAATGATGGAATGATGGAATGATGGAATGATGGGTGATTTGATGATTGGGTGACTGGATGAGTGAATGGATGAATGGATGAATGCGAACGCCGATCCTTAACATTCAAGGTTCTGAAAATGCCTGCTTCAGGCATTTTCAGCGAAGAGCTTTCGCAAGCGCAACGAGATTCTTCAGCGCCGCAATGCTCTCGTCCCATCCGCGCGTCTTGAGCCCGCAGTCCGGGTTAATCCAGAAATTCCCCCGCGGTATGAGCTTCAATGCGCGGTCGACAATCCCGCGCATCTCATCGACCGTGGGCACGGCGGGCGAATGGATGTCCCAGACGCCGAGGCCGATCTGGCGGTCAAACTTGATGCGCTCGAAACTCTCGAGAATGTCGCCCTTGCTGCGCGATGCCTCAATCGAGATGGCATCAAAGTCCATGGCGGCAATGTGCTCGATGATCTCGCCGAACTCGGAGTAGCACATGTGCGAATGGACCTGCGTCTCCGGTTTCATCGACGCGCACGTAAGGCGGAAAGCCTTGATTGCCCATGCGAAATAGGCCGGCCAGCCGCGCCGCTTGACAGGCGCGCGCTCGCGGAACGCAGGTTCGTCCACCTGGACGATCTTGATGCCTGCGCGCTCGTAGTCTTCGAGCTCGGCGCGGAGGCACAGGGCGAGCTGGCAGGCCACATCCTCGATCGGAACGTCCTCGCGCACGAAGCTCCATGCGAGCACCGTCACGGGGCCGGTGAGGATGCCTTTGACCGGCCGCGTGGTGAGGCTCTGCGCATACGAGATTTCCGCGACGCTCATCGGCCGCGGCCGCGCGACGTCGCCATAGACGATCGCCGGGCGGTAGACCCGCGTGCCGTACGAGATGATCCAGCCGTTCGAGGTGGTGGCCATGCCGTCGAGCTGCTGGGCGAAGAACTCCATCATGTCCGTGCGCTCGAACTCGCCATGGACGAGCACGTCGAGGCCGAGATCCTCCTGGAGCTTGATGACATCGGCGATCTTCTGCCTGATGAACGTCTTGTACGCATCCGCGGTGACCCGGCCGGCGCGGTAATCGGCGCGCATCTTGCGCAGCTCGGGCGACTGGGGGAAACTGCCGATGGTGGTCGTGGGGAACACAGGCAGCGGCAGCGCTTTCCTCTGCGCGGTGCGCCGGGCGGGATACGAGGGCGCGCGGGTGAATTCCGCGTCGACAAGCTTCTTCACGCGCTCGCGGACAGCCATGTTGGCCCCGACATCAAGCGGCGTCCACCACGCCTCCACGGCCTTGCCGTCATACGCGTCCGCAATCAGCCGCAGCTCGTGCAGCCGCTCCTCGGCGAACGCGAGATGCGCGAGAAGGGCCGGATCGAATTTCTCGACCGCGGTGGTGATCGGCAGATGGTAGAGCGGACCCGCGTTCGAGACGGCGATCCTTGGCGCCTTCGCGGCAAGCTGTTTCAGCGTGCGGGCGGCCGCGGCGATATTCGTGCGCCAGATATTGCGCCCATCCACCAGGCCGGCGATAAGCGTCTTGTCCTTTGGGAACCCTCTATTAAGGATGTGCGCAAGGTTCCCCGTGCCATGGACGAAATCGAGGCCGATCGACTGCACGGGCAGCTTCAGCAGCTCATCCATCCAGTCGACATCGTCATAGTACGTGAAGACATGAAGCGCGCAGCCGGTCTGTGCGAGCTGTCCATAAGTGTGCT
>JAAYZF010000080.1 GCA_012514975.1 bacterium
CGGTACTCCGAACATCGGCCGTGCATGCCGCGCCAACTGCCCGCCTGAAGGCGGTACTCCGAACATGGGGCCGTGCACGCCGCGCCAACTGCCCACATGTTGGGAGTACCCGCTTCAGCGGGGCCGTGCGCGCCGCACCAACTGCCCGCCTGAAGGCGGTACTCCGAACATCGGCCGTGCATGCCGCACCAACTGCCCGCCTGAAGGCGGTACTCCGAACATCGGCCGTGCATGCCGCGCCAACTGCCCGCCTGAAGGCGGTACTCCGAACATGGGGCCGTGCATGCCGCGCCGACTGCCCGCCTGAACGCGGTACTCCGAACACGTTCACGGCTCGATGATCTCGACCGGCACGAGGCGCTGCCACCCGGTGGTCTTCCCAGGATCTCCGCGCACGAGCACGAAGCCAAGCAGATTGTTTGTGACCGCCCCTCCCGCTGCGCCGGCAGACATCATCACATTTGTGGGCGGCGTGATGTACACCATGTTCGTAGCGAGCATCGGCGCCCACATCTTGTAGACAAGCCTGTTGACCTTCTTCCCCGAGACATAGACGATCTTCGCGTCCTTCACGGCCCCTTTTGCCGGCTTGTACTGCCATTTCCTGAGTGACGCGCCCTTGCCGGCCATGCGGAACGGCCCGCTGAAATTGGTGACGGTCTGAGCATCGAGCGCGGCCATGCCGATGCGCCAGTTGTTGGCGAAGAACGCTTCGAGCTGCGGGATGATCTTCTTGCCGACGAGCACGTCGACTTTCCTCCTGTGTTTGTATTTCCAGATGCCGCCGTCTTCTGAGACGACGGTGAGGAGGAGATACGCCAGCGTGTCCGCCGTTGCGGGCGCCGCCTCGATGTTGCCCACATTATCGCGGGCAACGGAGTAGAATGCGTAGAACCGTTCGAACTCGCCCGTGAAGAACGCCGACGTGTTCGTCGTCTGCTCGAGCCACGGGGCAAACGGCCCGCCGTCAACCGAGACAAGCACGTCATACGACGCGATGCCCGAGCCGGCATCACTGCCCGCCCACGAGACGCGGAACGTCTGGGTGCGAACGACATCGGGAAGGCTGGCGACCGCGCTGAGAGGCGCGGTGGCATCGATCGTGTTGACCGCGGCGGGCGTATCCATGAACTCGTTGTAGTCGAATATGATGCGCGCCCAGTTGGTGATGACGTCGCCAGTGACGAGCCCGGGCTTCGGCCTGATCGTGAACGTGACATATCCCTCGCCGATCCGGTTCGTCGTATTGGGCGGGAGGAACCCGGCGAGCGGATCTTCCGGATCGCCACCCGTGACAGGATCGACTGATGCCATGCGCCACGAGAGCGTGTTGGTCTCGCTGGCGAAGCCGGCGGAGATGTCAACGGGATTCGGGTCGGTAGAGACGTCAGCGCGGCCTTTGAACGACGTGATCCGGGCGGGAAGGGCAACGTCGACGTTATTGAACCCGAGCTGGCCGAGGCAGAGCGTTGAGCCATCGAGCCGCGCATCGAGCTTGTCCGTTACGAGGACGACAGCGGCGGGCGCGGTGGCAGTGGGGACGTTTTCATAGTGGACCGTGTAGAGGATGGTGTCGCCCGGGCGAATCCATCCCTGGGGGCCGAATCCGACGGTGATCTTGTCATTGGGGTCGCCGCCGGCATTGCTGCCGCCGCCCCCGCCGTCAACGGGGCCGGGAGGATTGGGCGGATTGGGCGGCGGGTCGGGCCAGTTGTCATCGCCGGTCTTGCAGTCGGCGATGGCGCCGTTTAGTTTCGCGTACGCATAGTGCAGCGCGCGGAGCGCATCGAGCCAGTGCTGCTGCTGGCGGAGGTAATGGAAGCAGTTGTCCGCCAGCTCCATGTTCATGTTCTTGCACGCATCAAGGAGGTCTGTCACGCCGATGCCGGTGCTGATGAGTTTGTTGATGCGGAAGGCGATGCTTACAGGCAACTGGCCCTGGCTGCCATAGAGTGTGTTTTTCATCAGGGTGAGCATGCCGCTCCACTGACTGCCGACGTACTTGAGCGTGTTGAGGATATTGCCGGGCTGCATGTTCTTGATGTGCGAGTAGGAAAGGCGGGCCTGCATCCCCACGTCCTCGAACATGCGTTGGAAGCTGGGATACTTCACAAAGAAGCTCGGGTCGGATTTGAGGACGTTGTAGAGGTTTGCAACGCCTTTGGCGAACGACCAGATGTTGTAGGCCAGTTTGGCGGACTTCCAGAGGACGTCCTGGACGTTCTGCGCGTTCTCGCGTTTGAGCTTGTCATAGATGAGCTTCCAGGCCTTCATGGCGCGATCCATCTGCGCTTCGGCCGCGGCGCACTCCTGATACGCCTCGAACACTCCATTGCAGATGCGGTCCGCTTCGTACGCCCTGAAGTAGGCGTCGCGGAAATCGTACTGGTCCGGATTGAACGAGTCCTCGATCACCTTGGGATCCTCGACGCCATAGGTGAAGCCGAGCCAGCTTATGGTGAACCTCGAGGCGCTGCCTGAGCCGGCGCGCATGGACGCACTCGCGGCCGACGGCTCCTCTTCCCACAGGGCGAACGCGATGGGCTGCGCTAGATCGAATACGCAGTCCGCCTGCGCCACGCCGGCGGAGACAGTGATCTGCTGGCGCAGTGCGGCATACCCGTCGGCGCAGACGCAGAGCGTGAACGTTCCGCCGGGGCAGCCGCGGAGGGCGAACGCGCCGTCGCCGCCGCTCGCGGTGATGGCCACTGCAACGCCCGCGGCCGTTTTGAGCGAGATGAGCGCGCTGGCGACAGCGTTGCTTTGCGCATCGACCATCCTGCCGCTGATCGCCGCGCCAGGCCCGGGCACGAGCACGAAATTGCGCTGGAGACCGCTGTACGCCGTCGTGTCGAGATTGGTGGACAAGCCTGTGACATAGCCGTCGCCCGCCACGGCAGCCACGTCGAACACGCCGGCCGGGAGTGACGGCATCGCATATGCCCCGGCATCGTCGCCAGATGTCGAGATGATCTCGCCATCGCGCGCGGACGCTGCCGAGACGATGGCGTTGGCAATGCCCGATGCGTTCGACAGAACCGAGCCGTACACACTGCGTTCAGGCTCGAGCACAATCGCGAGCGCGGCGCCGCCCGAAACCGCGGCCACGCGCTGCGTGTACGCCCAGCCCTCGGCCATGGCGGTCACCCGGTACTCACCCGCCGGCACGTGAACGAACGAGCACGCGCCCGATTCGCCGGTGAGCTTCGAGACGAACAGCGTGTTCGACGTTGGATCGCACAGGGCGCGAATGGTGACGAGAGCGTTCGATATCGGCGCAGGCGGGCCGGACTGCGTCACCGTCACGTCAAGCGAATCGCCCTGCGCGGTGAAATCCTGGCCGGAGAGATGCTGGCCGGATGCGACCATGACATTGGTGCGCGGCGGGAAGATCGTGTCGCCTGAAACCGCGTGAATGGAGAATGCGCCGGATTCGAGCACGGCAAAGGTGTATGCGCCCGTTGCGCCCGAGAACGCCGTTGCCACGACGTCGCCTCCCTTGACAAGGTAGACGCTTGCATCGGCCAGCGTCGCGGCGGCGCCCGGCGCGAACACGACGCCGGTGATGAGCGTCGCGTTGGTCATCTCGAGGTCGTACAACACGTGCCGTTTGGCGGACGAGATGGTGAACAAGTGGCTGGCGAGGACCGGGCCGGGCGTTGCGCCCATGGTGATGCGGTACTGGCCGTCGCCAAGCCCGTCGATCACGTAGCTCCCCTGCGCGTCGGTCGTGGTTTCAGCCACGGCGTTGTCCTGCAGCCACAGCCGCGCCGTCATCCCTGGCAGCGGCTGGCCGGCGGCGCTCACATGGCCATGGACGGAGCCGAGCGGCGCGAGGTCGATCGTGACCGTGGCGAGCGCAGACGTGATCAGGATGTCAAGCGTGGACGGGACATATCCGCTGGCTGCCGCGCACACGGTGTTCAGCCCGCCGGGCACGCCGCCAAAGAGGAACTGGCCCGCCGCATCCGTGTGCTGCAGTGCACGGTCGAACGCGCCCGCATCAGCGGTGACCGTTGCCCCTGCAATGGCGGCATCCGTGTCGGCATCGGCAACCGTGCCTTGCAGCACATAGCCGGGGGAAAGGACGAGATCAACCACGAGACGGTCGGTGTACGCGGACACCACGATGTTCGTGGGCAGCGAGCTGCCGTAGCCGGGCTGCATCGCGGCGACCGAGTACGTGCCGGGAATGAGCCCGCCAAGCGCGTAGGCGCCCGAATCGCCCGCCGCAACGGTGCCGCCGTACCACGCGCCCCAGTCCGCGCCGAGCGCGAGAGGCATCGCACCCACCTGGGCATTCGTCGCCACGCCGCCGCCGGAGATGGTGACGGCGCCGGTGATGGTTGCGCCGCGCACGAGCGTGAACGACTGCACCATTGACTGCCCGGGCGAGAGGGCCACGCCGCGCGATGCGGCAGGCGCCCATCCTTCGGCGCCCGCGTCAATGACGTACGCTCCGCCGGGCAGGCGGATTTCATACTCGCCGTTCGTGCCTGCACTGCCGTGATACGAACGTCCGCCAACACTGTCACGCGCGGCGACAACAGCGCCGAGCACTCCCCTCCCGTCCGCGTCGCCGCACACAAAACCGCTGACGCGCGCAACAGGCGACGAGACCACGGCAACAAGCCCCTGCACCGGCGCGCTGACGGAGACATGCAGCACCTCATCCGGCTCGTATCCGTCTATGCCGAGCGAATACGCGCCAGCCTGCACGCCGCGGATGCCGAATGTGCCATCGTACCATGCAGCCGTCGCATAGACATTGGTCGAAAACTCATTGGTGTCCTTGAGAAGCACGAGCACATTGCCGAGCGGATGGTTCGTGTCCCCGAGATAGACCGTGCCGCGAACGACGGCGTCCTGCACCGCCTCATCCGCCTCGCGCATCATAAAGCCAAGAATGTCGCGCTCGCTGAGGAGATCGAGGCCGAAGGACTTCGCTCGCGTGGCAGCTCCGCCGAGCCCGCTGACATACGTGCCGCGCAACGGCCCGCACTCCGAGACAACGTACTGCCATGCGCTTGCCCAGAGCGGATGCGGGTTCGCCGGTGTGATCGCGGCGTACAACGCAGCGTAGTCCATCGCAACAGTGTCGTTCGTCGGGATGGGCGACACACGGACATAGTACGCCCCGACGCCCAGCGTTTTTGCCTCGAAGGCTATGGTGTAGGAGGAACCCGGCCTGAGCACGGCGGGCAACGGGTTGTCCTGCGCGACGCCAAGATAGCTTAGCGACTGCGCAAACGCGCCGGGATCGCCCAACTGCCTGAACTGCACGCTGCCCTGCGTCGCGCGCAGAATAAGCAGCGGAGATGAAATGTCCGCATCGCCGTCGTTCCCGTACGTGAGATAGCCGGTGAACGGTCTGCCCACGCGGACATTCGCGGGCACGCTGGTGTGAATCATCAGACGGCCGCCAGTGCCTGTGGCAACCGTGAACGCATTGGGCAGTGCGCTCGAAGCGCCATCGAGCGTCGCGACGACGCTGTAGATGCCGGGCGCAGCGCCGTGCAGATCGAACGCTGCGAGGGCAAGCGTCGCGTCGGCAATGGTGACTTCGCTGGCGATGATCTGCCCCGCGCCGCTCTCCAGGCGCACGCTCATGCCCGGGGCGAAACCGCCGCCTTCCAGCGGGACAGTTGCCCTGCCTGCATTGCCCGCCCGGGCCAGCAGCACGCGGCTGAGGGCAAAGCCTGTTGCTTCCGCGGAAAGAATGAAGACCGGCGAGTCTCCCAATGCCTCCGGCATGAGCAGCAGATAGCCTGTGCGCGCCTGTGCAGCGCCTGAGAGCCCGATGCGTGCGTCAGGCTCGTTGAACGCGCTGCTCCGCGCATCAAAGTGCGAAACGGACGGCATGCGGTCATAGCCCGCATAGATGCGGCATACGCCGTTTGTCATCGCAGAATCCAGCACGACTGTCACGTTCTGTGTCACCGCAACGGGCACTTTGAACCACGAGGGCTCGTTCACGCCCGCGTAGACGCCAGGGATCGACGAGCCGACGGCAAGTGCCGGCACTGTCAGCAGCGATGGCGCTGCGGCCTCGGTCGTGTTGTTGTACGCGTTGCGCCCTTCGAATACTTCGCCCCGGGCATTGGTTTTCACCTGCCAGCGCCACTCGCCCTCGGTGCCGCCGGGCACGCGAACGATGGCGGTGAATGCTTCCGTCTTGTTCGGCCCGAGCACGGCTGACGAGAGCGCCTCGCCCGCGGCGTGCGTTTCATCCCACGTGCCCGGCGAAACCGGCGATAGAGCGATCACATCGTGCCATGAGCCTGAGACGGCGATGCTGCCGATGTTCCTGACGACCCAGGACACCACAGCAGTGCCGCCGGCGGCGATGTCCGCAGGCCCGTTTACTTCTTCGACGATCAGATCGTAGGGCGATTCGGCGTTCTCGACAAACTCGAACGCGCCGATGTCGGCGTACGCGCCGCCAGGAGCGGGAACGCCCGTGTGAGGCGAGCGGGGGTCGGTGTAGCGCGGCGCGCCCATGAAATCAGCGGGCGGGGCGATCGTCCCGTCAGCCGCGTCAATGCATGGAGAGCCAAAGTTGAGCTGGTAATTGCCCGCATCAGCATTCCTGAATCTCGGATCGGCGGAGATGTTGCCGTTGACGCCGGGCGTGAACGACCCGTTGTTGTTCGTCGCCGACCACACATCGCAGTAGCGGATGATGTTCGCGCCTTCCACCGCTATCTGCGCGCTGCGGCTGATGATCGAGTTGTGGATATTAATCGTGCCGCCGTGCGGGCGGAGGCCGATGCGGTTGTTGTCGAGCGTGCAATTGACGATCTTCACGACGGCGCCATCCGCGTTGATCGCACGGTCGGTGTCCGTGATCACCGTGTTCGAGATGGTGACGGCACCGCCGCCTGTGCAGTGGATGCCCTCATAGATCGCCGCACGCACAAGGCTGTTCGCCATCGAGAGCACGGCGCCGCCGCTCGTACGCAGCGCGCCGGCGCCCCAGGCATATCCGCCACCCGTGCCCGCGCCGTACAGGATGGAGACATGGTCAAAATGTCCCGCGCCGCCGTTGATGAAAATGGTCGCCCAGTCGCCGGGAGCGGGCGCGGACTGTGCCCCGTCGCCGTTCGTGTCGCCGCCAATGCTGTCGTCATTCACGGACGTGAACACGATGGGTTGCGCCGCGGTGCCGCGCGCGGCCAGCGTGCCGCCCGCGTTGACGACAAGGTTCTTCAGGCTGTCAAACTTGACCACGGCGCCGGGCTCGATCGTCAGCGTACTGCCGTCCGGCACGGTGACGTCGCCCGTGATGCGGTGAAGATAGCCGCCGAGCCAGGTCTCGCTGCCCGAAAGCGTGCCGGCATGCGCCGTGAGAAGGTAGCGCAGCTCGACGAACTCGTTGTGGTTGAACGCGCCGGTGCCCTCGATGCCAATGCCATACCAGTCGCCCGCTTGAGGAACGGACTGGTTGCCGTCCATGTTCGAGTCCCCGCCCGCGGCATCGTCGCGCAGGGATGTCATGACGACGGGATGCTCGTTCGTGCCGAACGCATCGAGATTCGCTCCCGTGGCGACAACGATGCGCGTGCCGGGCGCGAACTTGACGACGGCATCCTGCGCGACCGTGACACGCGCGCCGCTCGAGACGATCGCGTCGCGCTCGACGACGTGGACGCGGCCGGCGCTCCAGGTCTCGTTGGTCGTCACGGCGCCGCTGTGCCACGCGACGGAGTTGTTGACGAGGATGGTGCGCACGAGCTCGCCTGCGACGACACCGGTCACACGGTCGCGCAGCACGACACGCAGTTCGTACACGCCGTCGGCAAGCGCGCGCGTGTCGAAGCTGATGCCTTCGTATGCCGGCGCGCCCGTGGCGATTGCGGTTGTCTGGCCGTTGCGCGACGCTGTCACGTCCGCAACGACGTCATACGCGTTCATGCCGAGCACGACCCAGCCGATCTGCTCGATGTCGTGGCAGAGGTCCAGGTCCGTATCCCACAGGAAGGCCGGCGCGTTGGTGATGACGACGGTGCCCCATTCACCCGTGCGCGTTTCGCCGCCGGCGACGAGCATGTTCGACTGAGCGAACGACACGGCAGGGCAGTACGCCGCTATCCGCCCGCCGCCGCCTGCGCCGGCGTAGGGCGTCCCGTTGCCGCCGGCGGAGGTGATCATGCTGGTGCCGCTGAGGCTGTCCGCGCTGAGCAGCAGCGAGCCGCCCGAGCCGCCGGCAACGTCGTTAGGCACGCCGTTGGCGCCGTTGGCGGAGACCACGCCGTCGATGCGCATCCCGCCGTTGGCGATCAGCATGATCGCGCCGCCGCCATGCGCGGTCGCCGTGCCTTCATCGCCCGCGCCGCCCGCGGAGCCGAGGTCGGCCGGCAGGTCGGGCGAACCGTACGGTGCGCCGCCCGCGCCCTGGGCGCCGGCGCCGCCCGCGCCGCCGTATCCGCCGCCGCCGCCGCCGCTGCCGTAGCCGCGCGCACCGCCGCCCGGCCCGCAGCCCTGCTGGCCGAGGCCGTTGATGGTGTAGCCCAGGCCGTCGGCGCTGATGCACGATCCCGCGTCGACAGTGATGTTGCTTGCGGCGATGCGGACGCCCTTGCCGGCCCAGAGGTCGTTGACCTTTGCCGAGCGGTTCTTGCTGAGGCAGTAGACCGCGCAATTGCTGCCGGCCAGCGTGAAGTCCCCGTACGTCCTGATGATCGCGCCGCCGCCGATGGTCATCGTGGCTGCGTCATCGAGCGTCACCGTGCCGAATGTGGGCTTCGCGTCCTGCGGGAACACGAAGTTCTCGTAGACGAACATGCGGTTGCTCGATACCGACGTGTCGAAAAAGGCGATCGTGCCCGTCGCGCCGACGCGGGGCGAACCGGTCGCGGTCGTGCAGTTGGTGAACCGCTGGAACGAGCTGCTCGCGAAGTACACGGCCACACGCCCGCCGCCGCCCGCGCCTGCATACGGCGTGCCCGCGCCGCCGGTGGCGGAGAACGTGCCGCTGCCGGCGAGCGTTTCCGTGCGCACGAGGATCGAGCCGCCCGAGCCGCCGGCGCAATCGTTCGGCGTGCCATTCCCGCCGTTGGCGCTGATGGCGCCGTCGAGCGTGAGCGCAGCGTCGATGTTGAGGATGATCGCGCCGCCGCCGTGCCCCGTGGGCGTGCCTTCATCGCCACAGCCGCCGCCCGAGCCGAGATCTGTCGGCAGTTCGCCGGAGCCGTACGGTCGGCCGCCTTCCCCGTCGGCGCCGTTGCCGCCGTTCCCGCCGTAGCCGCCGCCGCCGCCGCCCGAGCCGTACCCGCGCGCGCCGCCGCCGGGGCCGTTGCCGCGCGTGCCGCGCGCGCCGCTGGTGTAGCCTTGCGCATCAGCGTTGATCGCGCTGCCGGCGTCGACCGTGAGCGCGCCCGCGCTGATCGTCACGCCTGCGCCAGCCCATGCGCCGTTCACCATGCCCGTCGTGCTCCTGCCCTTCAGCACCATGGTCGATGACTGCGTAACGTGAATCAGCCCGTTGACGTTGATGACCGAGCCGCCGCCGATGATGAGCGTTGCGCCGTTCTCCACCGTGAGCGCGCCGAGCGCCATTGCCGTGTCATCGTCAAGCACGTAGTTCTGCATCACCCGCAGATGCATGTCGCCGACCGAGGTGTCGTAGAAGGCTATCGTGCCGACCGCGCCCGGCCGCGTCGTTCCACCCGACACGGTCGAGTTCGTGAACCCCGTGAAATCCTCTGTCGCGTAATACACGGCGATGCGCCCGCCGCCGCCCGAGCCGGCATAGGGCGTCCCATCGCCGCCGTTGGCAGTGAAGCGTCCGCCGCCGTTCAGCGTTGCCGTGCGCACATAGATCGACCCGCCCGCGCCGCCTCCGCAGTCGTGCGCAGTCCCATTCCCGCCGTTGACGCTGATGAGGCCGTCGAGCAGAAGCGTGTCGGCCACGCTCAGGATGATCGCGCTGCCGCCGTGGCCTGTCGGCGTGCCTTCGTCGCCGCAGCCGCCGCCGGAGCCAAGGTCAATGGGATGGTACTGCGAGCCGTACGTCACACCGCCCAGCCCGTCGGCTCCGTTGCCGCCCACGCCGCCATACCCGCCGCCGCCGCCGCCGCTGCCAAAGCCGCGCGCGCCGCCGCCAAGGCCGCAGCCTGCCGTGCCATGGGCGGTCGAGCGATAGCCTTGTGCGTCGCCGTGCATGCGCGAGCCGGCGCTGATGGTCACATTGCTCGCGCTGATGACCACGCCGGCGCCGAGCCAGTTGCTGTTGACCATCTCACCGGCATGCCGCCCACCGCAGATCATCGTCGCATTCGAGCCCGTCAGAGAGAGCGACCGGGCGACCGTCATTGTCGACCCGCCGCCAACGAACAGCGTGCCCGCGGCAGCCACGGTGATGTCGCCCGCGGTGATGAGCGAGCTTGCCGCGAGCTCGACCGAGGCCGTCAGCGGCGCGCCGGCAATGCCGGCCGTCAGGCTCTCGAGCGTCACGACCGAGCCAGTGCCGTAGTCAAACCGGTACGACGGCACGAGCAGGTGATACTTGCCCGCGCCGAGCGCTGTGTTGAAGAAGCCCAGCGTGCCCGCCTGGCCGTTTCGGCTCAGCGCCCCGCCCGCGCTGGCCGAGTTCGTGAAGCCGCTGAACGATCCTGTTTCATAGTACACCGCCACACGGCCACCCGAGCCCGCGCCGGCATAGGGCGTGCCGTTGCCGCCGTTCACGCTGAAGCGGCCTGCGCCGGCAAGCGTCTTCGTATGCACGAGGATCGAGCCGCCCGAGCCGCCGCCGCAATCGTTCGCCGTCCCATTGCCGCCATTGGCGCTGATGACGCCGTCGAGCGTCAGCGCGCTGCCGACATCAAGGATGATCGCACCGCCGCCATGCCCCGTGGGCGTGCCTTGATCACCGCACCCACCGGCGGAGCCAAGGTCGGCGGGGAACTCGGACGAACCGTACACGCCGCCGCCGATGCCATCCGCACCGTCGCCGCCGCGGCCGCCATACCCGCCTCCGCCTCCGCCACTGCCAAAGCCCCTCGCGCCGCCGCCCGGCCCGTTGCCCCGCGTGCCGAGGCCGGCGCTCGTGTAGCCCTGCGCATCAGCGCTCATCACGCAGTTCGTGTCGATGACGATGCTTCCCGCGTTGATCGTCACGCCCACGCCGGCCCACGCGCCGCTCACCATGCCCGCTGCGTCCCTGCTTTGCAGAATGATGCTCGACGATTCCTTGACATGAACCAGCCCGTTGACCGTGATGACCGAGCCGCCGCCGATGGTGAGCGTTGCGCCATTCTCCACATCGAGCTCTCCGAGCGTCAGCATCGTGTTCTCATCCATCACATAATTCTGCGTGATGCGCATGATGCCGTTGCTGACTGACGTGTCGACGAACGTGATCGTGCCGACAACGCCCGGCCGCGTGCTGCCGGCCGACACCGTCGAGGTGTCGAACCCGGTGAAACTCTCCGCGCCGTAGTACACCGCGATGCGTCCGCCGCCGCCCGCGCCGGCATAGGGTGTCCCGTTGCCGCCGTTGGCCGTGAAGCGCCCGCTGCCGTTCAGCACCGCCGTGCGCGCGTAGATCGAGCCGCCCGCACCGCCTCCGCAGTCGTGCGCAGTGCCGTTCCCGCCGTTCGCAGTGACCGTACCGTCGAGCGTGAGCACGCTGCCAACAGTGAGGTTGATCGCGCCGCCGCCATGCCCGGTGGGTGTGCCCTCGTCGCCACAACCGCCGCCCGAGCCAAGGCCAACCGGCTGGTACTGCGAGTCGCATGTTCCGCCGCCCGCGCCATCCGCACCATCGCCGCCGCGGCCGCCGTGCCCGCCGCCACCGCCGCCGCTGCCATACCCGCGCGCGCCGCCGCACGGCCCGTTGCCCCGCGTGCCGAGCCCGGCGCTCGTGTACCCTTGCGCATCAGCCGAAATGCGCGACAGCGCCGACACGGTCACCGTGCCCGCGTTGATCACGACGCCCGCGCCGGCCCACACGCCGCTCACCATCCCCGTCCGGTTCTTCCCCTGGCACAGCACCGTCGTGTTGCTGCCGGTGACGATGAACGTGCCTGACACGTCAACCGTCGAGCCGCCCGCGATGGACAGCGTCGCACCGTCCTGCACGGTGAGCGAGCCGAGCACATAGGTTTCCTCAGCCCACGCCGAGTTCGTGGCAACCACGACCGCGCCGTTCGTCACGTCGCCAACAGCGCTACGCGGCAGAAATGCATAGAGGAATGCGAATGCGACAAACAGCAGCACATGACGCACAGGCTTCATGGAACACCTCCTACGGCACCTGCACACAGGATGGGATACTCAACGCAACAGCACTAGTATAGCGCGCGAATCAGCGGATGTCAAATCCCAGTCCAAATCTGTTGCGCAGACGACCGCGCAGCAGATTTGAGAGCCGGGCAGGAGGCGCGTGGGCCTGCGGCAACACTGCGTCGGCATAGGGGCGCGCGACGGGCAGCAGGCCGCGACTGCAGTCGTGGCCACCCGCCGCGTCAAGGTGTCAGCATGCATGCTCAGCCCGTATATCGGAATCTCATCCCACGTGATGCACGCTTGACTTTTCGGCCGCAAGCTAGTATATTATAATGTACCTTCAAGCGGTGCACCGGTGTACGATAACCATCTGCCAAGGACGTCCATGAGTACGCTTCATCCCCTCGCAATCGCCAGCACTGTGCTTGTTGCCTGCTCGCTTCCTCTCTGGGCCGATCCTTCCGGCGCCCTGCATCCGCCGCAGGCGAAACTCTATGTCTCGCCTTCAGCAGGCTATCTTACCACGCAGCCCTCGGTCATGATGTCCATCCACCTCTACGGCGGTGCAACGTCGGAAGTGCAGATCACCGTGAACAGCATTCCCGTCGCGCCGACCAACGGCATGTACCGCTGCACCGCGGCACTCGAGCCGGGCACGAACACGTTCGCCGTGCTCGCCTCGACGGCAGCCGGCCCGATCGCGTCGCAAGACGTCTGGTATGTCCGCGTGGCCGCATACGGGCGCGACACCAATGCGCCGACGCTGACAGTCACCGTGCCTGACGACAGCCTTGTGACGCCTGAAGCATCGGTGCGCGTTGCCGGAACGGCATCTGATGACTCCGGGTTCGTCGGCGTGTTCGTCAGAGGCGCCTACGCCGGCGGCGAGGCATTCGAGGCGGATGTGCCCGTGTGGATAGGCACAAACACCATCGACATTTTTGCGGTCGACCCGTGCGGGAACAGGGCGCATGTGCGCCGCGCGGTTGTCCGCTTCATCCCGCCGCCCGTCGATGTCGCCCCGCCGGTCATCGTGAACATTGGCCCCAAGAGCGGATACGTGAGCCGGCAGGAAGCCGTGCGCATGTGGATGAGCGTGACGGACGACGTCGGGGTCGCCAGCGTGACGGTGAACGGCGATGCGGCAGCGTACTCGGGCGCCTGGGTCTACACTGCGCTGCTCGCGCAAGGCACGAACACGTTCGACGTGGTCGCCACGGACAAATCCGGCAAGACCGCCGCGCAGTCGGTCTGGTATCTTCGCTACACGCCGCCTCCGCGCGATACCAATGCCCCTGTGCTCACCGTCGAGGCGCCCGAGGACCTGCTCGTAACGTCCAACGCGTCATGCCTCGTCGCCGGCACTGCCGTTGACGACTCGGGCATCGCGCTCGTGTACGTAAACGGCAGGCTTCTCGGCACGAATGACTTCGCGGGCTCGCAGCAGCTCTGCATCGGAACGAACACAATCACCATCCATGCGCGCGACCTCGCGGGCAACATGGCAAAGGACTTCCGCCGCGTCATCCGCGTCTACGTGCCCGAGCCGGACGTGACGCCGCCAACCGTGCGCGTCCATCCGGAAAGCGGCCATGCAACCATGATGCCCACGGTGCTCATGAGGATCAGCGCATGGGACAATCGCGGCATCGCGGGCGTCACAGTCAACGGCGCGGCGGCGGTGCAGAGCAACGCGCTGTGGCTCTACACAGCCGTGCTCGCACCCGTGTCCAACATCTTCGAGGTCATCGCCGCGGACACGAGCGGGAACAACGCGACACAGAGCGTGCTCTATCTCTACTTCAACCTCCCGCTGCGCGAGACGAATCCCCCGGTGCTCAACGTCACCGCGCCCGCGGACTGGCTCGAGACGCCTGACCGCGTGGTGAGAGTCCAGGGCACCGCGTCGGACGACTCGGGCCCGGTGACCGTCTATATTAGTGGTGTCTCAGCAGGCACGTTCGCCTTTGACAGGGAAATGCCTCTGCGCCCGGGTACGAACATCTTCACCATCATCGCGCGCGATGTGTTCGGCAACTGGGCCCGCGAGGTGCGCCGCGTGATATGCGCATACGATGGGCCGCCGACGCTAGCCATCCTCAACACGGACCTGCCGCAGGCGATTCTGGGAAGGTATTACAAGGCCGTGTTAGCCGCAACAGGCGCGGTTGGCCAGGTGCGCTGGAGAATCACTGATGGCGCGCTGAGCACAGGGCTCGTCTTCATGGCCAACGGGTACATCTACGGCGCGCCGCGCGAAGCAGGCTCGTTCCCCTTCACCGTCGAGGCGAGCGACTGGTGCCAGACGGCGTCGGCGTCATTCGTCCTTGCCGTAGTGCCCGCGCCGACGAATCCGCACATCGCGAGAACGTTTTGCGTCGACGGCGCCAGGGCGGCGCCGTACAGCGCCGCGCTCGCGCTCGGCGGCATCAGTGACGCATCGGCATGGACGTTCAGGTCGATTGATCCACTCCCGCCGGGTATGGCGCTCAGGCAGGACGGCATGATTGAGGGCACACCGTCCGTGCCGGGCGATCACACGATCGCCATGGCGGCGGAGGGGCCTGAAGGCACTGCGCGCGGTACAGTGTCACTCCGCGTGGCGGACAGGGCGCAGGACGAACTTGCCGATGTCACGATCCGTTCCATTCGCGCCAGGTGTGGAAGGAAGAACTGGATGACGGTGGTCCTGACGTTCACGGCGCCGCTCGATGACGATCCCGGCGCAGGCCCCTGGGCGGTCGGCGTCGGCAACGCAAGCATGACGTTCACTCCGCGCGCGTTGCGCGGCTGGGCCGGCGCGTTCCGTTTCTGCGCGCCCGCGGCCTGCGAGCAAGGCGCGAGCGCATGCGGCTGCGCGTACCAGGCTGACGATGGCACCGTCAGACTCGCGGTCACAATGTCCGGCGCACAGCTTGCCCGCGCGCTCGGCGTCGATCGTGACGGCGGCACGGCGCCCGCTGCGCTGCCCATCGAGATCAACGTCAACGGCCGCATCGGCCATGGCAGCGCCGCCGTCCGGGCCGTTGCGCGCCCCGGCCGGAGCGTGCGGCTGAAGACTGTGGCGCGGTAGATGCGATCGGGTGGATTGTTCACAGCGCGGCAGGGCTGCCTGCCGCGCTGTTCTTTGTTGCGTGCCCTGTTCTGACGCGCATGCGCAGTGCGGCCTGCCGCGCAGGCAATGGAGGGCGGCCGTACTCGGCCGCCGCGGTGCGGCCTGCCGCACGGGCAACCGGCAGGCGCGTACGCCTTCCCTCCAGACGGCGACAGGCGCCGCTCCTGGGTCAGCGAGCCGTCGCCGCGCTGTGGTAACCGGCGTTCTTGTACCCGGTATCCGCCTTCGGGCCAAAGCCGAGTTCAGCCACTCGAATGCGGAACTGCGTGACGATGGCGGCATGCTGCCTGTCGTTGATCGCGTTGCGCAACTCGCCCGGGTCGCGTTCGAGATCGAAGAGCACTTCAGGAACATCCTCGCCGTAATACTGGTATTTCAGCGCGCCCCACTTGATCATGAGGTTCACACCGCCAAACTGCGTGACGGCCTCATCGCGCCACGCCACGTCGCCGCCTCTCAGCAACGGCACAAGAGAGCGGCTGTCCAGCCCCGCCGGAATGGGCAGCCCGGCCAGGTCGCACAGCGTGGCAAACAGGTCGCACGAACTTACATTGCGCGACACGACGCGCCCGCCGTCGAACCCGCGCGGCCAGCGGATGATGAGGGGCACGCGGGCGCTGCCCTCGAAGAATTTCTGCTTTTCCCAGATCGCGTGCTCGCCCAGCATCTCGCCATGGTCGGTCGTGTATACAATGATCCAGTCATCAAGATCCTGGCCGGCAGCCTCAAGGCGGGAAAGGATGCGGCCATAGCGCCGGTCGCATGCCTCGATGTTCGCATAGTACGCCGCGGTGGCGCGACGGACTTCGCGTTCAGTCACGTCGCCGTCAGGGCCGATGCTGACGATTCCCGGCATGAAGGGCGATTTGCCCAGCCAGGGATGGTCGAACCGCGCCTGGTTGATGAACGGCCGCACGCGCGGCAGATAGTACTCGAACAATTCCTCCTGCGCCAGGTACGGATAATGCGGGTTGCTCAGCCCGAGGTAGAGAACATGGGGACAATGGCCCTGCGGCCTGTCATAGTACGGGTCCGTGAAATACTCGCGGATGGCGTGCTCCATTCCTGTCGTGGCGTACTCGTCCCACACTTCTGTATGGGGCCCAACGCCGACGCCCGCGCGTCTGATTTCCTTGGCGTCCGACCATTTGCCCTCACGCTCCGGGCCGGGCGTGCAGCGGTCGAACTCGGCCTGCACTCGCCCGTCGATGAACCGTGACTCATGGATCAACATGTCGTCCATGCCGATGCGGCGGCGCCAGCCCTGCATCTGGTCCGCGCCCATGTGATGGAGCTTGCCGCACGCGGTGGTGATGTACGCGTGCTGCGAGAACACGCGCGGCCACGTCATGTAGCCTGGCGCAAGATCATCGCCATAGCGTTCGCAACGGCACGTGCGCGGCAGTTGGCCGGACATCATAGCCTGGCGGCCGGGCACACAGATCGGCGAAGCGCAGTACGCATTGCTGAAAACGACGCCCGTCGACGCGAGACGGTCAAGCACGGGCGTGCGTACAATGGCATTGCCCGCGAACCCGGCAACATCAGCGCGGTGCTCGTCGGACATCAGGAAAAGGATGTGTGGTCGTTTCACTGTTTCTCTCCCGCCTCACGCACAACGGAATTGAGCGGAGGCCTTATACGCACATAGTATAGCAGAAACCGAAACAGCCGGATGAACTTTCTTCTGCCTCGGCACACGTCTGATCCTTCTGTTCGACACGATTTCGTATGTGTCGTAGCCGTTCGCTCCGTGCCATCCGTGCCATCCGTGTACGGAGCCCGCTGTGCGCTTTGACTTCATGGTGCGACTGTGCTACAATTGGGTGGCGGACCCGGCAGGCGTTCCCTGCGCACGCCTCGATTGATCGGCGATCCCGGCGAAAAGAAGTCCGGCCCGCACCTCGTAATCATCCCGACCCGGAGACACCATGAAACGGATCCTCATCGTCTACCACTCGCAGGAGAAAGGCAACACGAAGCGCATGGCGGAGCTCGTCGCGCAAGGCTGCCGGAAACAGCCCGGCATCGACGTCGAGCTCGTGAATGTCAACGAGAAACGCGTTGACATGGATGCGGCGGAGAAAGCCGATGCGTACGCACTGGGCAGCCCCGATTACTTCACGCTCATGGCCGGCGGCCTGAAGCAGTTCTTCGATGACATCATGCTGGCAAGCTGGCACAAGAAGCAGACACTCGGCAAACCGTACGTCGCATTCCTCACGCACGGCGGCGGCGGCGGCGCGATCAAAAGCATCGACAAGCTCGCCGATGCATGCAAGCTCGTGAGAGTGGCGGACAACGTCGTCTGCAAAGGCGCGCCGGAGAAGCCCGCGGACGTGAAGTGCGCCATCGCGCTCGGCGAAGCGCTCGCCGCGCACGTCGCGCGGTAGACGCCGCACGGCGTGCGGCGCGCGGATAACAGCATGGATGCACCTTGATGACGAACGAACTCATGATTCTGATTGTCGAGGCGATGTCGGTGTACTTCCTCGTGCTCTGGGCGCATTCGCTCAGAAGCCGGTTCGGCCTTGCCCATTTCTACGCGCTGATCGGCGGGCTGACGGCGATCATGTCTTGGGTGACGGACGCGGGGGTGAAAGTCGAGGTGGCCGGGATCACGTTCATGGTCGGCTCGACGGTGTTCTACACCTCGCTGCTGCTCGCGGTGTTTGTGGTCTACGTGTTTGACGGGCCGCGCGCCACGCGGATTGCCATCTCGACCGTCGCGGGCGTGTCGGCGATGGTGCCGTTGATCGCCGTGGCCCTGCATTTCCAGATGAAGCTCGCGGGCCATTCGGAACTGGGCTTCGTGCCGACACCCAGCCTGCGGATCAATGCGGCGTCCGTGCTGGCAACGGTGGCCGACCTCGTGTTCCTGGGCATGGCGTGGGAATTTCTCGGCAAGCCAAAGCTGCGGCTGCAGCTCTGGCTCCGCGCCTATCTCACCCTGCTCGGCGTCATGTGGCTCGACGTCTTCCTGTTCGCCACCGGCGCCTTCATCGGCGCGCCCGACTACCTGGGGATCATGAAGGGCACGCTGCTCACGCGGCTCATCGTTTCGGCGTTCGCCTGCCCGTTCCTCTACCTCTACCTCGAGTGGCAGAACAAGGTGAAGGGCATCATCATCGAGAACAGGCCCGTCCTCTCCATCCTCAAGGAAGTCGCCGAAGTCCGCCTCGAGCTCTCGCTCGCCCAGCAGGAAATCGAACGCAGGAAGAAGGCCGAACGCGAGAAGGAGGAGCTGATCAGGAAACTCGAGAAGACAATCGCGCGCGTCAAACGCCTCGAAGGCCTCCTCCCTGTCTGCTCAGGCTGCAAACGCATCCGCCTGGACGCGGAAGACCCGGACACGCCCCCCCGCTGGGTCACCCTCGAAGAATATGTCCGGGATGAAACCACCGTTACCTTCTCGCACGGCATGTGCATCGAGTGCGCGCGACGGATGTTCCCGGAAATAAGCGAGGAGGACCTCGCGGACGCCGAACGCCGGAGCCGCGGCCGGTGGCGCAAGACCTGACACGCGCTGCATCTGCCTGCGACTGCATCCGGGACATCAGGATATCAGGCGCTGCGCGCACGGCGCCGGCCTGCCCCGCCAGCTAACAGGAACGCAAGCGCCGCCGCACCGCCCTCCGGCACGCCGATCACGGTGATGGTGTCGCCCGCAATGTTCCCCACCGTGTTGCTGCCATACACATGAAAGACGTTGGTGAACGCCGGAAGAGCCACTGGCGCGGAAACCCACGACTGCGAGGCGGCGAACGAGACGCATTCACCGTTCGCCGCGTTCGATATCCACATCATTCCCGTCACGAACGCGTTGTTCGTGCCCGCGAGCACAAACGAAGGCGTCGTGTGCGCCTGCGCGATCTCGTTCGTGATGTCGACGAACGGCATGCCTGCCACGACGGGCGGCTCCTGCCGCATGGCGGGGTCGCCCAGCAGCGTCATGCCGAAATAGCACCAGCGATACGGCATGTCGCCCGTTGTCTCGACGCTGCCGATCAGTGCTTCCTTCGAGGCCTGGTTGGCGACCGCAAGGGCCGTGCAGCCGCCCGTAAGCAGGCCCTCGTAGAAATTGCGGAGGAACTCGCCGCTGTATCTCCATTCCTGCATTTCGTCATACCAGCCTTCGCGCGTATTGGCAAGCGTTGCCCATGCGGCTGCATCGTTGCGGACGACGAACGCCTCGCCGATGCAGTCCGGGCCGAACTGGTTGTCGAACGCGCCGACGTCGCATCCGGCGCTGTAGAAAAGGAACGGAGGCGCGTTGGTCAGGTAATCTATGTCGCCCTCGTAGAGGCGCATCGCGGTGGTCTCATCCGAATGGCCGTAATGGGCAATCATGCGCGGTGACGCATTGAGCGCGGCGATCGCGTTGACGAATGTCCATGTATCGTAGTAGTTTGGCCGGTCGTCGAGCCAGCTCACCGTGCTGTAGCTGCCGGTGAACGCGGGGAGCGTGGGGTCGAGCCCGTCGCCTCCCTGCGCGGCGCCGCCGAGGTACTCGGCGACGAACAGGGAGTTGACCGGAGGCTGGTTGCGCGTTGCCGCGTCAATCACCTTTGCCACGAATCGCGCGGCCTGCGCGGGCGTATCGACCGGCGCGCGGCCCACGCACACCTCCGCCAGCATGTCCACATCGCCGCCGCCGTCGCCATCGTCAGGCTCGCCATAGATGCCGTCGCCGTCGCCATCCCATGTGCCGTCAAGACACGCGAAGTAGAGATCACACGGCATCGCGTCGAATGTGACGCCGCTGCACCGCGCATACGCCCCGCGCCATGGCACCACGCCGATGTCGCCGCCGAGCAGGACGTACCGGACGCCCCAGTTGGTGTACGCGTGACGAATGTGGTTGCGCAGCTTGTCCGCCGCGTCAATCCCGTTGGTCGAGGAGACAACGTTCTCGATGGACGCGGTCAGCACGCTCAGCCCTTGCGCGGAGTGATACGCGATCAGCGGCTGGAACGACACGAAAAGGTTGGTGCTCGTGACGAGCAGGTAGTCGTGTGTTGACGACGGTCCGAGGCCCTCGGGCGGCAGCTCGGCGCTGTATTCGTCGAGCATCTCCGGGTTGTCGACAAACGAAGGCAGCACGGCGGAAGCATGCCGGTCAACGCCATGCCGAGTTCCCGCGCGGTGCGCCGCGGCGCGGCGACCCGCCCCGCCCGCGACTGGCGCGCTCGATGCATCGTCACTCTCGACGCCGATTTCGACCCGCAGCACGGGCGTGAACGTCACGCGGCCCGACGCCGGCATGTACTGCAGTGGGTAGACGCGCAGGACAGCGATTGCGTACCCCTCCATGTGCTGCACGGAAACAAGTTCCACCTGCGAGGCCGGATAGCTGCCTGGGGAGTTGTAGAGCGAGGCATCCGGCGTGGTGATGGAGCGCCCGGCGTCGGTGCGGCGCACCCGCAACGGAAGAGGATGACGCCCGTAGTCGATCTTCCACACGCCGTCAAGCGTTACGGGAGGCGAAACCGCATGCAGGGAAACGCCCGTGACGCGCATGCCGGGCGGCAGGAGGACGCGCAATGGCCTGAACGGCATCAGCGGCTCGCCGGGCCGCTGGCGCACTGTGCATCCATCGAGTGCGACGCGCGAATACCCGGCGCCGGCCGCGGAGAACCGCGGTGAGTCAAACCGGCAGGTCAGTGATATCACCCGCTGCCCGCCGCCGGGCGCGGCATGAGCCGCGCGAGCCGCAAAGAACACGCACGCGCACACTGCCGCCGCAACCGCCTGTATCCATCTGAACCGCATTGACTGTTCTGGCGCCGGAGCCGGGAAAACTCACTGCACCGTCAGGCCCTCGACGCGGAAATCACCGATGACGACGGTCACTTTGCTCCCGGATTTGACTTCCTTGGCCGGGTTGGCAAAGAGAACGAAATACACTTTGTCCGGCTTCAACTGCGTGGCAGACTGGCGGAGCGGCCCGATCTTCGGCGTGGTAGGCACACGCAACGTCGTCCCGCTCACGTGGTCAACAAGGTACGGCCTGTTCTCAGGAGAGCCGAGCGTGGCAGCCTTTGCCGGATCGAGAACCCTGTAACGGAAATCGACAATGTAGCCCGCCTGTGACATGCGCAAGCTGTATATCTCGACTCCCCACTTGTCGCGGAGGACGGCATTCTGCTCAGCGGTCGCCGGGCTTGGAAATGCAGCAGCGGGAAGGACCGCCGGCGCGGCGGCAGCGGCTTCTGCCGCACCGGCCTCCCCTGCCGGCGGTGCGGCCTCGACCGGCCGCCACACCGTTTCCGGCGGAGAGCCGGCGGCGGCCGGCGCGGCGCTCCGCGTCGCGCATCCGGCGATGATGATCACCGTGGCCAGCGCTGCCACGAGGGCTGCCGTGCGGCGTTGCCGGCATGTCGCACCGGCATCCTGCCGGACGGAATGGTGTGTGATCTGCATGTGGGTGCTCCCGGTTCTGCGCGTCCCTGCCCGCCCGTTATCATGGTATTTACATACCAGTATACCCTTTCGACCGCGGGATGTCAAACAAAGCCGTTGCGCGATGCGCAACGGCTTTGCGATGACAACGCGGATGCGACCCTTGTCCCGGCCGGCTCTCCTGGGCGCTGCGCAACACGTTCAGGGCATCACCCCGCGACATGTCTCAACGGTTGATGGCAGACCTCGAGGCCTGCCATCAACTGTCTATCCCGTGCCCGGCCTTCCATCCCAACTTCCACCCTTGCCTCTACAATGCCCTGCGCAGCATGCTTGCCACAGGCGCCAGCAGCATCGCACCGGTTGCCAGCGGCTCAGGCACCGGCACGACCACCGGATACTCAGCGCTCACCGGCAGGCCCGGCCTCGGCGTGTTCGCATCCTTCACCCGCGCCCGGAGGTAGAGCTGCCGCGGGAACGGGCCGGGCACTTCACCCGTGAACGTCCCGTCCGGATTGACCGTCGCCTGGAGCGTCTGCCACGTGTTGCTCGCCTGGTCACGGTACTCGACCAGGAGGATCGAGCCGGGCAGCTCGTTGTTCCCCGCGCCAACCGCCACCGTGCCCGCAATGGTCGCGTTGACCGTCTGCGTCGGCGGCGGCGCGATGAACGGGATGCTATAGGCCGGGTTGACGCTCGACACCACCGGGTCGGCCGACCATTGATACACGTCCACCGCGTTGTTCAACGCGCGGCCAGCCGTTGCGCCGAGCGTGTCTCCGTAATAGGCGCTCAGCGGGATCGCCGTGCTGGAGAACGTGCGCAGCCAGCCCATGCGCGTCGCGTCGGAAGAGCCGATTGTGCCGCTCACCTGCCCGGCCTTGAGGATGGGAAACGCGACGCCGGCGTCGTCATCGCCCATCCTGCACGTGCCGACCTGGTATTCCTGCACACCTGGGGGAAGGTAGTTCGTGTACGCATCTCCCGAGGTCGCCCAGCCCCAGTTTGTCGGTGCGGCAAGGTCGTCGGCGCCGGCCGTGCCCGAGATGCATTTCTGGACATACAGCCCAGTCGGCGCGGGCGTCAGGTCTTTCATGCGCACCAAATGCTGGTCCGTGCCCAGTTCATCGGTGACATAGAACGCCTTGGTGGCGGCCGGGGCAAGGCCGGCGATCAGGCAGACACAACACACAGCGGCAAGCGTTTTGCTTTTCATCGTACTCTCCCTTTGATGGATAGACATCGTTATGTTCATTGCGGTCAGTATGGTTTCGGCACGTTCCAGTTCGTCGTCGCGCCGGTATGCAGCGGATTGATGTAGATGATGTAGCCTTTGCCCGCCTGCAGGTTCGTCGCCGATGCGTCGTCGTAGAACCATGCGCCAAGGCCGCGCGACGCGGTGAACGTGTTGCCGCCCACCGGCTCCTGGCTCTGCACGCGGTCGCGGTTGATCAGGAACCCGGCCTGGTCGGTCAGCACCGATGCCACCGCGCCCTGGTCGAACGACGCCTCGTACGGATACGGGTACGCCACCCAGTTCTCACGGAACGTCACGCCGTCGGACTGGACGATGCCGCCGACCGTGTGCGCCGGGTCGTTGCGCACCTTGCCGACGAACGTCAGAGGCTTGTCCGGCCCGGTGTGCAGCGGGTTGACCAGGATCGAGTACATCTTGTTCGCGTACCAGTTCGTGGCGATCGGCGAATCCATGAACCACGTGTTGCTTCCGCGCGACGCGGTGAACGTGTTGCCGCCGATCGGCTCCTGCGCCTGGACGCGGTCGCGCTGGTTCAGGAATCCCGCCTGATCCGTCAGGCATGCTGCCACGCCGATTTCGTCGAAGGACTTGAACGCGACGGTGTTGCCGCTGGCATCGAGCAGGTCGAACGGGCAGGACACCCAGTTCTCTCCGAACGTCACGCCGTCGGACTGCCTGATCTTCATTGTGTAGGCGCCCACGGCATACGCGCTCGTGTACGGCCCGCTGGCGATGAGGTAGTAGACCGCCGGGTAGTTCGTCGACTCGAGGTCCGTCCAGGGCGACGTCACGCCTTGCGCGAGCACGAGCCAGTCGGCGGCGTTCGAGGAGAAGTAACGGTTCGTGCATGCGAGCACTCCGACGGTGCCGTTGCTCCACGTCAGGTTGATCACGCCGCCGTCCATGTTGATGCTGAACTGCTCGACGTCATACGGATTGACCGGCGTGAGGCGCGTCACGAGCAGCGTGTCGACACTCTCCGCGCCAACGCTGTTCGTGCCGGCGACGGTGATCACGTTGAGGCCGTAGACGAGGTTGCTGATGGTCGCCTGCCACGAGGCCGCCGCGGGCACGCTGCCCGAGTCGGTCATGATGCCGGCGATGCTGTTCGAGTAGCATTCGTAGACGAGGCTGCCCGCGCAGTAGAGGCTCGTGCCGCCGATGGTCACGCTCGACACGCCGCTCGCCACGACGAAGTCGGCATTGGTAATGTCAACGAACGGCGGGGCAATGTACGTCACGTCGTGCGTATCACTCGCCACGTCGCCCGCGATGTTCGACCCGTACACGGCAATCGTGTTCAGGCCGGGAACGAGCGCCACTGGGTCGCCCCACGCGAACGCGGCTGCCACGCCGCCCGCGGCGGCGTTCGAGACCCAGAGCGCTGCTGTGTAGATGCTGTTTGTGCCGAAGATGTCAACGGAGGCTGTGAGGACGCTCTGCGGCGCCGCATTCGTTATGTCCACGAACGCCGGGCCGGGAGGCGGCGCGGACGCCACGAGCAGATGCCTCAGCATTCCGCCCGGCTCATTCGCGCCGTTGTACAGGCCGAGCCGCCGGTCGAACAACGCATACACGTTCGATGCGGCCGGCGTGAACACGCCGTCGGCAGTGTTGAGCGGCGCGATGGTGGTGGCATAGGTGTCGCGGGGATACGCCACCGGCTGGCCGTTCTCCGCCACGAGCGTGAACAGGGCATCGTTGATCATCGGGATGTGATAGTCGATACCCGCGTTGATCATGCGCAGGAGGACGCGGCTGCCGGCAATGCCGACGTGGATGGGCGGCAGGCCGTTGGTATAGGACACGCCATTGATCATGAAATACCGCGGAGCATACTTGAGCGTGCTCGTGACGCCGAGGCCGGGCCCGTAGTCGTTCGAGGCGACGGCATCATGGAGGTCTGGATCGATCTCACTGAAGAACAGCGTGATGTCCTGGTCGATCGGCACGCCGGGATACGCCCCGTCCGCGGTTTCGAGCTTGGTAAGCGCGCCATAGAGGCCCATCTGCACCTGCAGCGCGGGATGCGAGCCGCTGTGATAGACATGCGTGCCCGCCTGGACGTTCGTCCAGAGAAAATCAGCTCCGCCGCCCGGCGCCGCCTCGTGCGTGAACGACCGCGCGCGCCCGTCGCCATTGCGGACGGGATCGCCAATCGAGGACGCCAGGCCGGGGACGACGATCGACACGGGCTCAGGGAGCTCGTTGGTAAGATGGATCAGCAGGTCCTGCGCGCCGGCGTCAAGGGCGATCGCCGGGCCGGGCACGGTGACGGCGCCGTCCTGGCTGCCCGGGCCCGAGTCCTGGGCGAAGCCCCACATGAGCACCGTTCGTCCGTCGGCCATGGTGTTCGTGACCGTGGCCGCGCGGAAGTAGAGCTCAGTCAGGGCGGCCTGGCACGTGCCCGCGGCAACCAGGCAGACTCCCAAGATGAGCATCCGCAATCCCGTATTCGTACTTGAACATTTCATGACTGTCTCCTGGTTGTCAGAGAGCACTATGCGCCGTTAAGTCAGGGCGTGGCCATGGGCATCATGTTGGTCATCGTGTACGCTTCGACCATGGCCATGGTGAGCATGCCGCCTGGGAAGATGTCGTTGTTGCAGATTTCCTTTTCATTGTGGGAGTGCCACATGAACATGAACGCATTGTTCGGATTGAACCCGCCGTCGCCCGGGGGAAGGGTGCCGGGCGTGCCCAGGAACGGGCTGCCGCCGAAGTGCTGGCCGAAGGTGAGCTGCTGGTCGTTGGGCAGGGACACGGGGAAAGGCTTCCCGTGGTCGGGCTCATACTCGAACGGCGCGAGCGGGTCGTTCGTGCTCATGTGCCCATACGCGTCCCACCCGAGTTTCTCGCCCGTCCACCAGAACAGTGAATCGTATGTTTCACCAGGCATGACGGGGATGGTAAAGACTGACCGGCCGACATCAGCGCCGGCGCCGGGCGCGCTTCCGAGCATGCGGCCGTTGCGCGCGATGATCAGGCTGTTGTTGCCGTGGTGGTGCAACGGGTGCGGGTCGCGCCCGCCGCCGATCACGCGCATCAGGACGCGCTGGCCGGGATTGAACATCGGGACGCAGTTGTACGGCTGCGTGGGCAGCCAGGGCACGTTGGCATCAATCATCGTGTCAGGCCCCGTGCGACCGTTCATGAACCAGTAGACGGGCCAGTACTTCGCCATGTCGATCTCGTCCATCCTGTTCTGCTCGACCAGGTCGTGTATGGTTTCATCCATCTCGGTGAGCAGGAAGAGGAACTCGGTGTCATACGCCGTGTTCGTATGGCCGTACGCCTGAGTCATGCCCATCATGGTATTGGTGGGGCGGACGATGAACGCGCCGACGATGCCCATCTCGATCTGCAAGTCGGGCCGCGTGCCGCTGTGATAGAGATACGTCCCCGGCTCGCGCGCGGTGAAGGTGTAGGTTACCGTGCCGGTGCCCGGCGCAACCTCGCGTGTGATGGCCCCCTGAATGCCGCCCGAGGCGGTGACGCCAACCTGCCCTGGAAACACCAGGGACACCGGCACGGATAGTTCGCTGGCGAGCGTGATGTTCATCTGCGCGCCCTGCATCACGGTGAACGTCGGAGCGGGATACTGCACCTGGCCGCCGCCGGCCGCGAGGCCCCAGATGTAGATGCTGTTGCCGTCGCCCGTGCTGATGTGCCCCTCGCGCGCGGTCAGCGTGACCGTCGTGTTCGAGATGCCGTCAATCACGTGCAGCATGCCCATGTGCTCTGCCCGGGCGGTTCCCGCGGCAAAGAGGGCGGGCATGATCACTCCGGCCAGGATGGCGTTGAGAGCGTTCCACGGATGCGTGTTCATTGCGGTTCTCCGTTCGTATGATCGAAAGATAAGGTGCCTGAGGCTACTGGATTCTGATCTCGGTCATCATGCCGCCGTAATCCTCGGTGTCGTTGCTCAGGTGGTTGAGCCGCGCGTCGTAGAGGAAATACGTCCCGGGCGCCACGCCCGTGGTATCGAGGATCGCGTCATACGCCTCGCCGCCGCCGAGAGTGATGGTGTGCGTCCGGTAGTAGAGGTTCGAGCCGTTCGCCCCTCGCAACAGGCGCGCATCCTTGCCCACCACCGTCATCGGGATGCCGAGCACGGTGATCGAGTGGAAGTCGGCGACTGACAGGTTCGAGATGCGGAGCAGGATTTTCTGCCCGGCGGTCGCGGTGACAAGCGCATTGATCTTCTGCGAGTAGTTGTCGGCGGAGGCGTTGTAGATCCAGTTCGTGCTGATGGTCTCCGGATAGCCGCGGCCGTTGATCATCGGGTAGCTTTCGTCGAGCGACCAGAAGGGCAGCGGCTGCACGGCGATATGCTGCTCGTGGAAGTACCGGTCGAAGCCCGTCACCTGGATCGGGAAGTCGACATCGTAGTGGGTCGACCCGTCGCCGTCATTGTAGGCATAGGTGTAGCCCGCATGATGCGTGAAGCCGTTGAGATCGGTTCCCTCAGGCAGGTTGTTCTGCTTGGGCAGCACGTAGAGGTTGCCCAGCATGCCCATCTCCATGTGCTCGGTCGCTTCGACGTGGCAGTGATACATGAACGTGCCCGGCTCGACGATTTCATAGTAGTAGCGGAGTGTCGAGCCCATGTTGACCGAGATCGATCCCATCGGCTCGCCGTCGAATATCGGCGCCGCGTTCGGGAAGCCGTGGAAGTGCACGGTGTGCGGGTCGAAGAGGTCGGGCCGCATCATCATGCCGACGTTGGCCAGGTCGAGATAGACGCGCTGTCCTTCCTTGAAGACCATGGTGGGCGCGCTGAACTCGGCCTTGAGCATGCCTTCCATCATGATCATGGGCGGCGTGATGTGGCCGTGGCCGCCGTCGCCGTGCTGCAGCGCAATGTCCGTCATGTCGGAGAAGCCGAAGCAGTAGAGCTCATTGCCGTCGGCCATCTTGACGAAGCCGTCGCTGGCGGCGAGCATGACGTACTTGACGTCGTTGCTCACGTCGCCGTCGCCGTCCGTGTCGATGTTGTCGGTATCCTTGGGATAGGTGCTGGGAATCATCCGTGTCGAGTGGACATAGCCTGCCAGGGCGTAGCCCGCGGCGAGGCCCTGCTCGTTGCCGTAGCTGAAGTGGATGCCGCCCCAGACCCGCTCGACGCCGGCCTCGTTGGCAGCTTCGCTGAAGCTGCCATAGTAGCGGACCATGTTGGGGTTCATGTACTCCTGCACGGCGAACACGAAGCTGTCCGTGCCGAAGAACCCGCTGAGGATGCCCGCGGCAGCAGCGCTGAACGAGCTGTGCGCGCTGACGTACTCGGGGAAGGCGGGCGTCGTGACGAACGGCGTCCAGCCGGCGTCCTGCACCGTGTCCGGATTGCCGTCAGTGTCAGCCTCGCGTATCGCGGCAATGGGGCGCCAGCGGTTGTAATGGTATTTCGCGTCCCATGCCATGATGCCCGCGTCAGCCTCGGCGACGTTGAGCAGTGCGAACAGCCTGGCGTTCTCATAGAGTGAGTTCGTCCGCGCCGCGGCGGCGAAGCGCGCGATCTGGTTCCACCTGCCGGCGGTCGTGATCGTGCCGGGCATGTCGGTCCAGAACATCACGGTCTGCGTCTGACCCATGGTGCGGTTGGTGCTGGCGAGCGCGCCGATGGTCTGCACCTCGTTGACTGATGCCGCATACTCCGCGCTGTCAAGCTCCGGAGGCGCGGGCGGGCGGAACTGCATCATGTGCATCATGGCAAACGGCTCGGCCATGCCCCAATGCGGCATCATCGGCGGCAGATACCCCGGAGGCGTCGGACGCCAGTCGCCCGGATCGACGCCCGGCGTGTAGTTGGTCATCATCATCTGCATCATGTCGCCGGCGCGCCATGCAAGCATCTGGTCGGCGATCTGCGCGCCGAGATTGATGCCGTTCGTCTTCGCAATCCCGTCGGGCACCATGGCGAGCAGATTGGTGAGCGAGACATTCAGGTAGCCCACGTACCCTGTGTAGACTCCTGCAAGCACCCTGTGCGCAGCCGCGGCAACCGCCGCATCAGGCGAGCACGGGTAGCCCGGATTCATGGAGACGCGGTACGGGTTGTATTCCTTTTCGATCGAGTTGACCGCGTCGAAGCCTGCGCCGTGCACCATGGCGAGCGTGCGGGATGCGACGGGCGCCATCTGCATGTTGGTCTTCACCATCTGCAGGGCGATCAGGTTCCACATCGTCACCATGTCCTGCGCGATGAACATGCCGTTGGTGAGTGTGCCCTGCAGGGCCGGCGTGCCGTCATAGCGGACGACGAGATAGGGCAGTGTGCGCTGGTTGTTGTTCTCGTTCTGCTCCGCGGCGCCGCCCGTCGAGTCGGCGAACGCGCGGAACGTCGGCGCGAACTGGTTGTCGCCCGGCGCCGGGATTGGCGGCGCGGCGAGCGCGTTGAACACGACGGTCGTTATCCCACCGGCGGGAAGCGTGCCGAGGATGGCGAACGCGTCTTCCGGCGTGGCCGGCGGGACATCGGCGCCCGGCCGGTCGAGCCAGATCGAGAGCCGCGCGCCGGCGCCGGTGGCGGCGCCCTGGTTCCAGACGGTCACGAAGGCATTGAACGTCCCGCCATTCGTCACCACGGCCGGCACGAGGCTGATCTCCCTCACGGTGTACTCGGGCGCGGGAGGAGCGACGGTGATGGTGACGACGGCGATGCTGCTGGTCGCCTTGCTGTCCGCGGCCATGTAATAGAAGGTATCAACGCCATCGAACCCGTTGTCGGGCGTATACTCGAACGAGCCGTCAGGGTTGAGGGTCAGCGCGCCGTCGCTCGTGCCGGAGAACAGCACGGCCGTGAGCGGCTCGAAGTCTCTGTCCGTGTCATTGATGAGCACGCCGGGCGCGGGCACGGTGAGCGTGGTCTGATAGGCCGTGTCGTACGCGTCATCGACGGCCACCGGCGGGTCGTTCACCGGCTGGACCACAAGGAGCACTTCCGCCGGAGTGCTGCGCGCGGCGTTGTAGCGCGCACGGTAGGTGAACGAGTCAACGCCGTAGAAATTGCTCTCGGGCCGATAGGTGATCGAGCCGTTTGACGCAAGGGTCAGCACGCCGTGGCCGGCAGTGGTATCGAGCTGGGCAGTAAGCGCGCCCGGCCCGCTGTCGTTGGTGAGCACGCCGGGGGCGGCAACGACGAGAAGCGTGTCCTCGGTCGCCGCGTAGATATCGTTGGTGGCGAACACGGTGGTCACGGAGTATTCGTCCGCGCCGATGTCGGGATCACCGCTGTACGGCCTGTACTGCGTGTCAAAGTCGCCGCGCAGGACGGGATAGGTGTTGAGGAAGCTTGATTCGGCCTCGTCACGCGCGGGCGATCCGCTCGGGATGTGGTAATTCCCCTGCGCGCCCGTGGGCTCGAAGCGGACGTTGATGTTGTTGCCCGCCTCGTCGATAACGGCCGATGCCACGAGGTAGTTTGTGTAGCCTGCGATGAATTCAGGATCGTCGGCGATGTTGGATGAATGATAGCCTGCCGCACTCGACAGGAGGCAGTACCGCGCGTTGAGCACCGGCTGGCCTGACGGCGACTGCAGATCCTTGTAGAACGTGCCCGGCGCCGGCGCGAGCGACTGGGTGGCGCGGCTGTAGTAGTACGACCGGTTGTGCCAGATGATGCTGTCGTAGAGCGTCGGGTTCGAGTACTCCTGGCCCGATGCGGACTGGAGGGCGTCCGTGTGCGGGAACGAGGCGATGCCCGCGCCCTGCGGCGTGGATTCATTCTCGCCTGCCTGGAACGCGGATTGCGAGGTCGCCGAGCTGTCGTTGTGCGCGATCGTGTTGTGAATGATCGTCACGCGCGCCGCATCGGACATGGAGATGCCGCCGCCCGCGTACCCGGCCACGTTGTTGACGATGACGTTGTTGAAGATGTTGACGGCGTACCAGTCGAGCGGATTGGGGCTGGCCTGCACGTCGACGCCGTTGACGCCGCTGAGACAAATGCCGCCGCCGCTGCCCGAGCCCGAAAGGTTGCCCTGGATCAGGTTCCCGTCTATTGTCACGCTGCCCGAGCCGCTGCTGAGCGCCGCACCGCCGCCGGCAGCGATTGCTTCGCCGCCGATGAAGATGCCGCCGCCGTCGCCGCCGACGATGATGCCGTAGAAGACTTCATTGTTGCGGATGATGTTGCGGGCGATGAGGCCGCCGTCGCTGAGGCCCTCGTGGCCGATGCCGCCGCCGCTGCCGCGGCAGAAGTTGCCGAGGATCAGGTTGTCAAGGATGCGGTAGCCCGCCGCGCCGGTGTAGACCGCAATGCCGCCCGCGCCGTTCACGCCGCCGTTCTTCAGAATCTGGTTGCCCTGTATCACCACGTTCGAGTTGTAGAACACGGTGCCCGCATTGTCCAGCTGGCCAAGGGAGATGCCGCCGCAGTACGTGCCCTGGTTGCCGTCAATGCGGTTGTTGCTTATGCGGAGATTGTGGGCGTGCATGTACACCTGCACGCCGCCGCCGGCGATCGAGCTGCGGATGGCGAACCCGTCGATGCGCGACGCGTGCTCGGTGAAGTCCGTCGGTTCCACGCCAAAGACGGTGAATCCCGAGTTCTCACTTGCCGGGAACGGATCGCTGCCCAGGACCGAAACCACCTTCGCGTGCCATGCCGACAGGCGCGACGAAGGCGAGGGATTCGCATTGATGACCGTGCCCGCGCCCGCGCCCTGGACGCGCACGGGCTTGTAGATGATCGGATTCTCGTAGTAGATGCCCGGGCCCACGAGGATCAGGTCGCCCGGGTTGGCTGCGTCAACCGCCTCCTGTATCGGGTCGGGCAGCGGGTCGCCGCCCGTGGCGGCGCGCGGGACGACCTGGTGGACGGCGCCGGCGCCGGCGCCGTACGTGAGCGTCACGCCGATCGGCGTCGTCAGACCGCTGTCACCGCGCGTGACCATCAGCCGGCCCTCGGAACCGACGGGGAGCGTCGCGGGAATGCGCGCAAGGATCGAGTTGCTGCTCCACGAGACGATCGGCATCGCCATGCCCTCGAACGTCACCGAGCCGGCCGTTGCGCCGAACGAGTAGTCGCGCGTGATCAGGTTCGAGCTCCCGAACAGCAGGTCCGGGTTCGGCACAAGCGTCATGCCCATCGAGGTGATCTCGATCACCTGCGAGGTGCTCGTGACGAGCGGGCCGACGAAACCGGTCGTCCGATTGGTTACCAGGTTGATGACCGGCGTGTGGTCGGCCGGCTCGGCATCGAGCTGGTTGTTCGGATAGCCGACAAAGCCGGCGATCGGCACGATCGGCGTATCCGCGTAGAGCATCATGCCGGGATAGTACTGCAGCGTCCACGGCGTGGTGCTGAAATTCGGATTGTAGTGCGGATCGGGTATGCGCCGCTTGCCCGTCGGGTCCGTCGGGTCAGCCATGGTCGGGTCGTTGAGCAGAATCGTCAGCATGTTCGGCGCGACGCCGCTCGGAGAGGGGACATTGACGGTGTAGGTGGAGGGCACGAGCGCGTTGTACGTGCCGTACTCATCCGAGTAGACGTGGGCGACTTCGTTGCCGGCCCAGTCGCGGACGGAGATGGGGAGCCAGCCGGGCGAGCCTTTCTCGCCGTAGATCGGGCTGAAGGCGTTGAACTCGGCCGTCAGGTCATTGAGCACGAACCCGATGAGGCGGGTCGCCTTCGGCACTTCGGTGTACATGTGGAAGTCAGCCGCGGCATTCCTGCCGCCGGCGACGCGCACCCACTTCATGTCGGCCAGCGGGCGCATCTGGCCTGCGAACGGCGCGGGAACCTGCTGGTCGGGGAACAGCGTCAGGTACGGCGGAACGATGTGGAGCGGGTCGCCGTTGTTCGTCGTGCCGACGCACTCGGGCAACAGGGCCAGCTTGCTCGGCTGGTAGGCGTCGCCGAACACGACGTTCACGCTCTCTTCCTTCTGGATTTCATAGCCGGTGGGCGGAACGGCCTGGACGATGTACATGCCCGGAGGCAGGCCATCGACTTCGTTCGTCCCGTTCGCCATGCCGCCGGGGAAGTACGAGGTGAACGCATAGCCGCCGTCAAACACGGCCGGGCAGATCTGGTTCCACGTGCCGTAATTATCGCTGCCGATGATCGCCTTTCCGAGCACGACCGGCGGGTTTGTCTGGATCGAGCCGACGGGCTTGTTGTCGTCCCAGCTGTCAGTCCAGGAGATGTTGAGCGCATCGCCGGGGTCGAACACACCGTCATTGTTGTGGTCAATGTCTTCCGGCCCTTTGGTTCCGCCATCGGCCCAGCCGAGAGGCCAGTTGTCCACATCGGCCTGGGTGACATCGCCGCTGCCATCAAGATCGTCAATGATCTTGTCGGCGTTGCTGTCGGCGTAGAGGATCATCTGGACGCGGGGGATGCCGGGCTCCCATCCGTCACCGACAGCCTGGCGCGGGTCTTCCTCGGCGCGCGTGGTGCAGTAGAAGGCGATGCCTGAGATGCCGCCGTTCTCGCCCTCGGGATACTCGACCTTGCCCCAGTCGATCCGGTTGTTCTGGTTGAGGAAGAGGTGCATGGCCTCCGTCAGCACAGGCCCCGTCTCCGTACGGCTCCAGTGGTTGCCCGTGTTGGGATTGTCGATGGGGATGGGCGCGCCGCTCCCGTCGGTCAACACGACGCCTGTGACGGGATCGGTTTCGTACTGCCCCTGCGGGTTGCGCACATTGTCGGACGGCATGTTCCAGCCGTCGTCCGGCGGGATGAATCCGCCGTCATCGACGACGGCCGTCATGCCGCTTGCCTTGTAGCGCGCGAAATCGACTTCCGCGACGAGCCACTTGAAGAACGGGAACACCTCGCTGAGCTGGTACTCGCCCGCGAGGTCGGTAATGGTTGCCTGGTAGACAGAACCGTCGCGGAAGCGGAGGTTGACGGCCTGCTCGGGAATGCCTGGTTCGCCCTCGTCCTTGAACCCGTTTTCATTCTCGTCGTAGAAGACATTGCCTTCGAACGTGCCGAACCAGCGGTACGACAGCACGTTGCCCAGGTTGACGACGCCGTCCTCGCCCTCGCCCACGTTGATGGTGTTGAAGCCGAACAGCGCGTCGAGCGGCGTGTCCCACGTCACAAGCTGATAGGTGCCCGGCGGGACATTGGTGATCTCGAACGCACCGCTGTCATCGCACGGCGCGGCATACAGGCCCGCGCCCGGCACATTCATCGCGCCGATCTCATTGAGCCCGATCCATGCTTCGCCCACCGGCGGGCCGGGCGCGAATTCCTGGTTGTTCGGCGGGCGGCCGAAGTGGTTGAAGATGTTTGTGCCGCGCACGATCACGTTGTCCGCGGAATACGGCGGCGGATTCGATGCCCAGACCAACTGTGCCGGATCGACGAAGCCGAAGAACGCGTGGTAGAACCCCGGGCCGAATCCCTCGATGAACAACGGCGACTCGTTCGCCGTCACCCATGCATCCACTGTAAGCGTGCCCTCGATCGTCGCCGTCTGATGCCAGACGCCCTGGACGTTCGCGCCGCCATGCGCGCCCATCCAGTGGCTGCCCGATGGCGGGACGACCGTGACGCCGTATTTGCCCATTGCGAGGAACTTGATCGTGGCGAGCCCGTTGGTGTCGCTAAGGATTTCGCCGCTGCCCATGGTGTCAACGACGTAGTTGCCGTCATCGTCAGTGAGGTACTCCCCCATCGAGTTCGTGGCGTACGTCGTGCCCAGCGGGTTGGCGAACACGTCCTGCATGATCGGCCCGCCGCCGATGTCGGCGAGATTGATCTGGAATCCGGCAAGCCCCTGCTCCGTCGCGTCAGGCACATTGTTGATCGAGTTGTTGTCATGGAAGACAAAGACCGATATCTGCGCCGTCGGCAGCGGATGCTTGTTAAGGATGACCACGACGTTCGTCTGGCCGGCGGCAACGCCGGCGCCGCCAGTGGCGTATCCGTCGGCAAGCACCGAGATCACGTAGCGGTTGCTCGCGTCAGGCACCGTCACCTCGGCCGTGTGCGACGCGCTCCCGTTCGTCTGGACCACGGGTGCATGGCTGTCGTGTATGACGAGCGAGATGCTGTCATTCGTCGGCACGCCGGGAATGGTGAGCGTCGTGTTATCGAGCTCGAGCATCCAGCGTATGCCGTTCGTCACCGGGTTCGCGTCGGCATCGAGCACGTTGAGGGTAAACGCGCTGGCCGCCGCGCCTGGAAGGAACGCGGCAAGTGCGCACACGAGGATGATGACATTGAACCGGGCTCCCTTCGGGCGCGAGTATGATGTGTTCATGCAGTCCGTCCTTGTTTGATGAGCTGCTTCCTTTAGGATTCCGCTGTCGGCGTTTCGCTGCGAACGTCCCACTCCACGCACGACCCATCCGTATGTCCAACAGAGCAAGGCACGTGCCACGTACGAATTCGCAGTGCGGGGCGGCAGCGCGCATTCCCCAGGAACCAGCCCGCAATGCGGCTTTCCAACAGGCTGCCACGCAACGCACAGTGTTGAATCCGCATGGCCCGGCACTGTAACCGCGCCCCGTTCATGACGCCAGTGTCATGCCGCATGACCGCCACGTCATCCCGCGCTGCCGCTCACGCTGCGAGATGCCTTCAGGCGGAAACAAAGGATCGCCGGCGCGCATAGCGACCGGCGATCCTTTCCTCCCAGGCGGCCCCCTGTCGGGCTTCCCGTTCCGTCATCCTGACATTGCTGCCTTGTCTCAATCGTCCATGACAGTGATGAGGTGACCTGTGTGCAGACGCATATTTGTCAAGCGTGGCTCGCGCCGACGGCCGATACGGCCATGCCGGCGTGCGCGTGCCCGTTGCTTAGGAGTTCCTTGACCGCGCGCAGAAGCGCGGTCACACGGTACGGTTTCTGGATGATGCGGTACCCGCGTTCGCGGATCACGTCCCATGATGCCCGGTCCTCGGCGTAGCCGGTCACAAGAAGGACGGGCAACGCGTTCTTTCTCGCGGCGAGGTGCGTGGCAAGATTGAGCCCGTTGCCGTCAGACAGGAGCAGATCGGCAATGAGCATGTCCGCGCGCCCCTGATGTTCGTCAAAGAGGCGGAGCGCCTCGCGCACCGTGCCGGCGCGCAGGACGGAATAGCCATGTGTGCCGAGCACGCGCCTGGTGAGATTGCTTGTCCCGGGATCGTCCTCGACGAGGAGGATTGTCTGCCCGTCTCCCACGAGCTCTTCGCGCGCGGACGGGCCGTCATTCTCCGCGGCGGCGCCGTTGGCCTCAAGATCGGCAGGCATGTACACACGGAAGGCGGCGCCTGCGCCGGGCTCGCTCTCGCCCGTAATCCAGCCGCCATGCTTCGTGGCGATGCCGTAGCAGGCTGCAAGGCCGAGGCCCGCGCCATAGCCCGCGCCTTTCGTCGAGAAGAAAGGCTCGAAGATGTGCTCCTGAACGTCCGGCGCGATGCCGACTCCCGTGTCCAGGACGGCAAGGCAGACGAACGATCCTTCGCGCGCAGGCTCGACGATCCTGTGGCCGCCGGCGTTGCGGAACTCCGCGTTTGCGGTGGAGATGGTGATAACGCCGCCACCGGGCATGGCCTCGCGCGCGTTGGTCACGAGGTTCATGATGATCTCCTCGATCTGGCCCTGGTCGGCCTTGACGGGCCAGAGCGCCGGCTCGAGGTCCATCTCGAGCGATATGCCGTCGCCAATGATCCTGCGGACCATGGGTTCCATGCGCATGACCAGCTCGTTGAGGTGCATGCGGCGTAGTTCGTATGCATGGCTGTGGCTGAAGGCGAGAAGATGGCGGGACATGGCGCCGGCGCGGTGGGCGGCTTCCTGGATCGCCAGCGCATCGGCCCGTTTCCCATCGTCCTCAGGCAGTTCGAGCAGCAACGCCTCGCTCGACCAGGTGATGACCTGGAGAAGGTTGTGGAAGTCGGCGGCGATGCCGCCGGCGAGGCGGCCGACGGTTTCGAGCTTCTGCGAGCGCATGAGGTGCTCGCGCAGCGCGTTGTCGTGCGTGACATCATGCTCGACGGCGACATAGTTGACCGTGCGCCCCTCGCCGTCTTTTACCGGCGTGATCGTCGCCTCGACCTGGAAGAGCGTGCCATCCTTGCGCCGGTTGGTCAGGTATCCTGACCAACTGCCGCCGGCGCCCAGCGTCGCGTGCATCGTCTCGTAGAACGCGTCGTCGTGCGCGCCGCTCTGAATCATGTGCGGCGTGTTGCCCACCGCTTCGTCCCGTGTGTATCCCGTGATGTGCTCGAACGCATTGTTCACATACTCGATACGACGGTGCGCATCGGTGATGACAATCGCCTCGGCCGCCTGGTCGATTGCCGTTGCAAGCAGGCTGATCTTGCCGGCAGCCGTGCGGCGCTCGGCGTTGTTCCTTCGCACCAGCGCGAGGCGGGCGCGCCTTTCTTCGAGACGCGAGCGGAAGAACGCCGCCTTTTGCCGCTGCCCAACGTATGCAAGGACCACGGCAGCCACTCCCATCAGCCCGGCCACCAGCGCCGCCGTCCAGAACACGTGGGTGCGAAACGGCGCCATCGCCTCCTCGCGGTCGATCTTCGATATCACGTTCCAGGGCGAATCCGCGACACGGCGGGCGGCGGCAAGGACCGGCACGCCGCGATAATCGCAGCCGCGCACCGTGCCTTCCGCACCGCGCAGCACCATGGCTGATACAAGCTGCTCGTTGGTCACCGGCAGGCGCAAGGCGCCGCCATCGCGACCCGCCGGCCCGGCGACGTAGAACACTTCATCCCCGTCGCGCGTTACGAGCAGCGTTTCAGCCGAACGGCTCTGCCGCGGCCACTCGCGGACAAGCGGATTGAGCACAGTGCCTGCGTCAATCCGCTCCGCCAGCACGCCCGCCGGCGCGTTCGACCCATCGACTACAGGCACGAGAATATCAAAGTGCGGCATGCCGGCAGAGCCCGCCGGGCTGCAATCCGACAGGATCGGCGTCCGTGTGCGCAGCGCTTCCGCAATGCTCGATCCGTACTCCCCGTGGACGCTCTGCACGTCGCACGGGGACGCAAGCAAGACCGTGCCGTTCGTATCGAGCAGCAGCGAGCAGCAGTAGTCGTCCATGACGTGTACCGATTCGAGCCATGCACGCACATCCGCTTCATTGCCGCCGCGCGCCGGAAGCCGCAGATACGCCGCGGCATGCCGCATAATCAGCGTGTTCGCCTGCGTGGCGCGCGCGTCGTTCAGACGCTCGCGCCGCCATGTCTCAACTCTTTCCTGGACCGACCGGGCGACGGTATCGAGCTCGCCCACCGCGCTCCGCTCGACGAGCTGCTTGTCGCGGACGGTCATGACATAGGCAGCCAGCATGATCCAGCTCGCAAGCACGAGGTACAGCACGGGATATGTCCACCTCTTGATACGCATTGTACGGTGCACCGCCGGGAACATGACTGAGCGGCAGTTTTGATTCAGAGCCAAGAAGACCTCGCGTGTGAGGGAGCAAGACGCATGCCATCCGCACGCGGGCCGCCGTTGCGCGGAAAACACGGCATTCCGCCGCGCCACACGAGGGAAATGGCGGGAGACCTCCTGACGCGCCTGTCAGGCGGCATGACCGTCATGTCATGGAAATGGCCGCGGCCGGGCAGGAACTACTGCCGCGGATTCTCTTCGTCCGCCAGCTCGGCCTGGAGAAGCCGGTAGAGGTGGCGCTCGCTGATGCCAAGCATCTCGGCCGCGCGCTTGCGGTTGCCCTCGCACTGTTCGAGGACGGTGCGCACGTGGCGGGAGCCTGCGCCCTTCAACGTCGTCGCGACGGGCCGGTCCTCGCGCGGCGAAAGCACAAGGCCGAGGTGATGCTCCTGGACTTCACCGGCGCCCTGGGACCGCGCGGTGAACGCGGCGCGCTCGATCGTGTGAAGGAGCTCGCGCACGTTCCCCGGCCAGGCGTACGCAAGAAGCGTTTCGCGGGCGTCCTCGCTCAGCGCCATGGGCTGCCCGCCGGCATCGGACAACCGCGCAAGGAAGGCGTGGGCAAGGGGCATGATATCCTCCACCCGGTCGCGCAGGGGCGGGATGTTGACGCGCAGGACGGCCAGGCGGTGATACAGGTCGTCGCGGAATTTCCCCTCGGCCATAACGTGGTCGAGGTTCCTGTTCGACGCGGCGATGACACGGGCGTCCACGGTCTTCTCGGCGCGGGCGCCGACGCGGCGGAAGATGCCGCGCTCGAGGAAGCGCAGCAGGCGCGTCTGCACGGCCATCGGGATGCTCGCGATTTCATCGAGGAAGAGCGTGCCGCCGTCAGCCACTTCAAGCATGCCGGCCCGCGAGTCGGTGGCGCCGGTGAACGCGCCCTTCTCGTGCCCGAAGAGCTCGCTGTCGATCAATGTCTCGGAGAGCGCGCCGCAGTCGAGCACCACGAGCGGCGCCTCCTTCCTGCCGCTGTTCGCGTGGATGAACTCGGCGATGAGCTCCTTGCCCGTGCCCGTCTCGCCCTCGATCAGCACGGGCATCTCGGCCATGGCATACCGCCCGGCCATATCGAGCACCTTGCACATCGCGGGCGACTGCGCGATCATTTCACTCGCCAGCCGTGCGCCGCGCCGCGCCTGCACGTCACGATACGCGCTGTTCTGCCGTTTCAGCAGCGTCAGCTCGGCGGCGCGCATCACCACGGGCTCGAGCTCGGCAAGCTTCACCGGCTTCGTCACATAATCATACGCGCCCGCGCGCATCGCCTCGACGGCGGATTGGACGCTGCCCTTGCCGGTGACCATGATCACCTGGATGTGCGGATCGATGGCCTTGATCTGCCGGAGCACGTCGAGCCCGCCCATGCCGGGCATCACAAGGTCGAGCACGACGGCGCTGATGCGTTCCGACTCGATCACTTCGAGCGCCGCGGCGCCCGTCTCGGCAGTGTGCGTCGTGAAGCCCCGCGCCGCGAGATACTCGGCGACGTTCTCGCGCAGGTCCTGTTCGTCGTCCACCACCACTACGGCGGCCTTACGTTTCATGCGTTCCTCCCGGCAGCCAGACGCGGAACAGCGTTCCCGCGCCCTCCTTGCTCTCGACGCTGATCTTTCCGCCGGCCGTCGTCACCAGCTTGTGGCAGATGTAGAGCCCGAGCCCCGTGCCGCCCTGCCCCTTCTTCGTCGTGTAGAACGGCTCGA
>JAAYZF010000081.1 GCA_012514975.1 bacterium
GAGGTGATGGTGATGCCGCGCTCCTGTTCCTGGACCATCCAGTCCATGACGGCAGTGCCTTCATGGACTTCACCGAGTTTGTAGGTGACGCCCGTGTAGTAGAGGATGCGTTCGGTCGTGGTCGTCTTGCCGGCATCGATGTGGGCCATGATGCCGATGTTGCGTACGCGTTCGAGCGTGAATTCGGTTGACATAGAGCTTCAGTGTGCGCCAGGCTCAAAAAACGCACCCGTCTGTCCGTGCAAAGCAGACGGGTGCGTCAGACGGCCTGGCGGATTCTACCAGCGGTAATGGGCGAAGGCGCGGTTGGCCTCGGCCATCTTGTGTGTGTCTTCCCGTTTCTTGATGACGTTGCCGCTGTTGTTGTACGCATCAAGGAATTCGGCGGCCAGGGCGCGCTGCATGGGCTGGCCTTTCCGCCCGCGGGCATAGCTGACGATCCAGCGGATGGCAAGCGAATCCTGCCGGTATGACGGGATTTCGACGGGCACCTGGTACGTTGCGCCGCCGACGCGGCGCGAACGGACTTCGACGATGGGCCGCGTGTTGTCCATGATCCGCCTGAACACATCGAGCGGTTCGGCGCCGCCTGCCTTTTTCGCGGCCTCGGCGAGCGCACCATAGAAGATCTGCTGGGCGGTGCTCTTCTTGCCCTCTTCCATCATGCAGTTGATGAACTTGGCGACAACCTTGTCGCGGTGGACTGGATCAGGCGTGATCTCACGCCGCTGGGCTGTTCGTCTGCGTGCCATGGTCGTACCGGGATAGTCGTGAAAAGTGACGTGACGCTGTTACTTGCCGCTCTTGGCGCCGTAGTGTGAGCGGCTCTGTTTGCGCTTCTCGACGCCGCCGCAATCGAGGACGCCGCGGATGATGTGATAGCGCACGCCCGGCAGGTCCTTCACGCGGCCGCCGCGCACGAGCACGATCGAGTGCTCCTGCAGGTTGTGGCCTTCGCCGGGGATGTACGCGGTGACTTCGTGGCCGTTGGACAGGCGGACGCGCGCGACTTTTCGCAGGGCGGAGTTTGGCTTCTTGGGCGTGCGCGTGGTGACCTGGAGGCAGACGCCGCGGCGCTGCGCGCAGTGCTCGAGCGCGGGCGTCTTGTAGGTGCGTTTGACCTGTGTGCGGCCGTTGCGGACTAGCTGGTTGATCGTCGGCATGATGTTCCTCAAAACGTATGTGGTGACAATCCGTGTCAGGATTCTGATTCCTCTGATTCGCTTTCCTGCTGCTCGGGCGCATACCCGCTGACGCCCTGGATGATGCTCTCGACGGCGGCGAGCGCGGTATCCTCCTCCTCCTCCTCCTCGACGCTGATGCCCGGCGTTTCAGACTCGGTGATGCGCCCCACGTAGAGCTCCTCGCTGTTCTCGAACCCCTTGCGGATGCGTTCGGACGAGAACCCGGTGCCGGACGGCACGACGTGGCCCATGATGATGTTCTCCTTGAACCCGAGGAGGTAGTCGGTGCGGCCCGTGCACGCCGCCTCGGTCAGCACGCGGGTCGTTTCCTGGAACGACGCGGCGGAGATGAAGCTGGCCGTGCTGAGGCCTGCCTTGGTCACGCCCTGGAGGACGTAGGAGCCGTTGGCCGGGCGCCCCGGCGGATCGAGCTGGCGGACGCGGCGGTTCTCCTGCTCGAACGCGCGGCGGTCGACCACGTCGTCATAGAGGAACCGCGTATCGCCGGGCTCGGTGATCTGCACCTTGCGGAGCATCTGGCGGATGATGGTCTCGATGTGCTTGTCGTTGATCTCGACGCCCTGGCAGCGGTAGACCTCCTGGATCTGGTCGAGAAGGTAGCGCTGGACTTCCTTGACGCCGCAGATGTCGAGCAGCTCATGCGCGTCGACGGAGCCCTCGGTAAGGGGCTGGCCCTTCTGCACGCGCTCGTTGCGGGTGACGATCAGGTGGCGGCCGAGCGGGATGAGGTGCTCGATCTCCTCGCCGGTGGTCTCGCTGCGGACGACGACCTTGCGGTGGCCGCGCACGAGCCCCTCGGCGAACTCGATGACGCCGTTGATCTTCGCGATCTCGGCAAGGTCCTTCGGCCTGCGCGCTTCGAACAGCTCCTCGACGCGGGGCAGGCCGCCGACGATATCCTTCGTGGTCGACGCTTTGCGCGGCGTCTTGGCGATGAGCTGGCCGCCGGCGACAAGTTCACCGTTCTCGACGACGATGTGCGCGTTCGCCGGGATCGGGTAGTAGCCGAGCGGCTCGTTCGGGTTGTCAGGGTCCTTCAGGATGATCTGCGGGTGCAGATTCTCGCGCGACTCGAGAATGATGGTCTCATACTGCCCGGTGGACTCGTTGCGCTCGCGGGTCATGGTGACGCCCTCGATGATCTCGTGGTACTCGACGAGGCCGCGGGCTTCGCTGTAGATCGGGATGCTGTACTGGTCCCATTTGACGAGCGTCTGGCCCTTCTTCACCTGGTCGCCGTCCTCGACGAGGAGGAGGGCGCCGATGACGAGGCCGTAGCGGAAGCGTTCCTTGCCGTCCTTGTCATGGAGGGTGAGGAAACCGTTCTTGTTAAGCGCGCGCTTGCCTTCCTTGGTCTCGACCGTGCGGACGTTATGGAGTTTGACGGCGCCGGGCCCTTCCGCGCGGTGGAAGGGCTGGGCCAGTTCGGAGCTCGCGGTGCCGCCGTAGTGGAAGGTGCGCATGGTGAGCTGCGTGCCGGGCTCGCCGATTGACTGCGCGGCGATGATGCCGACAGGCGTGCCGAGCTCGACGAGGCGCTGGCGCGCGAGGTCCATGCCATAGCACTTGGCGCAGATGCCATAGGGCGTCTGGCAGGTGAGGGCGGAGCGGATGTCGACGGTCTCGATGCCAAGGTCCTCGATCTCATCGGCGCTTTCGACCGTGATGACTTCTCCGGCCGCGACGATGACGCGGCTGGTGCCGGGCTCCTTGATGTCGAGCAGGGCGGTGCGGCCGACGATGCGGTCCGCGAGGGGAACGACGACCTGGTTGCCTTCCTCGATGGCGTATTCGCCGATGCCGTTGGGCGTTCCGCAGTCATCCTCGGTGATGATGACATCATGGGCGACGTCGACGAGGCGGCGGGTAAGGTAGCCGGCGTCGGCGGTCTTGAGCGCGGTGTCGGCGAGTCCCTTGCGCGCGCCATGGGTCGAGACGAAGTATTCGAGGACGCTGAGGCCCTCCTTGAAGTTGGAGGTGATCGGCGTCTCGATGATCTCGCCCGAGGGCTTGGCCATCAGGCCGCGCATGGCGGCGAGCTGGCGGATCTGCTGTTTGGACCCGCGGGCGCCCGAGTCGATCATCATGTGGACGGGATTGAGCTCCCTGTTCGCCTGGTCCGGGTCGGCAAGCACCTTGATGAGGTCGTTGCCGAGCTCCTCGTTGGCATGCGTCCAGATGTCGATGATCATGTTATAGCGCTCATTCTCGGTGATCACGCCGGCCTTGTACTGGTCGGTCACCTTGGCGACGTCCTCGTGGGCGTGTTTGAGGCGCTGGTCCTTGGTCTTCGGGATGACGAGGTCGGAGATCGAGATCGAGATGCCGGTCATGCAGGCTTCATGGAAACCGAGCTGCTTGATGGCGTCGAGGGTCTTGATCGTGCCTTCGCGCCCGACGGTCTTGTAGCATTCCATGATGATCTGCCCGAGGCGCTTTTTGTCGACCGGCTCGTTGTAGTAGGGCAGCTCGTCCGGGAGGGCTTCATTGAAGAGGAAGCGGCCGGCGGTGGTGACCATGGGCTCCTGTTCGCCGGGGAACATGATCTTGACCTCGGTATGGAGCGTGATGGCCTTGTTGTCAAGCGCGCGCGCGACTTCCTCGGGGAGCAGGACGCCGACTTTCGGCTTCTGGTGCTCGGGCAGCCACGGGCCGCGCGTGAGGTAATAGATGCCCAGCACGATATCCTGCGTCGGCGTCATGATCGGCTTGCCGGACGCGGGCGAGAAGATGTTGTTCGTGGCGAGCATGATGTTCTTGGTCTCCCACATCGCCTCTTTGGACAGGGGGACGTGGACGGCCATCTGGTCGCCGTCGAAGTCTGCGTTGAACGCATGGCAGACGAGGGGGTGGATGCGGATGGCGCTGCCCTCGATGAGCACGGGCTCGAAGGCCTGGATGCCCAGGCGGTGCAGCGTGGGGGCGCGATTGAGCAGGACGGGATGCCCCTTGGTCACCTGCTCGAGGATGTCCCACACCTCGGTCTCGCCGCGTTCGATGAGCTTCTTGGCGCTGCGGACGGTATGGACGGCGCCGCGCTGTTTCAGCTCGCGGATGATGAACGGCTCGAAGAGCTGCAGCGCCATGCGCTTCGGAAGGCCGCACTGGTTGATCTTGAGTTCCGGGCCGACGACGATGACGCTACGGCCCGAGTAGTCGACGCGCTTGCCCAGCAGGTTCTGGCGGAACCGGCCCTGCTTGCCCTTCAGCA
>JAAYZF010000082.1 GCA_012514975.1 bacterium
AGCTGTGCGAGGAGGTGGGCGCGGAATCGTGGTACAACCTGCCCGGCGCGCTCGACCCGCCCGAGATCGCGCAGTTCATGGAATACATCGCCGGCCCGTCGAACGTCGGCATGGGCAAGATCCGCGCCGCGCTCGGCCATCCCGAACCGTGGGCGAAGACGCTGCGCGCAATCCACGTCGAGCTTGGCAACGAGATATGGAACTCGTTCGGCTACTGGTGGTGCGGGTACAAGGGGCCGGACTACTGGAGCAACCTGTTCGCGCTGGTCAAAACCTCGCCCTACTACACGAACAACATCATCTGCCATTCGGCCGGCCAGAACTTCTCGTCGGGCATGGCGGACCAGGTGATCCGCGATGCGCCGACGTGCGACCGCTACTCGATCGCGCCGTACGTGCTTTCGACGTTGAACACGAACGACCTGATTCTCAACAACACGGACGACAAGTTCTACCGCTGGCTGTTCGCGTACCCGCTGCACTCGACCTATATCAACGGGCTGCCGCAGCAGTACGTGGTCATGACGAACCGGCACACCGAGTACTCGGTCTACGAGTTCAATCATCACACGACGAGCGGCAGCGCGGGATTCACCGACGTCAACAACTTCGTCGCGTCGGCCGGCGCGGGCGTGAGCATCGTCAACACGATGCTCGCGATGCTTAAGCAGTACGGCATGCGTTCGCAGTGCCTGTTCACGTTCACGCAGAACAGCTACAATGCACGCGAGCTGGACACGTCGGGCAACGTGTGGCTCTGGGGCACGGTGCGGAGCACGAAGCCGGGCAGCGAGCGCTACCGGCCTACCGGCCTTGGCCACATGATCGCGAACCGCGTCATTGGCGGGAATCTGACGGCGACGACGCACACGGGCGACGACCCGTCGTTTGACGGCACGGGGTATTTCCGCGGCGAGGAGTCGAGCGTCAAGACTTACTCGTTCAAGAAGCTGCACAGCTACGCGTTCCGCGAGGGCAGCCGCCGCGCGCTCATCGTCGTCAACTTCGACGTATGGTCCAATCAGGCAGTCACGATCAAACTGCCGCAGGGCGAGGCGCCGGTCGGCTTCGCGGTGTCATCATGGTTCCTGGCCGCGAGCCATGTGAGCAACAACAACGAGTTTGCCGAGAACGTGGCCATCGTGGCCACCAACTACGCGAACTGCACGAACTACTTCACCATCGCCGTCCCGCCGCACACGATCCAGGCGTTCACGTGGCAGACGACGAACGTGATGGCGGTGATCACGGATGTCGATGCGCTCGACGTGCCTGAGAACGGCACAAATGTCTTCAGGATAAAACTCGCGAAACAGCCGGCGGAAGGCGTGACGGTCACCGTCACCGTCTCGCGCGTGACGCAGGCGAATGCGAACATCTCGGTGCAGAGCGGCTCGCCGCGCTACTTCACCAGCGCCAACTGGAGCACGTACCAGCCCGTCACGCTTGCCGCGCAGGACGACGCGGGCTACGTTGCCGGCTCGGCGTTGTTCCGCTGCGCCGCGCCCGGGGCGGACCACGCCGAGGTAACGGCCAACGAAGTCGAGAACGATGCAAACACGCCGCCCGCCACGCCGGGCAATGTCTCGCCATCCGACGGCGCAACGGGCCAGTCCGTCACGCCCACGCTCCAATCGTCGGCCTTCTCCGACTCGGATCCGGGCGACACCCATGCCGCGAGCCAGTGGCAGGTGAGCACCGACTCGGGCTTCGGCACGCTCGTGTGGGACAGTGGCGCGGACACGATGCACCTGACGAGCGCCGCGCCGCCGGCGCTCGGGTACAACGCGCGCTATTACTGGCATGTCCGCCATCGGGACAGCGGGGGAGTGTGGAGCGAGTATTCGGCGGCGACGTGGTTCGAAACTGCTGTTGATCCCAACGCGCCATACGCGCCTGCCAACCAGGTGCCCGTGAACGGTGCGGGCGGCGTCGGCCTCACGCCCACACTGTTCGCTTCGGCGTTTTCGGACCCGAACGCGGGCAACACGCACGCGGCAAGCCAGTGGCAGGTCAGCACGGGCAGCAACTTCGTCGCGCTCGTCTGGGACAGCGGGCAGGATGCCCTGCATCTCACCAATGTGGCGACGCCGTACCTGCCGTACGAGACGCGCTGCTACTGGCGCGTCCGCTACAAGGACAACACGGGCCTCTGGGGCGCCTACTCGAACCCCACATGGTTTGACACGCTCACGCGTCCGCACGTGTACGTGTGGACAAACAGCGCTGGCGGATACTGGACCGTGCCGGGCAACTGGTCGCCCTACGGGTATCCGAATCAGCCGGGGGACACGGCGATTCTGACGAACTGCGGCCCGATGGCCCCGAGCAGCCAACTCACGATCAACCTGCTTTCCGCTTCGATGGTCACGGTAGGCGTACTGCGCGCGGTGAATTTCCCGTCGAACGAGTTCAACCTTACAGGCTGCGGTCTCTTGATGGACAATGGCACGAACGTGCCGGTGATCGAGGCGCTCAATTCAGCGGACTACGAAGGGCTGCGGCTGCCGGCCACAGTGACGCTCACGTCCGAGCTGGTCGTGTCGAACCAGGGCGCGAACGTCTGGACGGTTGGCGCCGACAAATGGCACGGCAGCAGCACCATTCGCAAATGGGGCGGCGGCGCGTTGTTTGCCGGCGGTTCGAATGCAAACTATCACGGTGAACTCATCGTCCACCAAGGCACGCTCGCCACACGCAAGCTGGGCGGCGTTGCGCTGTTTGACAACGCGGCCCTGCGCTTCAAGAGCGGCGCGCAGTTCCAACTGTGCGACAGCATGACGGTATGTGCGGATGTCGTGGCCGAAGACGGCGCGACCGTGTACGCCGCGGCGTACGATAACGACTCGAACACCTTTGCCGGCGAGGTGACAATCACGGGCAACGTGACGTGGTCAACGATCTGGTCAAGGCCCATCGGCACGTGGATCCGCGGCGGATTCGGCGGCGCGGGCATCGTTACCTTCGCGCATAGCAACGGCGTGCTGACCAACTGGTTCGCCGGCTCGATCTCGCCGGCGGGCTCGCTCATGCTGCGGCGGACGACCGCCATGATCTACTTGGGCGTCGCGGGCGACCCGCTGGAGTTGCGCGTGGGCAACGGCGACGTGCTCAGCATCAGCAATCTGCCGGCGGCAGTGGATCTTTCGACGATCGACCTCGCCGTTCTCGATGCGCCGCCCGCGGGGGGCACGAACTGGTTCCTGAGCGCGACCGACGGCATTACGAACACGTTCAACGCGGTTGATTTTGGCGGCCAGCAGGGCGTCGTTCTCTATGACTACGCGGGCGGCCGCGCCGGCGTCTGCCCAGGGGCTGTGGCGCCTGCGATCACCCAAGAACCGCAGAGCCAGACGAAGAACGACGGGCAGAGCGCCACGTTCACCGTCGAAGCGAGCGGCACGGCGCCGCTGGAGTATCATTGGGAGAAAGAGGGCAGCGGCGCGATTGGCGGCGCAACGGCGGCGGAGTACACGATCGGCAGCGTGCAGCAGAGCGATGAAGGCGGGTATCGCGCCATCGTAAGCAATGTATGCGGTGCCGCGACGAGTTCGTGGGCGGAGTTGACTGTCAACGTGGCGCCAGCGTTCACTGCCGATCCTATCACCGGGCCAGCAGCGGCGGAAGGACAGGCCTACAGCGGTTCAATAGCCGGCGACGCTGGCGATGCGGATGCGGGCGACACGCTTTCGTTCTCGAAGCAGGGCGGGCCCTTGTGGCTTTCAGTCGCCGCGGACGGCGCGTTGTCCGGCACGCCAGGCCCGGGCGATCTTGGGCTCAACCAGTTTACCGTGCGGGTAACCGACCAAGGCGGGTTGTATGACGATGCCGCACTCGACATCACTGTAAATCTGGCGTGGGACGGCAAGACATTTGTCTACACGAACTGCGTCTCGGGCGGCTCGTGGACCAACGAACTCAACTGGATGCCAAACGGCGTGCCGAATGCTCCGTCACATATCGCCGTGCTGACAAATTACGGCCCAATGGCGCCGGGCAGCCAATTCACGATCAACCTGCCGGCAGCTTCGATGCTCACCGTCGGCGTGGTGCGCGCGGTGAATTTCCCGTCGAACGAACTCTATCTGAGCGGCTGCGGATTTGTAATGGACAATGGAACGAACGCGCCGGTGATCGAAGTGGCCAATTCAGCGGACTACGAAGGACTGCGCATCCCGAACACGCTGCTGTTTGCCCAGACTCTGTTCGTGTCGAACCAGAGCGCGAACATCTGGACGGTTGGGAAGGACATCGTGTCTACCGGCACGATAGACAAGTGGGGAAGCGGAGGTGTCTTCATTGGCGGCAGTTCGTCGAACTTCAGCGGCGTGCTGGTTGCCCATCAGGGCTCTCTCGTCACGCGAAGCAACATGGGACGGGCGGTGCTGAGCAACGCGACCATTCGCATTGCATCCGGCGCCCAGTTCCACCTGCGCGACAGCATGACGGTTTACGCGGACGTCGTGGCTGAAGATGGCGCCACCGTGTACGGTGCGGCGTTCGACAACGACTCGAACACCTTTGCCGGCGAGGTGACAATCACGGGCAACGTGACGTGGTCAACGATCTGGTCAAGGCCCATCGGCACGTGGATTCGCGGCGGGTTTGTCGGCGCGGGCATCGTCACCTTCACACATAGCAACGGCGTGCTGACGAACTGGTTCCAGGGCTCGATCTCGCCGGCAGGCTCGCTCATGCTGCGGCGGACCACTGCCATGATCCTCCTCGGCTCCGCGGGCGATCCCGTCGAGCTGCGCGTAGGCAACGGCGACGTGCTCAGCGTCAGCAACGCGGTCTCCGCGCTCGACCTCAGCACCATCGACGTGGCGGTTCTTGATGCGCCGCCGGCAGGCGATACCAACTGGTTCCTTACATCCACCAGCGGCATCACCGGCGCGTTCCACGCCGTGGACTTCGGCGGCAATGCCGGCGTCCTGATCTACGACTACGCCGGCAACCGGGCCGGCGTCGGAGCAGCCATGTCGACCAACGCGCTCATTCTGTCGGCGAAGATGGTGGACGTGCCCGAGGGCTCGACGGCGGCGTTCGATGTGAAGCTGACCTACCCGCCGTCCGGCGTGCTCACGGTCTCGACAGCCAGAATCGCCGGCGACACGGACTTGTGCGTGAGCAGCGGAGCGGCGCTGGTGTTCAATTCGGGCAACTACAGCTCGTGGCAGAGCGTGACGCTCGGCGCGGATGAAGATGGCGACGTGGACAACGGCGGCGCCACGTTCAGAT
>JAAYZF010000083.1 GCA_012514975.1 bacterium
CTCGCTTCAGCGAGGCCGTTCACGCAGCGCCAACGGCCCACCTGTAGGCGGAACCCCAAACCAACCAGCGCGGTCATGCTCCCGGCGGTTGAGGCGCGGTGAACTGCGCGATGTTCTCCAGGCCGAGCAATGCTTCGATTTCCTCGATCTGCCGCACGGCGTCGTCAAAGCCGCCCTCACCGACCTGCTCATGCTCGATCTCCTCGAATTGTTCGCCCAGTTCCTCGATCTGGTCAGCCGGCATTGCTTTCTTCCATGCCGGGAACACGACCGTGTCCTCGCGCGCCGCGTGATTCTGGTACATGCGGACGAACGCGGCAAGCTGTCGGGCAAGGGCGGCCGCAGCGTCGCCGGCAAGTGTGCCGCCAGTGGTCACCGCGAGGACGAACGCGGTGATATCCCTGCCGCGTTCGTGCTGGGCGATGAGCGTGTCGACCAGCGCGGGCAGGGGGCCGGGCGCTTTCCTCAGCGCGGGGAAGACGAACTGCTCCTCCAGCGTCCTCTCGTGGTAGTTCTCGCCGAAAGCCCTGAACAGCGTGGCTGTCTTCTGCAATGCCCCGGCGATCCCGGCCGGCGGCGTGCCAGCGAGTCTCGGCACGGCTTCGGCGTAGACGAGCAGCGCGCGGCGGAGGACTCCGTGTTCGCGCATCAGGTCTTCAACCGCGGAGAGGCCTTCCTCTTCCTTTCCGCGGCGAAGGCAGCCGCTCAGGCACAGGCCTGCGCCCGAAAGGCAGGCGCCGGTCACAAACCGCCTGCGTGAAACAGCCGTGCCGCCTGACAGTGTTCCGTGGAGTGTGCTCATGATCTGCTCCTTTTGCGTCCGGGCACTCCTCGCACGCCGGACATGATCTCACCCGCTCCAGACACGTTCCACACAGCCAATTATAGTCTCATAGTTCCGCAGGGTCAATGGCTGCACCTCGCGGCCGTAGGGGCAGGCCGAGGGCATCAGCACGAATCCCCTGCCGGCGCCGCGTGTGCCTTCGTCGAGCGCGCGGCGTACCTTCTCCGCGAACAGATTCGTCGGCAGTGTTTCAATGTCGCTCACCTCGAGGTTGCCGAACAGGACCATCTGCCTGCCGTATCTCTCGCGCACGTAGCGAAGCTCGACGTCGCCCTGCGGCGGCGGCTCGACGGGATCGAGGCCGTCGGCGCCCATGGCGGCAATGTCATCGAGGATGTCGTGCAGCCTTCCGTGGCAATGCACGCGCGCATAGCCGCCATACCGTTTGATCGAGTTGATCATCGGCGTGACATAGGCGCAGACATACTCGCGGAAGAGCCTGGGCGGCAGGTACGGCGGCGAGGCGTATTCAGGCCCGTAGATCCGCCACAGCCGGCCTGGAAGCGCTTTGGCCACCGCCTCGGTCCTGGAAAGGAGGAACGAGGCGAACCGGTCGAGCAGTTGACGGAACAGCCGCGGTTCCGTCATTGCGATGACCGTGTACTCAGCCATGCTGAACAACTGCGCGGCGAGGCACAGCGGGTCGGCCGTGTCGATCATGACGATCCCGGTGTCTCCGAGCGCAGTTTCGGCATCGAGCACATGCGCCACATGCGGCGTGCCGCCGAATTGCTGCGCGGGCGCCGAGAGGTACGCGGCAAGGTCGTCGACGTCCTTGAGCAGATGCTCCTCCGTCCACACGGTATTGACGTCAATGTCGCGCCTCGTGCGTGCGGTGAGCGTGCGGTGACCGATGGTGACCGTCTGCACAGTTCTGCGGCAGCCGGCTTCGACGGTGGTCCGGCTCTGGGTGAGTGAATCGAGGGGGTCCGGCGGGGCGTTGTCGAACGGGACGCCGCGCATGACGATGCGGTCGGTCTTCTCGCGGGCGAGGTCGAGCAGCGGCTGCCACGACGGATGCGAATAGATGTTGAAGGGGTCTGGATTGCCGGGGCGTTCATCAAGGCCGTTGATCTCGTAGAACGAGACCGCCGGCCGGTCAACCGGCCCGCCCTGCACTGTGGCCATGAGCCGTTCGCGCCGGTTCATTCGAGGTAGCCTCTGGTGGCTGCGGCAAGATGCGCGCCGAAGGCCCGCGCGCTCTCCGGCGTGAGCGTCACCGCCCCGGCGTTCGCGTAGGGAAACTCGAACGAGGCGGACAGCCGCATGCCGTCAAGCTCTGACGTCCAGCGCGAGCAGTTCTTGCCCGGAGTGAAACTCGTGGGGGCGTTCCAGTCGGTGCCGTAGGGCAGGTTGCCGGCCGCGCGGTACGGCACGGAGTTCCCGCACAGGGATTCGAGTATCGAGCCGAACCGGGTCTGTTCCTTCCAGAGCGCCTCGTTGCTGCTGCCCACGATGTAGATGTGCTCGTTGTTCTTTCCGCACATCCACGGGCAGTGCAGGTCGAAGGCGACACGGAGTGTTCCCGCGGACCATTGAGGGACGAAGGCTCTCAGGGCACGCACCTCGGAATGGATGCTTTCGCCTTCGTAGTCGCGGTTGTGGTCGTGCGGCGCGCGGTTCTTTCCCTGGTCGCCATCCTCGACGCCGTCTTTGTCGACAAAGGGGATGGCAAGCGCCTCGACGTTCGCGCGGAACCATTTCCCCTCCTCCGTGGGCGCCAGCACGGCATCGAGGAATCCTTCGAGGACGTAACTCGCCATCGATTCGCAGCAGTGGTGCCGGCAGGTCAGCAACACGCGGAACACAGGGTGTCCGTCAAGGTTCCCGGCGTGAATCCGTTCGGCGACGCGCCCCTTGCGCGTGGCGCACAACTGGCGCACGGCGAGATGCCCGTCGCCCTTGTGCCGCGCGATGAACCGCTCGAGGTCCGCCTGCAGATAGGGCATGGCAAAGGCGAACCGCACATTGTCATCGCCCTGGCGGAACGCGTGGGTGAACGACGGGTCGTCCGCGCCGGCACGCACGCACTCCGTTCCGAGCCATGACCACGTCATCCCGTCATCGAAGCTCACGGCAGGCCCGCGCGTGCCGATGACGTTGCGGTTCGTGAAGTGGAACGTCAGTGCACGCCCCGCCGCGCCACGCACGCGGAAATTCCAGTAGAACCACCAGCCCTTCGTGTCGCGCAGGTCCTGGCGGACGTAGATGTGATCGCCGTCGATCCGCTCGACGATGATGTTCCCCCCGGGATACGCGGCATCAATACGGATGTCGTTCATGGACGTGGTGCGAGTGCGTGGTTAGACGGCCCCGGCCAGATACGCCGCGCGGCGTTCATCCGGCAGCCGTTCGATTGCATAGCGGAGCATGGTGCGAGGCATGGAGCGGTAGCGCGGTTTGAGAAACGACTCAAGCGTGTCACGCGAGCAGCGCTTGCCCACCTCGCGCAGCATCCAGCCGACGGCCTTGTGGATGAGGTCATGCTCATCGTGGAGGAGCAGCCGCGCGACGCGCAGCGCCTCATCCGCGCGATGCTGTTTGATGAAATGGAAGGTGGCGACCATGGCGATGCGCCGTTCCCACATGTTGCGCGAGCGCGCCATGCGTGCCAGGGCGTCGCCGGCGTGTCCATCGAGCGCCGCGCCGACAATCTTGTCGGCCGAGAGATCGACAAGGTCCCAGTTGTTCACCGCATCGAGGTGTGTGAGGTAGAAATCAAGGATTCGCCGGCGGTCTTCCGCATCGGCGCGGGCGGCGCGGTATGTCAGGATGAGCAGGGCCGTCATCCGCTCCTCGTGAACTGGGCTGCGGAGCAGGACCGCGAGATCGGTGAACGCGAGGATGATATGGCGCTGCGCGATGGCGCGTTGCCGCGGCACGGTGACGCCGATGAAGACGTCGCCTTCAGCGTATCCGCCCGGGCCTGTTCTGAAGAAGCGGCGCAGCACGGCCGCCTTCTCCCTTGAGGCAGCGGCGCGGAGATCGCGTTTCAGCGCCTTGAGCCCGCCGTCTGTCGCTGTGTTCCCTGCGGTCATTTGGGTGCGGGGTGTGCAGCGGGGGGCTGCGTGGGCGGCGCGGGCCGTGCCGCGGCAGGCTGCGCAGGCGGCGCGGGCGAGGATACCGGGGTCGTCACCGAGGTCGGCTCGGCAAGGATGACGCCGGTCATCTGCGGCGTGATGACATAGGCCTCGGAGAGCGCGCGCAGCCCGTCGGACGCCTTGCGCGGCTCTTTCTGCGAGGCGTAGAGATCGCGCAGGTCGTTGCTGACCTTGCGCAGGAGGCCGGCGTTGGGCATTTCGGAGGACACCTGGCTGGTCGCGCCTTCGAGGATGATGATAACCTGGCGCTGGCGTTGTTCCTCCGACGTGTTGTATTCGGCGAACGCGTCTTCGGCCGCGCGGAGCGCCTTGATCTTGTCATTCAACTGCGCAAGCAGCTTCCGGCGCTCGAGGCTGAGCATCTCTCCGGACGGGGCGTTCAAGTCGGCCACCACCTCCTGGAACAGCTTGCGCACCGAGGCAATCTGGTCGAGCAGCTTGCTGCGCCAGTACGTGTCGGCCGAGGAGCTGGCCCTGAGGACGTTGATCTGGTGCGGGATATTCTGCATGGCCTGGCGTATCCTGGCGCGCTGTTCGGAGACTTCGCGCGGTGTGGGCGCGCGGTAGTTCTGCTGCTGGCTGCCCGGCTGCGTCACGACGCGGCCCCTGCCGCGCGGGCCGACGTAATTGATGACCGCGGGGTCGGCGGGCTTGTCCATCATGCGGTCATACTCATCGCGTGCGGCGGCAGCCTGGTCGAGGAGGGCGCAGGCGTCGGTGACAAGGTCCGCAAACGATTTCGCCGTGGTCTTCGCCTTCTGCGCGACAGCCATCTGGTAGAACTCGTTTGTCCGCTTGGTCACGTCAAAGACGACGGTGTAATCCGCCGCGACGCGCTGCAGGTAGGTGTCCTGTTCGAGCAGCAGGCGCGCGGCGTCCTCCTCGCCAAGCGCGTGCTTGTAGAGCGAATAGGCGCGGTAGAGCGGGGCGTTGCGGGCGAAGGTGGATGCCGGGGCCGTGCTTCTGCCGAACCGCTCGGCGGCTTCGCTCCAGCGGTTCAGGTTCATCAGCACCTGGCCATAGAGGAAGTTGTACTCGGGGTGCGTGTCATAGCGGGCCGTGCAGGCGAGCAGGTGCTTCTCCGCGTCCTCGTACTGCTGGCCCTGGAAGGTAATGCGGGCGAGCTGGTAGTGGCATTCCATCAGCCGCTGCACGTTGAGTTTCGACTGCTTGGGCTGCAGTTTGAGATACCGCTGGTAGTAGTCGTATGCCTGCGCATAGTCCTGGCTGGCGAACGTCGCGTCGCCGAGGCTCAGACAGCATTCCTCGAGCAGGGGCTGCACGGTGAGCGCGATGGTCGGGTCTTCCTTCACGGCCATTTCGAGGTTGGCGAGCACTGCGCGGTAGTTCTGGTTCGACAGCTCGTTGGGAACCTGCGCAACGTATTCAAGCGCGTGGCACGTGTTCTCGAGCGACGTCAGGCGCGCCTGGTTCTTCACGTAGATGTCCGTGCGCGCATAGCCGCGTTTCATCAGCGCAACGAGCGCAAGGATGCGCTGACCGTCCTGCTCGGGCGAGAGGGAAAGGATCTGGTCGACAAGCCGGGCCGCCTCGCTCTCCTCGACCATCTTGCGGTTGCGCGCGAGGATGTCGGAGACGACGCCCGCGGTCTGGGTCTTGCCATACCTGTTGCGGATGGAGAGATAGATGTTGTACGCGCGCTCGTAATCGCCCGTGCCCTCGACGAACCGGGCGTCGACAAGGAGCTGCTGCGCGCGTTTCTCCATCGCGCTGAGCGTCTCGGCCTCGGCGTCGGAGAGCGCGGTGCTGATCGCGGGCTCGGCCGCGGCTTCGCTGTATTTCCTGCGGACTTCCTGGAGCAGGGCGAAGGCCTTGTCCTCCGCGCCGCCGGCAAGGGCTTCACGCGCCTGGCCCACCTGGCTCGTGGCAAGGCTCTTGGTAAGCTCGATGATGCGGCGGTTGGCCTGCGCCGCGCAGGACGCGGTGGGGAACTGGCGCAGGATGAGGCGGAACTGCTCGACGGCGGCGTCCTTCTGCCCTTTCCTGAGCAGCTCATCGGCGCGCTGGACATACTCCTTGGACTTGAACTCGATGATGAAGGGGTCGGTGCTCTGTTCGAGCGAGGCGAGCTCCTTGCTTGCGGCGGAAGAGGGGAAGAGGGCGCGGACGTTTGCGATGATGCGCTTGCACCGGTCGTACTGCCCTGCGTCAAACGCCTGGGTGGCCGCGCGGCGCAGGTCGCCCGCCAGTTCCTCGCCGGTCTGCTCGATCAGTGTGGCCGACATGTCACCGGCGGTGCTGGGAGGCGGGTTCGTGAAGTCGCCGCCCCTGAGATCAGCCGCGAAGACGACACCGCGCTCGTCGATCCAGAATGAACGCCGGCCGGTGATGCCGTAACGCCAGGGCAACGCCGTGCAGACGAACCCGTTTTCGTCCGCGCGGCGCATGGTGAAGTAGTAGTCGTGCTGCAGCGGCGATTCACAGATCGCCTGCGGCACCTGGTGATAGGATACCGTGCAGAGCTTGGCGAACGGCACGTACTCGCTCTTCTCATCGCCGTCAACATCGAACATCTCGGCGTGTTTCACGTAGTATTCGCTCAGGGCAATGGCGCGCAGCAGATCTTTGGCAAGCGTCTCGTTACGGACAATGCGTGTGGCCGAGAACCGCAGCCACGCGATGTACCCGATGCCGGCGCCAAGCGCCATGATCCAGCAGGCGCTGAGCACGACGGCCCACCAGGCGTACCGGTGGAACCGCCGCGCGGCGCCCGGGCCGGCGCCGATCAGGAACGCGATGCCCAGTACCCCTCCCGCCAGCCAGCCGACGAGGAAGAGCAGCGGCCCGCAGAGGGAACACAAGAGCGCGAGCCGGGCGATCGACGCGTACCGCGCACGATGATGCACCGACGTGCGCTGCTCGGGCGCATCCTGGAACTCGAGGCCGCAGCCCGGGCAGAAGAGCGCCTCGAGCACGGCCATGCTGCCGCACGCCGGGCATAGTTTGTATGACGGGCGCACCACCGCGGGCGTCACCACGGTCTGCGGCGCGGGCTGGCGTGGGTGCGCGCGCACCACGGCCATGTCCTGCACGCCGTGCAGCGACACGACAAGCAGCTCGACGCCGCCCACGGTGATACGGCTGCCGTGCGACAGCGGCCGGTTGTCCGCGGGCGCGCCGTCGACAAGGACGTCGCCCCGGCCGCTCAGATCGGCGACGAACCACTCGCCATGCCCGGCACTGAGGCGCGCATGGTAGTCAGCCACCTGGTCGCCGTCAATGACGAGGGTGTTGTCGCGTGCGCGGCCGATCGTGGCGCTCGAGCCCGTGATGTCAACCGCATGCTGCTCGGGCGTATTGGGACTGACAATGATCCGCATGAACAGCTATCCTGCAGGAATTCCCTGATACACAGGGCTTAAAGCCATTGTTGAAAGGCCATTGTAGTCTAACTGCCCGGTAAAAGTCAACCGCGTCGCGTTCAGCGGGCGGGAAGAAGGCGGCGGGCGGGGCCGGGCGGCGCCGCTGTGTCACGGGTTTCCTGCACTATGCGCGGCGGCGGCGCGTCCGTTTTCCCTTCTCGAGCAGATCGTACATCCGGTAGTCGTTCGCCTGCATCCAGCGATAGTAGGCATCCTGATTGAGCTTCGAGGCGGCGGCTTCATCGACAACGAGCGTCACGCGCGGATGCATCTGCAGCGCCGATGCGGGGCACATGGCGGTAAGGGGGCCTTCAACCATCGCGGCGACGGCGTTCGCCTTCGCGCGCCCGGTGGCGAGGACGAGGATGTTGCGGGAATCGAGGATCGTGCCCACGCCCATCGTCAGCGCCCAGCGCGGCATGTCCTCGTCCTTGGTGAAGAACCGGCGGTTGTCCTCGATGGTCTCGCGCGTCAATGTCTTGTCCCGCGTGCGCGAGCAGAGCGAGGAGCTCGGTTCGTTGAACCCGATGTGCCCGTCGCGGCCTATGCCGAGTATCTGGAGGTCGATGCCGCCCGCCTTCACTATCAGCTTCTCGTATTCCTCGCAGTGCTTCTCGATGTCATGGGGAAGGCCGCTGAGGAAATGGATGTTTCTCCGCTGGATGTTCACAAGGTTGAACAGGTGCACGTTCATGAAGTGGTAGTAGCTCTGCGGATGGTCCTGCGCCAGCCCGACGTATTCGTCAAGGTTGAACGTCTTGACGCGCGCGAAATCGATCTCCCCGCGCGAGTAGCCGGCGATCATGGCTTCATACAGGCGGACAGGCGTGCCGCCCGTCGCAAGGCCGAGCGTGATGGCCGGCTTGGCCGTCATGTGGCGGCGGACAATGCCATACGCTTCGGCGATGACGGCAGCTTCATTCGGGTGGATAAGGACAAGCATGGCAGACCTCACTGGTGAACCGCGCGCGCCGCTTCGTGCATGGCAACGATGTTCGCGACGGGAATATCCGGGTTGATCGTGTTCGCGGTGAACAGCACGAGATGCGCATTGCCGCGGCACACGTCGATCGCATGGCTGCATCTCGCCCGGATTTCTTCCGGCGTGCACACCGGCAGTTCCGTGGTTACGGACAACGGGCCGAAAATCAGAAGCGGGTTGCCGTCACGCGTCCGTTTTGTGACCACGTAGTCTATATTCATCCCGCACTCGGGCTGGAAGCCCTGGAGGCCCTGGATGCCCGTGCGGAGCAGCATGTCGAGAATCGGTCGCACGTCGCCATCACAGTGCCACACGGGCTTGCACCCGGCGTCGAGCAACGGCTGGATGCCGTGGGCGAGCTGCGGCGCATAATGCTCC
>JAAYZF010000084.1 GCA_012514975.1 bacterium
ATGATGGAATGGTGGAATGATGGAATGGTGGAATGATGGAATGATGGGTGGGACGGCTTGAAAATACGTGACTGATGCGATATAATCTGCACCGGCAATTGCAGAGAGGCAACTGCGCGGATCGACGTGATAATGACGACGGCAACCCCTGTCTAAGGCATCATGAAAGTACTCTTCGTAGGCGGCACCGGCAACATCAGCACCGCAGTGAGCAGACTCGTGGTCGAGAAGGGCGTCGACCTCTACCACCTCAACCGCGGCAAGCGCAAGGTCGAGCTCAAGGGAGTCAAGACCATCATCGCCGACATCTCGGACGCAAAGGCCGCCGCCGCAGCCCTTGAGGGCCACTCCTGGGATGCCGTCGTCAACTGGATCGGGTTCACGCCCGATGACATGCAGCGCGACATCGCCCTGTTCAGCGGCAGGACGAAGCAGTACATCTTCATCAGCTCGGCTTCCGTCTACCAGAAACCGCTTGTCCATCCCAGCGTCACCGAGTCGACCCCCCTGTGCAATCCCTTCTGGGATTACTCGAACAACAAAATCCTCTCCGAGGAATGCCTGAACAAGGCGTACCGCGAGCACGGCTTCCCGATCACCATCGTCCGCCCGTCGCTCACGTATGACACCGTCTTTCCCGTCGCCATCGGCAGCTGGAACGACTTTACCCTGGTCGACCGCATCCGCAGGGGCGGCAAGATCATCGTTCACGGCGATGGCACATCGCTCTGGACCGTGACGCACTCGGACGACTTCGCCAAGGGGTTCGCCGGCCTGCTCGGCAACCCGCAGACGCTTGGCCACGCGTTCCACATCACCTCCGACGAAATCCTGACGTGGAACCAGATATACTCGATCCTCGCCAATGCCGCCGGCGCCGAGCCGAAGCTCGTGCACATCCCCTCCGACTTCATCGCCGCGATCGATGCGTGGCAGCGCGGCAATCTCCACGGCGACAAGGCGGTGAGCGCCATCTTCGACAACACGAAAATCAAGACGTTCGTCCCGTCGTTCAAGGCCACCATCCCGTTCCATGAAGGCATCCGGCGCACAATCGCCTGGTTCGAAGCCGACAAGAGCCGCATGCGCGTCGTCGATGACACGAACAAGAACATGGACAGGATCATCGCCGCATACGAGAAGGGATTCCCGAAATAACCAGTATCCGACCCGTTGCCACGCAACGAATGGTGGAGCGACCATGAACAAACACAACATAGGCGTCATCGGCTGCGGCGATTTCCTTCGCTGGCAGGCGGACGCGATCAGGACGAGCAAGAGCATCAACGTCAAATCGCTGTTCGACACGGACCCCGCGCGGGCCGAGAAATACGCCGGAAGGATTGGCGGCGCCGTCGTCACTTCCGCGGACGCCATCTTTGCCGACAAGGCGATCGACGTCGTCTGCCTCTTCGTCCCGCCGTGGGTGCGCAGGGGCCTCGTCGAGAAGGCCACGCAGGCAGGCAAGCACATCATCGCCACCAAGCCCCTCGGCCCCGCCGTCGAGGACTGCGCAGCCATGGTCAGCGCCGTCGAGCGCGCGAAGATCAAATGCGGCATCATCTACCGCCGCACCGACCATGCCGCGTCCGAGACGTACAGGAAGATATTCGACAGCGGCGAGATCGGCAGGCTCGCCCTGTACAAGCACGACTGGATTCACCACTATCCCGAGTGGAACCAGTGGGCGACCGATCCCGAGAAGAACGGCGGGCCGTTCATGGACGCGATGATCCATAACATGAACATGGCGCGCTACCTCATGGGCCGCCCGGCAACGTTCTGCACCTACTTCTCCGACAATCATGCCCACCCCGGCCTCAAGTGCAACGACACCGAGTTCATGAAACTCGATTTCGACGGCAACGGCTCCGCACACCTCTTCATCACCTGGGCCGCCGACCTCGCCGTCTACAGCAAGGACGGAAATGACCGCGAGCATATCGACCTCTTCTACATGGTGACCGACCAGGGCTGGCGCCTCACCGACGCCTGGAAGGACGGCAAGATGATCATTACCGCCTCGAAAGACGGCACGGCCAGACAGTGGACCGTCGAGCCGCCTGCCAAGACCTCTTTCGACGCCTTCGCCGAGTGCATCGACTCGAACGGCCCGCTGCCGCCGAACATCCCCGGCGTCCGCGAAGCCTTTGCAGACATCAAGCTGATCAAGGACGCCGATCAGAACCGCGGCGTCCGCTTCGCCGTCAAGATGACGTGAACACGGCGGGCCACGGTGACCGGGAACAACGAGGAACAGGAACAGGCATGCAGAGCTCCCGCGAGATTGTGAAAGCCGCGCTGCAGTTCAAACGGCCCGAGCGCCTGCCCGTGCGCATGGGCTGCTTCAAGTGCGACGACACCGCCTGGATACCGCGCAAGGCGGCCGCCCGGGTGGAGAACGGCGTCCAGCTCGATGAATGGGGCTGCCGCTGGGCCCATACGGAAATGAAGAACATGGGCCAGGTCAAAGGCCATCCTCTCAACGACCTCTCCGAGCACCATAAGGTCGTTCCCCCTGACTACTCGCAGGACTGGCTCTATGCCGATGCTGCCGCGGCGCTCGAAGCAGCAGAAAAGGACGACAAATATACCCAGGTCGGCATCTTCATGATTCTCTTCGAACGCATGCACGCGCTCGCGGGATTCGAGAACGTGCTCATGGGCCTGCTGGCCGACCGGCAGAACGCGGAGGCCCTTGCCGACAAGATTCTCGATGCGCAGATTTCCCTCGTGCGGAACGTCCAGCAGCGGTTCGGCGCGCGCGTCCATTCGTTCAGCATGAGCGAGGACTGGGGCACGCAGCAGGCGGCGTTCATCTCGAAGCCGCTGTGGGACGACTTCTTCCTGCCGCGCTACGCAAAGCTGTTCGCCATCATGCACGAGGGCGGCCAGGACGTGTGGGTGCATTCGTGCGGCAAGGTGAACGAGATCATCCAGGGCTTCATAGATGCCGGCGCCGACGCGGTGAACCTCCAGCAGCCGCGTGCGCTGGGCATCGAGGAGATAGGCAGGCGCTACCGCGGGAAGATCACCTTCGAGTCCCTTGCCGACATCCAGGCAACGCTGCCGACCGGGAAACGCGAGCTCGTCGAGGCGGATGCGCGCGCGCTGGCCGAGCACTGGATGCTCCCCGAGGGCGGCTTCGTCCTCTCGGACTATGGCGATGACGCCGCGATCGGCGTGCCGTCCAGAACGAAGAGAATGATGTACGACGCGTTCAGCCGCGTGTCGGAGGAGCTGTACGGAAAGCCGCTGCCGCGGCCGCACGATTCCTGATCGACGAACCCGTGAACTCACTCTGCGCCACCGCGTCCGCCTTGCCCATTCAGTCCACTCAGTCCACTCAGTCCATGGAAACCCTGTCCGAGCACGTTGACGTCCTCATCGCCGGCTGCGGCACCGCGGGCGCGATCGCCGCAATCCAGGCCGGCCGCGCAGGGGCGAAGACGGCTGTCATCGAGATGCACGGCCAGCCCGGCGGCACAATGACGACCGGAGGCGTATGCTGCCCCATGTACTTCTTCTCGCGCGACCGGCAGGTCATTGCCGGCATCGGCTGGGAGCTCGCCGTCAAGACAATGGAGCTCGACCGGCTGCCGCTGCCCGATTTCATGACGCCCCACAAGACGCGCCCGAGTTACGGCTTCACCATGAATCCCCATACGTTCGCCCTCGTCCTCGAAGAGGCGTGCCGCGAGGCGGACGTCTGCCTTCACTACCACGAGATCGTCACCGGCGTGCGCGAGACGCAGGGCGGCTGGTGCATCGAGTCAACCGGCAAGGGCGTGCGCCGCGAGACCGTTGCGAAGCAGATCGTCGACTGCACGGGCGACGCCGACCTTGTCGGCCTGCTGGGCCTCGCGCGCGAGAAGAGCGACGAGCGCCAGCCCGGCACGCTCATGTTCCATCTCTCCGGCTACGATCCTGCCTCGCTCGATGCGGACGCGGTGCAGCAGGCGTACCGCGCCGCGCTCGCCGCCGGGCGGCTGCGCACGGGTGACTTCTGGCTCGCCGACAGGCAGTTCATCGGCTTTCTCCACGGCGGCGGTGCGAACCAGCAGCACATCCCTGGCGCTGATTCCTCGACCTCGGAAACCCAGTCGCGCGCAAACATCGAGGGCCGCGCATCGCTCCTGCGCCTTCTCCGCTTCGTCAAATCGCTCCCGGGCTGCGGGAATGCGCGCGTGGACTCGATGGCGCCCTGCGCCGCGGCGCGCGAGACGTACCGCATCGCCGGCGCGAAGACGATCACCCATGAAGACTACATGACCGGCCGCGTGTTCGACGATGCGGTCTGTTACTCGTACTACTTCATCGACGTGCACACGGACGGCGGCGTCGTCCACGAGTTCGTTCCCGAGGGCCTCGTGCCCACCGTCCCGCTCGGCGCGCTGATCCCCTCGGGGAGCAGGAATCTTCTCGTCGCTGGCCGGTGCGTTTCGAGCGACCGCAAGGCGAATTCAGCCCTGCGGGTCGAGGCATCGTGCATGGCCATGGGGCAGGCCGCGGGCGCCGCGGCAGTGCTTGCCGCGCAGCGCGGCGTGACGCCCGGGGCCGTGCCGCTCGATGCGATCAAGGCGCTCCTGCGCGCGCACAAGGCGATCACACCCTGACTTCATTGCGGGGCAGCGAAGTCAGAGAGACAAACGCAGATACTGCATGACACATCAGATCAAAGCCGTGCTGTTCGACCTGGACGGCGTCATCGTCTTCACCGACAAGTACCATTACCGCGCATGGAAACGCCTTGCCGACGAGATGGGCTGGGCGTTCGACGAGGAAGTGAACAACGGGTGCCGCGGCGTCCCGCGCCTCGCCTCGCTCAAGGTGATCCTCGACCACAACAAGATCACCCTCCCGCCCGACCAGATGAACGCGCTGGCCGACAGGAAGAACGGCTACTACACCGAATCCCTCGGCACGATGGGCAGGGACGACATCTGTCCCGGCGCGGCGTCCTTTCTCAAGGCGCTGAAGAAGAGGGGGACGAAGCTCGGCCTCTGCTCCTCGAGCAAGAACGCGGACACCGTGCTCGAACGCCTCGGGCTGCGCCGTTACTTCGACGCGGTGGTGACGGGCAACGACATCACGCATGCGAAGCCGCACCCCGAGATATTCCTCCTGGGCGCGCAGCGGCTGCGCATTCCGCCGTTCCACTGCCTCGTGTTCGAGGACGCGCCCTCGGGCATCCAGGCCGCCGCGGCCGCCGGAATGAAATCCATCGGTGTCGGCCCGGCGGAGCTGCTTTCCGACGCGCCGTTCACCATCCAATCCTACGACGAGATCGATCCTGACGCCGTGCTCGACACTGGCAGGCCGCGGCGCGTCAAGGCGGAGCCCTGGTGCGTCGCGCAGACGAACGTCGAGCCGCGTCGCGCGCAATACTGGGAAACGCTTTTCGCCCTCTCGAACGGGTTCATCGGCCTGCGCGGCGCCTTCGAGGAAGATGACGAGACGCTCCGCCCGCATTCCTGCCCGGGCATGTATCTGAACGGCATCTACGACTACGAGCCGTACCATCACCTCTGGTATTTTCCCGGCTTTGCCACGCGCACGCACGCCATGCTCAACCTTGCCGACTGGCGGATCATCAATCTTATCGTCGACGGCGAGCGGTTCAGCATGTTCTCCGGCACGGTCACCGGGTTCAGGCGCGCGCTGGACATGAAACGCGGGGTGACCACGCGGTCGCTCGTCTGGCAGTCGCCCCGCGGCGCGCGCGTCCGCATCAAGACGACCCGCCTCGTGAGCATGGCGCGGCGGCACAATGCGGCGATCAGGTATGAAGTCGTCCCGCTGACGCCCTGCGAGCGCATCGTCTTCGAAAGCGTTGTGCACGAGGATGTCCACAGCGGCGCACTGGCCGGGCAGAACCACGTCGTGCGCCAGCACCGGCACGTCTCCGGCGCGGATGCCGACTACCTGTTCGCGACGCGCGACGCTCCCTTCACCTTCTCGATGGCGCTGACGCACCGCGTCGAGGGCCCTGCCGCGACATGCTTCAGCGTCTCGGCCGAGCAGGGCGAGAAGTCGCTTGTCACGCGGATTTGCGTGCCGGCGCTCGAGGGCTCGCCGATTGTCCTCGAGAAACATGCCGCGTTCTTCACCAGCATCGAGACCGGCGCGTCTCGGCTCGTCGAGCGCGCAAGGGATGCGGTCGCCGAGGCTGGTTCCCGCGGGTTCAGCCGCCTCATGGCCGAGCATGCCGCGCGATGGAAACGCTACTGGGACGCCGCCGACATCACCATTGACGGCGACGTCCGCGACCAGCAGGCCGTGCGATTCAGCCTGTTCCACCTCCGCCAGAGCCATCCCGAAGACCCGATGAGAAGCATCAGCGCCAATGGCATGACAGGCGACCACTATTGCGGCCACGTGTTCTGGGACACCGAGATGTACATGGCGCCGCATTTCCTTTACACCGAGCCGGAGATCGTCAAGCCGCTGCTCATGTACCGGCACGGCATCCTCGACAAGGCGCGCGAGCGCGCGGCACAGATGCAGGGCTCCGGCGCGCTCTATTCCTGGAATTCCATCTCGGGCGAGGAATGCTGCGTCGTCTTCGAAGCCGCCACCGCCGAGTACCACCTCGAAAGCGCGATCGCCTACGCCGTCTGGCGCTACGTCCACGCGACCGGCGACACGGATTTCCTCCACGACTATGGCGCGGAAATCCTGTTCGAGACCGCGCGGTTCATCGCCGGCCGCGGCGCGTTCATTCCGCACAAGGGCGGGAAATTCTGCATCAATGCGGTGTGCGGCCCGGACGAATATGGCTGCGGTGTCAATAATAACTGCTACACCAACGTCATGGCCCAGTGGCACCTCCGCTATGCGCGTGACGTCTACGAAACAATGAAAAGCGATGCCCCGGACCAGCTCGCGCGCCTCACCGCAAAAATCAACCTTTCCGGCGACGAACTCGAGCTCTGGAAACGCGCCGCGGACAACATGTACATCCCGTTCAATGCCACGCTCGGCATCCACGAACAGGACGACAGCTTCCTCTCGCTCGATCCCGTCGACATGAACGCCATCCCGCGCAATACGGACATCCGCGAGCTCATGCATCCGCTCAACCTGTGGCGCATGCAGGTGGCCAAGCAGGCCGACGTCGTCCTGCTTATGTTCGTGCAGGGCCAGCAGTTCGGTGCGCGCGTCAAGAAACGCAACTTCGAGTTCTATGAGCCGCGCACCTGCCACGGTTCGTCCCTTTCCGCGTGCATACACAGCATCATGGCCGCCGAGACCGGCAGGCTCGATCTCGCGTACGATTTCTTCCGCCAGAGCGCGCGGATGGACTTGGACGACTTCAAGAACAACACGCGCAGCGGCGTCCATTCCGCCTGCCTCGGCGGCACATGGATGGCAATGGTCAATGGGTTTGCCGGCATGCGCGACTATCCCGCGGGCCTCTCGTTCAGCCCGATGCTGCCCGCGGCATGGAAAGGCTACTCGTTCAAAATCCGATACCGCGGCAGCAGGATCGCGCTGAAGGTTGCACGCGGCGGCGCGACGTTCACGCTGCTCTCCGGCCCGGCGGTCAGCTTTACTGTCAAGGGCAGGAAGATCACTCTGGCAAAGGGCCGGAAGGCGGTTGTGCCTGTGAAACAGTGATCGAGAACTGAAAGGGGAGACACCCATGCGAAACCTCAACGCTGAACCTTCCGGGAAAAACGCGTCGCGGATTCCCCGCGGAAACCTGATTCGAAAAGCGTTCGTCATGGCCGTCAACCCGGACGCGCACGCCGAGTACGAACAACGGCACAACCCCGTCTGGCAGGAAATGCTCGATACGCTCACCCGGCATGGCGTGCATAACTACTCGATCTTCCTCGACGAGCGCACACACCAGTTGTTCGGCTATGCGGAGATCGAAAGCGAGGAACAATGGGACGCCATCGCCTCCACCCCGGTCTGCAAACGCTGGTGGGCGCACATGAAGGACGTCATGCCCTCGAACCCTGATAACAGCCCGAAGTCGCAGCCATTGCGCGAGGTGTTCCACCTGGATTGACACCGCTGCGGCGATGTCAATCCAGGAGCGCTTCGCGCACGACACAATCGCTGGATGAGGCTGTACGACAGAACAACGCATTGCGGAGACCTCTATGAACACTGCATTTCGAATCATGCTGGTCGGTATCTTCATTTGCGCCGCCGTATGCGCAAATGAACAGGCGTGGAAGGAATTGAGCTCGCAGGTGATCCAGCTCTACAAACAAGGGCGGTACCAGGAGGCAGTCCCCGTCGCGCAGCGCGCACTGCAGCTCGCGCGCTCCGCGTATGGCGAGAATGACGAGCGTGTCGCCGCGTCGCTCAACAACCTCGCCGAGCTCG
>JAAYZF010000085.1 GCA_012514975.1 bacterium
GGCGGGAGGATATTTCTATCTCACCAACAACCGCGACATCTTCGACCGCGAGCACGGCTCGCCGAAGGACGGCAGGTGGGGCACGTCGTCAAGCGAGCGCCATCCGTGCTTTGAGCTGCCGGACGAGCTGTGGGGTGTGCGCTACCGCGTGCTGTCCACCGAGGGCGGAAGAATGAAATGCGAGGGCGCGCGCTGGCGCAGAGACCAGATGAAGTACGAGCTCTGCGAATGGCATCAACGTACGCCGCGCTCAGACCAGAATTCCCCCATCGGCATACGCATCACCGTCGAAGGCAACACGTCAACCACGCTCGATTTCGGCGGCGGCATCGAGTCTGCCCGCCCTGGCGATGATGTCGTCATCCTCGGCATGCCCCGCGAAGGCGGCTTTCTCTCGATGACCCTCAAGAACGAATACGACCAGATCACCGCGCGCACGGTCAATTATGGCAGCACCGACCCGGACGAGATCGGGTATTCGACCGAGAAATTCGATCCGACGCACTACACCTGGGTGAAATCACGCGTCCCCACCTTCGGCGGCACGGCGCGCAAGGCGCAGAACCATTCGTTCGCCAATGCCACGTACGTCAAACCCTATGTCAAGGACAACCGCTTCGTCAACATCGCCGAGCTTCAGAAGGTGCGAACGGCGCAGGACTGGCAGAACATCGGCCTCCAGGGCCGCGGCCGCTCGAGCACCAAGGTGCTCAAGGCCATCGGCAAGTACTTCACCGTCTCGGGCGTCCGGCTCGACCCCGAGGAGAAGGACGCCCATCTGGCCGGCTGGAAGCAGGCATACGGCACCGCGCGGTTCGGCGGCAGGGACGGCGTCACCGCGTACAGCGCCTCGTGGGAGCCGAACCGCTGGGCCGGCCAGCGGCTCCGCTTGCTCTCGGGCGAGCAGCGTGGCGAGCAGTTCGTGATCACCAAGAGCACCGAGGCAGGCATCAATGTCGCCGGGTACTCCACTCCCGGCCAGAAGCAGCTCCGTGTGAGGGAGGGAGACCTCTTCAGCGTCGGTCCCGGATATACCACGCCCTTTTTCTACACGACCAAGGAAGGCGACGAAGGCGTATGGGAATGGGCCAACAAGGGCATTGAGCCCGCCCGGTACGGCCTCTATCTCTTCGGCCTGAACGATTCCATTCTCACGACCGAATTCCTCGAGGAGAACCACAACGCGCCGCTCGATGCTGACGTGTACAATTACGTCACACGGCAGTTCGACCGCCTGCCCTTGCCGCGCCACACCGCGACGGACGTGGACGACCCGTATCGACTGGTTCCCACCTCCAGCCGCCTCCAGTATGACAAATCCGACGGCGTCTACTGCGGCGATATCACGCCAGAGCATATCTCCGCGAGCGGCGGCCTCAAGCTCAGGCTCACCGCGCATAATCTCAACGACAAACACTGCTCGGGCATCGCCTGGTTCGACTATCTCTGCCTCGCGCCCGCCTACGTCGGCGGCAAGATCAATGTCAATACGGCGTCCGAACGCGTTCTCACCGCGCTGTCAGGCGTCTCCCCCGACATTGCGCGCGCCATCTTCCACGGCACCGATTCCTCGGGCCGCGCAACGCTCAAACCGTACCGCAATGTCACCAGCC